>NZ_SOGH01000031.1:0-380712 GCF_004402305.1 Cryobacterium sp. TMB3-10 | reverse complement strand
GCGCCCACATGCTCGAGGTCAGCCCGTCACTGGCCACCGAGAAGCCGACCCTGGAGATCCACCCGCTGGGCATCGGCGGCAAAGACGACCCGGTGCGCCTGGTCTTCAACGCCGCCCCCGGCCCCGCCGTGGTCGTCGCGATGAGCGACATGCGCGACAGGTTCCGCCTCACCGCGAACGTCGTCGAGGTCGTCGAACCCACCCAAGCGCTACCCAAACTCCCCGTCGGCCGCGCCGTCTGGAAGCCCGCACCCGACTTCGCCACCTCCGCCGCCGCCTGGCTCACCGCCGGCGCCGCCCACCACACCGTCATGTCGACAGCCGTCGGCATCGAGGTGTTCCAAGACTTCGCCGAGATCGCTCAAACTGAGCTCCTCGTGATCGATGAAACCACCACCCTGCGGGACTTCTCCCGCGAGGTCCGATGGAACCAGGCGTACTACCGCCTGGCGCAAGGCCTGTAAATCACACACGCACCACTCTGTTTCACCCATTTGACATCAAAGTCGATTGAAAATACGAAAGGAACCACAGTGAAGAAGAAAGCTTTCCTCGCGACACTGGCAGCCGGAGCCATGGTTATGTCCCTGGCAGCCTGCTCCAGCGGCGGAGACTCTGGCGGCGGCGACGGCGGCCTCGTCGGCGTCGCAATGCCCACCAAGTCCTCCGAGCGCTGGATCAACGACGGTAACGCCGTCAAGGAGCAGCTCGAAGCCGAGGGCTTCACCGTCGACCTGCAGTACGCAGAAGACGACATCCCCATGCAGGTCTCGCAGATCGAGAACATGATCACCAAGGGCGCCAAGGCCCTGATCGTCGCCTCGATCGACGGCACCACCCTCACCAGCGTGCTCCAGGACGCCGCAGACGCCGACATCCCCGTCATCGCCTACGACCGCCTGATCCGCGACACCGAGAACGTCAACTACTACGCCTCGTTCGACAACTTCAAGGTTGGCCAGCAGCAGGCCTGGTCGTTGCTGAACGGCCTCGGCCTGGTCGAGCTGGACGGAACGCCCATCGAGGGTGCACCGGCCGGCCCGTTCAACGTCGAGTTGTTTGCCGGTTCGCTGGACGACAACAACGCGTTCTTCTTCTACGACGGCGCGATGGATGTCCTCCAGCCGCTGATCGACGCCAAGACCATCGTGGTCAAGAGCGGCCAGACCGACATCGAGCAGGTTGCAACCCTGCGTTGGGACGGTGAAGAAGCACAGAGCCGCATGGAGAACATCCTGACGTCGACGTACTCCGACGGCAGCGTCGTCAACGGCGTGCTCTCCCCGTACGACGGCATCTCCCGAGGCATCATTTCTGCCCTCGAGGGCTCCGGCTACACAGTGGGCCCGGAATGGCCCGCGATCTCCGGTCAGGACGCTGAGCTCGACTCGGTCAAGGCCATCGTCGCCGGTGAGCAGTACGGCACGATCTTCAAGGACACCCGCAAGCTGGCCGAGGTCGCCGTTTCGATGACCCTCGCCCTGCTCAACGGTGACGAGCCGGAGATCAACAACACCGAAGATTACGACAACGGTGTCAAGGTTGTGGATTCCTACCTCCTCGACTCTTCGATCGTGATCAAGGACAACATCACCGAAGAGCTGGTTGACACCGGCTACTGGACCCAGGCCGAGATCGACGGCTAAGAGTCACGTGTTAGTGACCGGCCGGCGGGGCCTCACAGCCCCGCCGGCCGGTCAGCACAAGGTATCGACCTAAGAAAGGAACGCACGTGACCACCAACATCCTCGAGATGCGCGGTATTACCAAGACCTTCCCCGGCGTCAAGGCGCTGCAGGACGTGACGCTCAACGTCGCTCGCGGCGAAGTTCACGCCATCTGCGGTGAGAACGGCGCGGGCAAGTCCACGCTGATGAAGGTGCTCAGCGGCGTTTACCCGCACGGCACCTACACCGGCGACATCGTCTTCGAAGACGAAGTCGTTGAATTCAAGGACATCAGGGACAGCGAAGCCAAGGGCATCGTCATCATCCACCAGGAACTCGCACTGAGTCCCTACCTCTCCATCGCGGAGAACATCTTCCTCAACAACGAACAACGCGGCGCCTTGGGCCTGATCGACTGGAACAAGACCAACACCGAGGCCGTGAAGCTCCTCGCCCGCGTGGGCCTGCGGGAGAACCCCACCACCAAGATCATGGACATCGGAGTCGGCAAGCAGCAGCTCGTGGAGATCGCCAAGGCGCTCTCCAAGCGGGTGAAGCTGCTCATCTTGGACGAGCCGACGGCCGCCCTCAACGACGAGGACTCCGACCACCTGCTCAACCTGATGCTGCACCTGAAGGGTCAGGGCATCACGTCGATCATCATCAGTCACAAGCTCAACGAGATCAAAAAGGTCTCCGACGCCGTCACGGTCATCCGCGATGGCAAGGCCATCGAGACGATCGACAAGGTCGACGTGACCGAAGACCGCATCATCAAGGACATGGTCGGCCGCGATCTCGAGCACCGTTACCCGGACCACACGCCGAACATCGGCGAGGAAATCCTGCGGGTCGAGGACTGGACCGCGCACCACCCCCAGGACCCGACCAGGGTCATGGTCGACAACGTCAACCTGAACGTGCGGCGTGGCGAGATCGTGGGTATCGCCGGGCTCATGGGAGCCGGACGCACCGAGTTCGCGATGAGCCTGTTCGGCCGCACCTACGGCAGCCGCATCACCGGCAAGGTGTTCAAGGCCGGCAAGGAGATCAAGACTCGCACGGTCACCGAGGCGATCGACAACGGCATCGCCTACGCCACCGAGGACCGCAAGACTTACGGCCTCAACCTCATCGAAGACATCAAGCGCAACATCTCGATGGCCTCGCTGGGCAAGCTCGTCAAGGGCGGACTGGTCGATGACAACGAAGAATTCAAGGTTGCCAACGAGTACCGCACGAGCATGAACATCAAGGCACCGACGGTGCTGGCCAAAACCGGGAAACTCTCCGGCGGCAACCAGCAGAAGGTCGTGCTGTCGAAGTGGATCTACTCGAATCCCGACGTGCTGATCCTGGATGAGCCCACCCGCGGCATCGATGTTGGCGCCAAGTACGAGATCTACGCGATCATCAACGCCCTCGCTGCACAGGGCAAGGGCGTCATCGTGATCTCGTCGGAGCTGCCGGAACTGATCGGCATCTGCGACCGCATCTACACCCTCTCCGAGGGGCGCATCACGGGAGAATTCCCGATCGATGCGGCCACCCCGGAGACCCTCATCAAGCACATGACCATGGAAAAGGCCCGTTAGCGTCGGCGCTATCGGAATAGGAGAAACGTCAAAATGAGTGATCTCGAAACCAAGCCGGCGAGCAACACGCCCGAAGGTGCACAAGTCAATCCCAGCAACTCCAAAGCGGCGGCCTGGTTCAGCCATGTCATCGCCGACCTCGGCAAGAACGGCATCTTCGTCGCACTGATCGTGGTGGTTGTGCTGTTCAGCTTCCTGACCGACGGCATCCTGCTGCGGCCGCAGAACATCTCGAACCTGATCGTGCAGAACGGGTACATCCTCGTTCTCGCGGTCGGCATGGTGATGGTCATCATCGCCGGCCACATCGACCTGTCGGTCGGTTCGGTCGCCGCCTTCGTCGGTGCCGTGTCCGGCGTGTTCGCCGTGACCTGGGGACTGCCCTGGTGGCTGTCGATCATCCTTTCGCTCCTGGTCGGTGCCCTGGTGGGCGTCTGGCAGGGCTTCTGGATCGCGTTCGTGGGCATCCCCGCCTTCATCGTGACCTTGGCCGGCATGCTCATCTTCCGTGGCCTCGCCCTCGTGGTGCTCGGCAACGCGAACATCGGTTCGTTCCCGGCCGAATACCGCGCACTCGGTAACGGCTTCCTCACGGATCTCTTCGGCGAGTTCGAGCTGGACCCGCTCACCCTGGGTGTCGCCGCACTGGCGATCATCGCCCTGATCGTGCAGCAGGTGCGCACCCGCAAGGGCCGCGCGGCCTACGGCCAGGAGGTCGAGCCGCTGGTTTGGTTCGTCGTCAAGCTCGTGCTCATCACCGCCGCCATCGCCATGTTCGCCTACGCCCTCGCCTCCTACAAGGGCATTCCGGTCACCCTGATCGTGCTGGCCGTGCTGATCCTGGTCTACGGCATCATCATGAACCGCAGCGTGTTCGGCCGTCACATCTACGCGATCGGTGGCAACCTGCACGCCGCTGAGCTGTCGGGTGTCAAGACCCGCAACGTGACGTTCTGGCTGTTCGTGAACATGGGCGTGCTCGCTGCCCTCGCCGGCCTGATCTTCACCGCTCGCCTCAACCTGGCCGGCCCGAAGGCAGGTGACGGCTTCGAGCTCGAAGCCATCTCCGCCGCCTTCATCGGTGGCGCGGCAGTGCAGGGTGGTGTCGGCACCATCGGTGGCGCCATCATCGGTGGTCTGATCATCGGTGTGCTGAACAACGGCATGTCGATCATGGGCATCGGCATCGAGTGGCAGCAGGCCGTGAAGGGCCTCGTGCTCCTCCTCGCCGTCGCCTTCGACGTCTACAACAAGCGTCGCTCCGGCGGCCGCTAGGCACCACGCTCCATCCGGCCGCCGGCCCCGCCTCCACCACGGATGCGGGGCCGGCGGTCTTTGTGTGCCCGCTCGTGCCTCGCGTTATGCCCCGCGGCCCACGTCGCGGTCCACGTCGCGGCCCACGTCGCGGTCCGACGTGTGCCCCGCGGCACACGTTGTGCGCTGCGGCACGCTTTATGCCCCGCGGCCCACGTTGTGCGCGGCGGCACGCTTCATGCGCGGCGGCAGGCGCTAGAACCAATGCCGCCGGGGCTAACACGTGCCGCGGGGGCCAAGGCGTGCCGCCGGGAGCCTCTCGGCCTGGCACAGATGCGCGGCCGGCGGCCTTTGTTGCCCGCCGCCCGCGCATGTCTCCAAGACGCGGCTCGCTTCATGCGCCGCGGCCCGCCTTGTGCGCGGCGGCACGCTTTTTGCCCGGCGGCACGCCTCTTGCGCGGCGGCACGCGCTAGAACCAGTGCCGCCGGAGCTAAGGCGTGCCGCGGGAGCTAAGGCGTGCCGCGGGAGCTAAGGCGTGCCGCGGGACCTAAGGCGTGCCGCCGGGAGCCTTCCGTCCGGTACTGACACGTGGGTGCGCTGCTCCTCCACAGGGTACGGCTCGGGCGATTGCTCAACCGGGCCGGGTCAGTATCGTGCGCCAGCGGGTCGAAGAGGGACGCTGCCGTATGGCCAATCTCCAGTCCCCGTTATCCAACCCTTCGTCCGCCGAACGCACAGCCGACGCCGCGCGCCACCGCCAAACCCTCCGCCTCGCCGAAGTCGTGAGCACTCGGTACGGCGGGCTGCTCCCGTCTGGTGCCCTGCGAGAGGTCGGAGTGTCAACGCGCGCACTCCAGACGCTGTGCGTGAGGGGTGCGCTCCAGAGCGTCCGTCGCGGTGTGTACGTGACGGGCGAGCGCTGGCGCGCCGCTGATGTCGATGAGCGGTACCGCCTGATGGTGCGGGCGACCGTTCTGGCATCGGGGCGCCGGCCCGTTTTGTCGCATCAATCTGCGGGCATCCTGCACGGCTTTCCCACCATCGGGAGCTGGCCCGCGACGGTGCACATCAGCACCCCTGACGCTGTCGGAGGCAGCAGCACCCGGTTCATAACCAGTCACCGTGGGCCGGCTCCGGACTCAGTGCAGGAGATCGACGGATGCCAGGTCACTTCTGTTGCGCGCACCCTGGTGGATGTGGCCGCCTCGTCACCCTTTCTGGTGGGTGTCACGATGGTGGACCACGCGCTGCGGGTTGAGCAGGAACGCGCCGAACGGGAGCGGCGCGGAGAGGTGCCGATCCGACCGGCGCTGACGAGGGATGACCTCTACCGCGAGCTCGCGATGGTGAACCCGCGAACCGGTCGGCGCCGCGCCGAGCGGGTGATCGCTTTCGCGAACCCGCTGGCGGCAAACCCGGGGGAGACCCTGAGCAGGGTGCGGATCTTTCAGCTCGGCTTTGAGGCACCGGAGCTGCAGGTCTGCTTTCCCGACATCCTCGGCGGCAACGCTTGGGTGGACTTCTTCTGGCGCCGGGTGCGCAAGATCGGCGAATTCGACGGGTTCCTCAAGTACGGCACCGGGCTCGTGCTCGGCAATCGCGACCCGAGTTCGGTGGTGTGGCAGGAGAAACAGCGAGAGGATGCGTTACGCGCCCAGGTGAACAGTTTCGACCGGTGGGGCTGGGATCTTGCTCTCTCACCCACCCGGTTCCACGCCTTCCTCACCGAGCGGGGAGTGCCCCGCGCCTGAGCGAATGGCACGCCGAACGGGGCGCATCCGGCTCGTGGCGCGGGCTAGGAGCGGTGGCACGCGGTGTATCCCGGGCCGGCGGGGCGGAAGCGGGCCGGCGGGGCGGAGACGGGCCGCCGGGGCGGAGACGGGCCGCCGGGGCGATGTCGCGCCGCCCGGGGGAAGGGCGGGCCGCCGGGGAGGCTCAGCCCTCGGCGTCGAGCCGGCGCGTGGAGGCGCGTTCGATGAGGGCGGGAACGGACGCCGGAAGCGGGGAACCGTCACCGTTGATGCGGCTGAGCAACACGCTGAGCATGTCCCGTCCGATGTGCTCGAAATCCTGGCGCACGGTGGTGAGCGGGGGCGACAGGTGCTCCGCCTCGGGCACATCGTCGAACCCGACGATGCTGACGTCGCGGGGAACCGACCGTCCCCGATCGGACAGGGCGTGCATCAGCCCCACCGCCATCTGGTCGTTCGACGCGAAGATCGCCGTGAGCCCCTCGAGGTCGCAGGCCATGCCGAAGGTGTAGCCCGCGGATGGCGACCAGTCGCCGATGCCGATGCGGCGCGCCTGCAGGCCGCGGGAGGCCAGCTCGTCACGCCACCCGCGCTCCCGCTCCTTGGCGTCGATCGAGTCGCTCGGCCCGGCCAGGTGGGCGATGTTGCGGTGGCCGAGCCCGGCCAGATAGGCCACCGCGGTGCGGGCGCCGCTGTACTGGTTGGCCCCGACCGTGGTGATACCGGTGCGGGCCGTTGCCTCAAGCGCCACCACGGGGATGGCCAGCTCCATGCCGGCGACGACGTCGACGACACCCTGGCGGCTCGTGATCACGGCGATACCTTCGACGTTCTGCCGGAGGAACGCTTCGACGACGGCCCGGATCGCCGACGGCTCGGTGTCGATCAGGCTGGCCGTGAAGACCGACCAGGATGCCTTCCGCGCGGCAGCGTTGAAGTAGAGCTGGGTGGACGCCGGACCGAACTCGGGTGTGCCCGTGGCGATCAGCCCGATGGTGCGCGACCGCCGGGTCACGAGTGCCCGCGCGGCGGGGGAGGGCACGTAGCGCAGCTTCTTGATGGCCTCCTCGACCCGAACCCGGGTGGACGGCCGCACATTGGGCAGGTCGTTGAGCACCCGGGAGACCGTCTGGTGCGATACCCCGGCGAGACGCGCGACGTCGAAGATCGTCGCCTGGCGGGGAGTTTCCTCTCTCACGGCGATACCTTTCCCTGCGGGTGACGGGGCCCCAACTCTCCGCGGTCGATCGTCACACGGAGCATCCGGCCAGCCCACATAGTGCAGGGTTGTGTCACCGATTCTAGACGAGTGCCCTGACCGGCCAGTGCCAGGAGCCCGAGGGTCCCGGTCACCGCTCGGCCCCCCGACGCTGGTCGTCGTCATCGTCGGCGCCGTCGGCGATGACGGTGAGCAGCCGCTCGACGGTCAGGTCGTGGTTGCGGATGTCGGCAACCTTCTTCCGATCGCGCAGGATCGCCACCCGGTTGCTGATGCGCAGCACCTCTTCGAGTTCGGCCGAAATGAAAACCACGGCGAGACCGTTCTCGGCCAGATCGGTGACCAGATTCTGGATCTCGGCCTTCGCACCGATGTCGATGCCCCTGGTGGGCTCGTCCAGAATCAGCAGGCGGGGCGCTATGGCCAGCCAGCGGGCGAGAAGCAGCTTCTGCTGGTTGCCCCCGGAGAGGTGCCGCACGAGCGCATCCGGGTTCGGCGGGCGAATGTTCAGAGCCTGGATGTAGCTGGCGGCGAGCTCGTCCTGTCGTTTTCGGGAGATCCGACGGAACCAGCCCAGGTCGGCCTGCAGGGCCAGTGCGATGTTGTCGCGAACGGTCAGGTCCCCGATGATGCCCTCGGCGCGGCGGTCCTCCGAGGCGTAGGCGATACGGTGTTTCAGCGCATCGCGGGGGCCCCGGAACTTGTGCACGACACCGTCGACCGACACGCCGCCGCTGTCCGGCCGGTCGATGCCCGCCAGCAGTCGCGCCAGCTCGGTGCGGCCGGAGCCGAGCAGACCGGCCATGCCGACGATTTCGCCCTCGTAGACGGCCAGGTCGATAGGTGCCAGAGCGCCGTCCCGGCCGAGGCCGACGGCGCTCACCAGCGGCCGTTCACCGCCGAGGGCTTCCTCGACCTCCCGCTCACTCGTGCGATGCTGCATCTCGGAGAGAACCGACATCCCGGCGCCGACCATCTTCTGCACGAGATCGATCCGCAGCAGCTCATCCGTGAGGTACTCGCCGACGAGTTGGCCGTCGCGCAGCACGGTGAGTCGGTCGGAGATCTCGTAGACCTGCTCGAGGAAGTGCGAGATGAACAGGATGGCGACCCCGGACTCCTTGAGGTGGGCGATCACCCTGAACAGCTCCGTCACCTCGTCGGTATCCAGGCTCGAGGTGGGTTCGTCGAGAATCAACACCTTGGGTTGCACGGCGACGGCCCTGGTGATGGCGATGAGCTGTTGCACGGCGAGTGAGTGGTCCGCGAGGATGGACGCCGGGTCGATGTCGAGGTTCATTCCCCGGAGGAGCTCGCCGGCGTGCCGTCGTGTTGCCGGCCAGTCGATGCCGCCCCACGGACGGCGGGACTCGTGCCCGAGCAGGATGTTCTCGGCAACGCTGAGGTTGGGCAGGAGGTTGATCTCCTGGTACACGGTGCTCACGCCAGACCGTTGCGCGTCGGCCGGGCTGGCGAAGGCCACGCTGACCCCATCGACCTCGATCCGCCCGCCGTCGATGCGGTACACACCCGTCAGCGCCTTGATCAGGGTGCTCTTACCCGCGCCGTTCTCGCCCAGCAGCGAGTGAACCTCCCCGGGGAACAGCCTGAAGTCCACGGAATCCAACGCCGTGACGCCCGGGAACGTGACGGTGACTCCGGTCATCACCACGATCGGTTCGGCTTCGATTCTGTGCACCTCGCGAACCTCCTCGTCCCCCTGAATGTTAGGGTTCACAACTCGTTCGGCGCAACAGGAGCCCCGCAGGGCTGCATCCCAGTAAAAAGCCCTTGACAACACCGGCAAAACGCGGTTAGCCTCCGAAAAGAGCGATTGTGAAGGCTAACAATTGATCCCGACGACGAAGTCAGAAACTATCAAGCAGCTGGCTAGTAGCGAATTGTTAGCGATCACACATCGTCCAAGGCACCGCAGTCGTTCATTGAACACATTCATACTGCTGGCACGACGCTCGTGCCCGCAGATCTCAAGGAGGAGATCACATGGCACCCACATCACGGTTCCGAGCGTTCACGGGTTTGGCCCTGGCCGGAACACTAGCTCTCAGTCTGGTCGCCTGCTCATCGGGGTCGGACGAACCGGCCGCATCCGGTGACGACAGCGGCGAGCTCACCACCGTCGGATTTGTCGCCGTCGGACCTGAGGGAGGCTGGCGCACCGCGAACGAGCAGAACATTCAGGATGCGTTCTCCACCGAGAACGGGTTCGACCTGAAGTATGCCCCGTCCAGCAACGGCGACCAGAACTCCCAGATCACCGCGTTCACCTCGTTCATCGACGAGGGCGTAGACGCGATCCTGCTCTCCGCCACCGAGGCAACGGGCTGGGAAGACGTGCTCGAGCGGGCACAGGAGGCCGAGATTCCGGTGGTGCTGCTTGACCGCGGCATCGAGCCGAACGACGAAAGCCTCTACACGAGCCGGATCGCTCCGGACAACGTGGGCATCAGCGCCTCGGCCGCCGAATGGGCCAACGAGCAGTTCCCGGATGGCGCGAACTACGTCGTCCTCGAAGGCCCGCCCGGACTCTCGGTGGTGAACGACCGCAACAAGGGATGGGACGAGGCCGTCGCCGACAACCTGACCAAGCTGGAGAGCCAGTCGGCGAACTGGTCCACCGAAGAGGCCAAGAGCGTCTTCGAGACCATGCTCAAGGCCAATGGCAACGACATCCAGCTCGTCTTCGCCCAGAACGACGAAATGGGCCTGGGCGCCGCTCTCGCGGTGGAGGAGGCCGGACTCACCCCCGGCACCGACGTGAAGATCATCACCATCGACGGCACACAGGCCGCCCTCGAAGCCCTTGCGGCCGGCCGGCTCAGCTTCGTGGCCGAATACAACCCGCTCTTCGGAGAGGACGCCATCGAGGTCGTCAACGCGGCCCTGGCGGGCGAGGACGTCGAGTCCAGCATCGTCGTGCCGAGCACGACATTCGATTCGCCCGAGGCGGCCACCGCGGCCCTGCCCGACCGCCAGTACTGACCGGCAGCACGACCCGAACGTGTTCGTTCCTGCGGCCCATCCGGCCGCAGGAACGAACACCCCCTTCGTGGCAGGTTCGCCACGCCACTCAACTTTCGAGGCCGACACACCGGCAGGACCAGGCAGAGACATGGCAGCGACAGCGCCGGCAGTGACAGAGCCGATCGTCGAGATGGAGAACATCTCGATCGAGTTCCCGGGGGTCAAGGCTCTCCAGAACGTGAACTTCCGACTCTTCCCTGGCGAAGTACACACCCTGATGGGCGAGAACGGGGCGGGCAAATCCACCCTCATCAAGGCGCTCACCGGTGTGTACAAGATCGACTCCGGCACAATCACCGTCGGCGGCGTTCTGAGGCGGTTCGCGGGCACCGCGGATGCGCAGAGCGCCGGCATCTCCACCGTCTACCAGGAGGTCAACCTCTGCGACAACCTCACGGTGGGGGAGAACGTGATGCTCGGCCACGAGGTACGCGGGCCGATCGGCATCAACTGGCGCAAGACCCACGAGGCGGCCCACGAGGCCCTCATCCGGTTGGGCCTGGGCGACCTCGACCCCAGACAACCGCTCTCCAGCATCTCGCTCGCCCTGCAGCAGCTGGTCGCGATCAGCCGCGCGATGGTCACCGACTCCACTGTCCTGATCCTTGACGAACCGACCTCCAGCCTGGACGCGAACGAGGTTGAAGGCCTGTTCACGGTCATCCGCCGCCTGCGCGACGAGGGTGTTGCCATCCTCTTCGTCTCGCACTTCCTCGACCAGGTGTACGCGATCAGCGACCGGCTCACCGTGCTGCGGAACGGCGTCGTGGTCGGCGAACACCAGACAGCTGCGCTGCCGCGCAACCAGCTCATCTCCGAGATGATCGGCAAGGACGTGGACACCCTCAACTCCCTGGGCTCCCAGCGATCCCGGGCCGTGCACTCGGGCGGCGCGCCCTACTACAGCGCGAAAGACCTGACCCGCAAGGGCTCCATCGAACCCGTGGACATCGAGGTGCACGCCGGCGAAGTGGTGGGCCTGGCCGGATTGCTCGGTTCCGGCCGCACCGAGCTCGGCCGGCTCATCTACGGTGCCGACAAACCCGATGCCGGCATCGTGACCATCGACGGGAAAACCACCGAGGTCACCAGCCCGGTCGGCGCCCTGGCGCGCAAGATCGCCTTCTCCACCGAAAACCGGCGCGACGAGGGAATCGTCGGCGACCTCACGGTGCGGGAGAACCTGGTCCTGGCCGTGCAGGCCCGCCGCGGCTGGGCCCGGCCGCTGTCCCGCCGGGAACAGGCCGCGATCTGCGACAAGTACCTGGTGGAGCTGAACGTGCGACCCGCCGACCCGGAGCGGGCCGTGCGGGATCTATCCGGCGGCAACCAGCAGAAAGTCCTGCTCGGCCGCTGGTTGGCCACCCAGCCGGAACTCCTGATCCTCGACGAACCGACCCGCGGAATCGATGTGGGGGCCAAGGCGGAGATTCAGGAGACAATTGTGGCGCTCGCCGATGACGGCATGTCGGTGATCTTCATTTCGTCTGAATTGGAGGAAGTCGTGCGCCTCAGTGAGCGCATCATCGTGCTGAAAGACCGGCGCAAGATCGGCGAGATCGTCAACGGACCCGACGTGACCGCCGAAGCCATCGTCGATCTCATCGCTTCAGAAGGGAGCGGCGCATGAGCACCCCCGTCGCACGTCCGTCCGCAGCCATCCGCGTCATCACCGGGCTGTTCCACCAACCGTACGTCTGGGCGATCGTGGCCCTGCTTCTGTTGCTCGTGGTCAATCTCACCAAGAACCCCGCCTACCTCGGGGTATCGGTCAACGCCGCCACCGGCAACCTCTCTGGCAACGTCATCGACATCCTGCGCGCGAGCGCGCCGATCATGATGATCGCGGTCGGCATGACCCTGGTCATCGCCACCCGCGGCATCGACCTGTCGGTCGGGTCGGTGATGGCTGTGGCCGGTGCCGTCTCAATGGAATTCATGCGCAACACCGGCACCGGATCGTTCGGCACCGCGGTGGTGGCCGTGCTCCTGGCGCTGGGAATCAGCGCGCTACTCGGCACCCTCAACGGCATCCTGGTCTCGATCGTGGGCCTGCAACCCTTCATCACGACCCTGGTGATGATGCTCGCCGGCCGCGGCCTGGCCAAGGTGATCACCTCGGGCCAGAACACCTCGGCGACGAACGAGACCTTCCGTTGGATCGCCAACGGCACCTTCCTCGGCTTTCCCGTTGTGTTCGTCATCGCGGTGCTGATCGTGGCGGTCCTGGCCGCCCTGGTGCGCCGCACCGCGCTCGGCCTGATGATCGAATCCATCGGCATCAACCCCAAGGCCGCCCGGATGGCCGGGATCCGCCCCGTCGGCATCCTCATCTCCGTCTACATAGTGAGCGCTGTGCTCGCCGGCGTGGCCGGGATCTTCAGCACCGCCAGCGTCATGACGGTCGAGGTGGCGAAAACGGGCATGACCGCCGAAATGGATGCGATCCTCGCCGTGGTCATCGGCGGGACCTCGCTGGCCGGAGGCAAATTCTCGCTCACCGGCAGCATCATCGGGGCCCTGCTGATCGCGACACTCGACAAGACCATCGTCTACATGTCCATCCCCTCGTCGGCGACGCCGGCCTTCAAGGCCGTCGTCATCGTGATCATCTGCCTCCTGCAGTCGCCCAGGGTGCGCTCGATGTTCCCCCGGCGCAGAACCCGCGTCATCATCACGGATAAGGAAACGGTGCCGGTATGACCATCACCGAGCTCGATCGGCCGGCCGCACCCTCGCTGCTGTCGCGAATGAAGCCGAACCTGGAAACCCTGCCGACCCTGGCCGCCGTGGCGATCTTCATCGCCATGCTGATCTACGGTGAGGTCGCCTACGGGCGGATTGTGCAGTTCAGCACGATCTCGAACCTGCTGATCAACAACGCGTATCTGATCATCCTGGCGGTGGGCCTGACCTTCGTCATCCTCACCGGCGGGATCGACCTGTCGGTCGGAGCGGTGATCGCCATCAGCAGCCTGGTCGGGGTGATGCTGGCCAACGCCGGCTGGAATCCGCTCATCGTGATCGTGCTGATGATCCTGATCGGCTCGGTCTTCGGCGTCGCCTCCGGGGTGCTGATCCAGTACTTCAACGTGCAACCCTTCATCGCGACCCTCGCGATGATGTTCCTCGCCCGCGGCCTCGCGTCCATCCTCAGCACCACCCCGCAGCGGCTCGACGACGACTCGGTGATCCGCAGCCTGTCCACGCAGTGGAAGGTCTACGACGGACCCAAGATCGACGACCTCGTGACAACCCCCAACGTGCTCATCGCCGCCCTCGTCGTCATCGTGGCGTTCTTCATGCTGCACCGCACCCGATTCGGTCGCACGGTCTACGCGATCGGCGGTTCGGAACAGTCGGCGTTGCTGATGGGACTGCCGGTGGTGCGCACGAAACTGTTGATCTACGTGATCAGCGGCACCCTCGCGGGACTGGCCGCCGTCGTGTACACCTCGAAGCTCGGCATCGCGCAGAACATCACCGGGGTGGGCTGGGAGCTGGACGCCATCGCCGCCGTCATCATCGGTGGGACGCTGCTCACCGGCGGAGCCGGCTTTGTGCTCGGTTCCGTGATCGGCGCGCTGGTTCTCGGACTGATGAACGTGCTCATCACCCGCGACGGCGGCATCCCGCCTGAAGCCACCACGATCATCACCGGCGGCATTCTCCTCGCCTTCGTGCTGCTGCAGCGATTCGTCGTCTCGCGCAAGCGCAAATCCTGAGCCCTAGAAGGGGGACGGATCGGCCGACCGGGTGATCGACGCGCCCGGCGGCGGATTCCACAGGGCAAAATCATGTCCCCGCTCGACCTGTGGATAACTTCGGGTCCGACCGCGTATTCCTGCGGTCTTCGGTGGTGCCGCCCTGTTGACAACCGGTGGAATGTCGGTGGATAAGTACATAATTGTAATTCCCGCATGTAGTGGCTGTTCCCATTGGCAATCACTAGATGTAGTATTGAAGTCCAAGCAATCGCACAACGCTTGAAAAACAACTTCGCACTTTACGGGTGCATTTCCACCACATTTCCACTACGTCTTCACCACGGATTTCGCACAGCTTTGCCTATGGTCCGAAACGACGAGAACGATACGAGAGGCCTTTTCGATGGCAATCACCGTCTACACCAAGCCGTCCTGCGTGCAGTGCACCGCGACCTACCGTGCCCTGGACAACAAGGGCATCGAGTACAACATCCTCGACCTGTCAGCCGACGAGAACGCACTCGAGGCCGTCAAGGCGCTCGGCTACCTGCAGGCGCCCGTCGTCATCACCGATGAGGACCACTGGTCGGGCTTCCGCCCCGACAAGATCAACGAGCTCGCCGCGCGCCTGGCGTAACCAGCGTTGCGCCTGGGGGGCGCCGACCGTTCAACTCGCACGAAAAGGGGAACCCATGCTGCTTCAGGCTGATTCCACTCGCGAGTCCACCGCCGGCGCGGCAGGACAGGGTGCCGGCGCGGAAGTCGATGCCGGAGACGTGGACATCGTCTACTTCTCGAGCGTCTCCGGAAACACTCAGAGGTTCGTCGAGAAGCTCGGCCGGCCCGCCGCCCGCATCCCGCTGTACGCCAAGGATGCGCCCCTTGTCGCCCGGCATCCGTTTGTGCTCGTTGTACCCACCTACGGCGGCGGCGATCTGGGGCCGGCAGTGCCGCGCCAGGTCATCCGCTTTCTCAACGACACACGCAACCGCTCACTCATCCGCGGCGTCATCGGCGCCGGGAACACGAATTTCGGTGATGCTTTCTGCCTCGCCGGGGACATCATCGCGCAGAAGTGCGGTGTGCCCCACCTGTATCGCTTTGAAGTATTCGGCACACCGGACGACGTAGCCGCCGTTCACGAAGGATTGGAAGAATTTTGGAAGCAACAGCCGTGAAGGTCACCCCGATCAGCCCGCCGTCGGGCCTGGACATGGATTATCACTCCCTGAACGCCATGCTCAACCTGTACGGACCGAACGGGGAGATCCAGTTCGACAAGGACCGCGAAGCTGCCCGGGAGTTCTTCCTGCAGCACGTGAACCAGAACACGGTGTTCTTCCACTCGTTGCGTGAACGTCTCGACTACCTGGTCGAGAAGGAGTACTACGAGCAGGCCGTGCTCGACATGTACAGCTTCGAGTTCATCACCAGCCTCAACAACCTGGCGTACTCGAAGAAGTTCCGCTTCCAGACCTTCCTCGGCGCGTTCAAGTACTACACGTCGTACACGCTGAAGACCTTCGACGGCAAGCGCTACCTCGAGCGCTTCGAGGACCGCGTCGTGATGACCGCCCTCGGCCTGGCCCAGGGCGACGAACAGCTCGCGGTCGCCCTCGTCGAGGAGATCATCGCCGGTCGTTTCCAGCCCGCGACGCCCACCTTCCTGAACTCCGGCAAGGCCCAGCGCGGCGAGCTCGTCTCCTGCTTCCTGCTGCGTATCGAAGACAACATGGAGTCCATCTCCCGCGGTATCAACTCCTCGCTGCAGCTGTCCAAGCGCGGCGGCGGCGTGGCCCTGCTGCTCTCCAACATCCGTGAGTCCGGCGCGCCGATCAAGCAGATCGAGAACCAGTCCAGCGGCATCATCCCCGTGATGAAGCTGCTCGAAGACTCCTTCAGCTACGCCAACCAGCTCGGTGCCCGCCAGGGTGCCGGAGCGGTGTACCTGCACGCGCACCACCCCGACATCATGCGCTTCCTCGACACCAAGCGCGAGAACGCCGACGAGAAGATCCGCATCAAGACCCTCTCCCTCGGTGTGGTCATCCCCGACATCACCTTCGAGCTGGCCAAGAACAACGAGGACATGTACCTGTTCTCTCCGTACGACGTCGAGCGCGTCTACGGCGTGCCGTTCGCCGACATCTCGGTGTCCGAGAAGTACCACGAGATGGTCGACGACTCGCGCATCAAGAAGTCCAAGATGAAGGCCCGCGACTTCTTCCAGACCCTCGCCGAGATCCAGTTCGAGTCCGGCTACCCGTACATCATGTTCGAAGACACCGTGAACGAGGCGAACCCCATCAAGGGCCGCATCAACATGTCGAACCTGTGCTCGGAGATCCTCCAGGTCAACACCCCGACCACGTACAACGAGGACCTCTCCTACGACACCATCGGCAAGGACATCTCCTGCAACCTCGGCTCGATGAACATCGCGCTGGCCATGGATGCGCCCGACTTCGGCCGGGTCGTCGACACCGCGATCCGCGGACTCAGTGCGGTCTCCGACCAGAGCCACATCGCGTCGGTGCGTTCGATCGAGAGCGGCAACGACAAGTCCCACGCCATCGGCCTGGGCCAGATGAACCTGCACGGCTACCTCGCCCGTGAGCGGGTGTACTACGGCAGCGAAGAGGGCATCGACTTCACCAACATCTACTTCTACACGGTGCTGTTCCACGCCCTGCGCGCCTCGAACAAGATCGCCATCGAACGCGGCACCATCTTCGAGGGCTTCGCGGACTCCACCTACGCCTCCGGCGCCTTCTTCGACAAGTACACCGACCAGGTCTGGGAGCCGACCACCGCCCGCGGCGCCGAGCTGTTCGCCAACTCGGCCGTTGAGATCCCGACGCAGGCCGACTGGGCCGAGCTCAAGGCATCCGTCATGGAGCACGGTATCTACAACCAGAACCTGCAGGCCGTGCCGCCGACCGGGTCGATCTCGTACATCAACAACTCGACCGCGTCGATCCACCCGATCGCCTCGAAGATCGAGATCCGCAAGGAAGGCAAGCTCGGCCGGGTGTACTACCCGGCGCCGTTCATGACGAACGACAACACCGAGTTCTACCAGGATGCCTACGAGATCGGCTACGAGAAGGTCATCGACACCTACGCCGCTGCCACCCAGCACGTGGACCAGGGCCTGTCGCTGACGCTGTTCTTCAAGGACACCGCCACCACCCGCGACATCAACCGCGCCCAGATCTACGCGTGGAAAAAGGGCATCAAGACGATCTACTACATCCGTCTGCGCCAGATGGCCCTCGAGGGGACCGAGGTTGAGGGCTGTGTTTCCTGTGCGTTATGAGTAAATAGCGACATAATCGGTGGTCGAGCTTGTCGAGACCACGCAAGCAGATCTCGAGATCACGAGGTCTCGACAAGCTCGACCAACGGTGCACCACCACAAAGGACTAAGAAAATGATTGACAAGCTCAAGCTCGTCTCCCACGTTGACGCGATCAACTGGAACAAGATCGAAGACGAAAAAGACGTCGAGGTCTGGAACCGCCTCGTCAACAACTTCTGGCTGCCCGAGAAGATCCCGCTCTCCAACGACGTGCAGTCCTGGAACCAGCTCACCCCGGTGGAGCAGCAGCTCACCATGCGCGTGTTCACCGGACTCACCCTGCTCGACACCATCCAGGGCACCGTCGGCGCCGTCTCGCTGATCCCCGACGCGATCACCCCGCACGAGGAAGCCGTCTACACGAACATCGCGTTCATGGAGTCGGTACACGCGAAGAGCTACTCCTCGATCTTCTCGACGCTCGCGTCGACGAAGGAGATCGACGAGGCGTTCCGGTGGTCGACCGAGAACGTCAACCTGCAGAAGAAGGCGTCCATCGTGATGGACTACTACCAGGGTGACGACCCGCTGAAGCGCAAGGTCGCCTCGGTGCTGCTCGAGTCGTTCCTGTTCTACTCCGGCTTCTACCTGCCGATGTATTTCTCCAGCCGCGCCCGCCTCACCAACACGGCCGACCTCATCCGTCTGATCATTCGGGATGAAGCCGTGCACGGCTACTACATCGGCTACAAGTTCCAGAAGGGTCTCGAGGGCGCCACGCAGGAGCGCAAGGACGAGATCAAGGACTACACCTTCAACCTCATGTACGAGCTGTACGAGAACGAGGTGCAGTACACGCAGGACCTCTACGACCAGGTCGGCCTGACCGAAGACGTGAAGAAGTTCCTGCACTACAACGCCAACAAGGCGCTGATGAACCTCGGCTACGAGGCCATGTTCCCCAAGAGCGTCACCGACGTGAACCCGGCGATCCTGTCGGCTCTGTCGCCCAACGCCGACGAGAACCACGACTTCTTCTCCGGGTCGGGCTCCTCGTACGTCATCGGCAAGGCCGTCAACACCGAAGACGACGACTGGGACTTCTAGTTCAGATGGGTGGTTGAGGTGCCGGTGCCGCAAGGGCTGGAGCGCATTGCGGCACAGTCAGTGTTAGGGCTGGTGGACTGGAAGTCACTGTCCGCGTGGGCCTCGACGGAACTTGCCCGGCCCGAAGCCGACGACAGGGTCCTCGACCTGGCGATCATGTTGGACCCGGATTCAATGGAAGTCGGCGAGACTCTCCAGCGCACGCTGGTGGCCTGTGGCATCGGCCGGATGGACGGTGTGCGCGCTGCAGAGATCGAACTGGCCGAATCGGCCAACGACGTCCTGGCTGGTACCAACAACGTGCTCAGCGTGGCTCGCCGGCTCAACGCCGTGTGGGGGATGAGGAACCACACAGGGGACGTGCTCAACCACCTGCACAATTTGGTCTCCCTGTACGACGAGCCCTTCGAGGAGGAGCCTATGGCTGTGGGCGACTTACGTGACCTTCAAGCATACTTTCTCGGCCTGGCGTCACCCTGGACGGCGCCCAGCTGAGGATCGAACAGGACCGCTCCGCCGGCTGGACCAGCGCCTTCCATTGACGGGGGCTGATGCGCGGATAAACCGTTAAGAGCCGGGCATCCGATGTTCAACGCTTAGCGCATCACGTCTTCGATGTCGTCACTCTTGGCTGGACAGAAAACGGCTCCTCAGAGGAGGCCGAGGCTGACCACCTCCTCGAGGACTGCCCATTCCGGCTCTACGACGACAACGTTCCCGAGCAGTCCCCGGACAACCCAGAGATTCCTCACGTCTTCGCGGAAGACGAGTACTTCCTCGGCGGCATCTCCCACTGGTTCACGCCCGCAGAACGTGAGGAGTACGGGTTCACTCGGGCGGAGGCGATAGCGGAAATGAAGACGGCCACCGATAAATTCTTCTGGGGGGCCAGCCACCGCAACGGACACAGAGTTGCATGGGATCAAAGTCGCGACGACGCCGTACCTGGACGCCTTTCTCGGGAAGGGTAATCCGATGGTCGCGAATCACAGATACGTTCTCTTCACGGCGAACACACTCGACCCAGGCGACTACAAATGGCGGTGGGATAAGACAGAGGAGGGTGAGACGTACGTCTTCCACGGCGAGGTGACCATCACGCCTGGAACGTAATGGGCCGTGGGTCGCCGTCGGCATGGTTCAGGGAATCTCGCAGACTCGCCCTTGGCAGTCGGACAGAATGTCAGTTGGCCCAGCCGTGGCACGAGTCTGCGAGAACGCGTCGAGACCCGCGCCGTCACTCCGGTCGGTTGCCCGCATCGCCGTTGATGGTGAATGGCGTCGAGACGCCGTCGTACATCACATGGGCGATCAGGCCGTCAACGGCGTGGAGGAGCGTGTGGCAGTGGTCGGCCCAGATGCCGGGGTTGTCGGCGACGAAGGCGATCTCATATGACTGGTGGGGATGCACCTCGAGCGAGTCGACCCACCAGGGGCTGCCGGAGGCGGCGACACCGTCACGAGAGAGCACGACGACGTGGTGGCCGTGCAGGTGCATGGGATGCACATCATTGGAATCATTGACGATCTTCATCACGACGACGTCGCCCGCGCTCACGTGGAACATCGGCACCTCGGGGAACAGCCGTCCGTTGATCGTCCAGAAGTTGCCGGGGCGACCGTTGATGATGCCGAAGCGGCGGCTGATCACGTAGTCGTACACGCGCTCGGGTGACGACACATCGATCCCGAGCGGAGCCGGGTCGCCGTAGCTGAGCAGGTCGAGGGTCTCCGTCGGCTGCGCGGCCGGCGGTGCCGTTGCCGTCGGGTCGCCGATGAGAATGCCGCGGGCGCCGCCGACCTGCAGTCTCACCGCGCCTTGCTGCGGGGCCTGCACCGCCACATCCGCCCGGCCGCCCGCCGGAATGAGGAGCTTCTGGCCCTCGACGTCGGTCGGCGAATTCACCTCGTGCCCGTCGGTCGCAAGCACCCGGAAGGGCACGGCGGACCACACGGCGGCCGTGCCCTGATCGGAGTTGATGACGCGCACGCGCACCATCGAGCCGGGTTCGGCGGCCACGTGCTCGTCACCAACACGGCCGTTGAGCGTGTGCTGACCGCCGTAGACGTGCAGGAGCGCGACGATGTCTGCGTCGACGTGGGTGGCAGCGGAAGGCTCAGCGGGCTCGATAACGACCGCGCCGAGCAGTCCGCCTTCGACCTGCTCGTGCGACACCTGGTGGGAGTGGTACCAGTAGGTGCCGGCATCTGTCACGACGAACCGGTACGTGTACCGGCCACCGGCCGGAACGGCATCCTGGGTGATGCCCGCGACGCCATCGGCCGCGTTCGGCACGTCGATGCCGTGCCAGTGCAGGGTGGCGCCGGCCGCGACCGACTCGTTGACGAACACGACCTCGACGAGCTCGCCCTGCCTGGCGCGGATCACGGGGCCGGGGGACGTGCCGTTCACGGTGTAGCCCTCGATTGAGCGTCCGCCGGGCACTTCAACTCTCTGTTGGCGGGCGACGAGTTCGGCGTGCACATCGGCGGGTCGGTCGGGGTCGGCCGTCAGCGTCGTCACCGAGACGGCGCCGCCTGGAGGGTCTGGGGCGGCCGTAAGCCCGGAGTGGCCTGAGCGCCCGGTGTGCTCAGACGGCACGCCGGTCACGTCCACGGCAGCGCCGCCCATGTCCATGACCGAGTACTCGCCGAGGAGCGTCGAGCTCCACGCGAGGGCGCCGGCGCCGATCGCGGTCGCGACCGTAATGCCGACCAGCACTCGCAGCACGAGGCTACGCCGCGACGGCATCGGATTTCGCCTCCTCGGGGTTCACGCGCGATGGCTGCCGCACCCGCAGCGCGGTAAAGACCGCAGCGACCAGCACAGCAAGTGCGTTCGCGCCATGGATGAGGCCCAGGTACGGGATGTCGCGGAGAGCAAACCCAAGTGTGACCTGCGCCACGATCAGGCCGAGAACGATCGCAGCCCACAGCCGAGCACGCGGGACTCTCACGAAGAACGCGACGATGAGAAGTGCCACGGCGGCGAGCGGAATCACCCCTGCGCCGACGATGGCATGAATCCAAAATCCGAGTTCACCGGTGTAGGCCAGCTGGCGACTTTCGAGCAGGGCTTTGTCGACGACGCCGCCCTCCTGCACGAAATGCACCATTCCGCCGACCCCGAAGGCGATCGCAGCCGCCTGCACCATGACACCGGCAGCGACGATCCAGGCGATGACTGAGTAGATCCTGCGCATGATGTCTCTCCTTGTTCGGTGCGGTGCTCATGGCCTTCGCTCACGGCATCCGCTTGACTCCACGCTCGTCTGCTCGGCCTGCGATGGGATCGGGGAAGACCTCGCCGACGGTGGAGGTGCTCCGCGCTTGTCACTGGCACGGCGTATGGAGGCTAACCGCCGACGGATGGTGAGGGCGGCCCTCCTTGTGGCCGACAACCCAACAGGAGGACGATGGAATCGTGGTTCGCAGATGGGTGTGCCTCGCGTCGCTCGGCCCGATCGGGGTCGCGGCTCTGGCCTATATCGTCGTCATGCGCGGGTTCATCGACATTGACGTCGACGTCGATCACGGCCTCGCCTGGCCGCTACTCGGCGCACTGCCGCTGTTCGTGTTCGGCATGTGGCTGCTCACGGTGTCGGCGTCGCGGATCGCCCTGTTCATCGGGCTCGGCTCGACGGCGATGCTCGTCGGCTCGGCGTATGAGATCTTCGTGCACACCAATCCTGAGATTCTTGCCGCACCGTGGTTCCCGGTCGTCAACACGGTTGGCCTCACCGCCGATGCGGTGGCCACGTCGACGCTGCTCATCGTGTTCGCCACCTTCCCGAACGGCACGCCGGAGCGGCGATGGGAGCGGATCGCGGTCGTTCTTCTCTGGACTCCGGTGCTCGTCGGCCCACTCACTTTGCTCACGAACCCGCACGTCGTGATGTCACAGTTCATCGGCATCAGCGGCGATTCGAACCCCAACCCATTCGTCGTACCGTGGCTGGCGTGGGCAGCCCCCTTCGTCCACCACCTCATCCTCCAGGCGTGGGGGGCCGTCGCGCTCGGCCTCGCCGTGCTCGCCTCCCGATCGATCTTCGGCGCAGCAGAGGCGCGGGCTCGCACCCGAGTCATGGCCCTGGCGGTCGCTGCGGCGATCGTGGCATTCGCGCTGTGGACGTTTGTGCCCGGCCTCCCTGGCGTCGAGTTCCTGGTCTACGCGTCGATGATCGCGATCCTGGTCGCCGCGATCCACGGCATCCTCCGTTACGGGGCGTTCGACATCGGACCAGGGGACCGCGGCGCGCGCGTCGAGCGCTCGTCGAACATTCTCATCACCGTCGTCTACGCCGCCGGCGTTGCGATGCCGGCTCTGCTGCTCGCGCCGCCGCTGAGGACCGTGCCGGCGATCCTTGTCACGACACTGCTCGCCGTCGTGCTGCTGCCCGCCCGTGGCTGGATGCAGCGCCGGCTGCACCGCGCCCTGTTCGGCGACCGGGAACGCCAGTTCGGCGTGCTCAGCGAGCTTGGCGCCCAGCTGGAGCAGGCGGCAGAGCCCCGTGACCTACTCACCCGGCTCGCGGAGGCGGTGCGCGAAGGACTCGACGCGTCATGGGTGCGGATCCGGCTTGTGTCGACGGCCGGCAGGTTGGCGGATATACCCACCGAAACCGCCGGCGACGTGGCGGACGCCAGCGAGCCGGTCGAGTCGTGCGATCTCATCCGCGGCGACGAGACGCTCGGGCGAATCGAGGTCGGCCCTCGCCGCCGTCGGGACTACACCGACGCAGAGCGGACACTGCTGCGCACTGTCGCGAGCCAGGCGGCGGCGTCAGTCGCCAACATGAGCCTGACCGAACAGCTCGCCGAGCAGCTTGACGAGCTGACCGCCTCGCGCGAGCGGCTTGTCGCCGCGCACGACGATGAGCGGCGTCGGCTGGAGCGTGACCTGCACGACGGCATCCAGCAGACCCTTGTGGCGCAGATTGCCGGTCTCAGGCTCGCTCGAAACCGGCTGGAGCGCGGCGAGTTGACCCCCGCGGAACTCACGCTGTTGCAGGAGCAGGCTCGCGATACGCTCACCGACCTGCGCGAACTCGCGAGCGGTATCCACCCTCCGGTGCTGAGTGACAACGGCTTGGTCGCTGCGGTCGAGTCTGGGGTGGCGCGGTTTCCGATCCCGCTGTTGGTCGACGCGGACTCCGCCGTCCGCCAGACGCGTTTTCCCGATGACGTCGAGACGACCGCGTACTACGTGGTGCGCGAAGCGCTCGCGAATACCGCGAAGCACGCTAACGCGACCCATGCGTCGGTCGGGCTTGCGCAGGGCAACGGGCGCCTGTTCATCTCGATCAGCGATGACGGATGCGGCATGGGCGACGTCTCGCCGCCGTCGCGGTCCTATGGCGGGTTGGCAAACATCCGCGACCGGGTCGCCGCCTTGCGGGGCGCCATGCGGGTCTCGCCGAATGAGCCGTCTGGCACGACGGTGTTCGTGGAGCTGCCTGTGGACGGCGTCGTGCCCGCAGCCGGACGGACGGTCGTGTCCGTTGGATGAGCAAGGAGTGCTGCGGGTTGTGATCGCCGAAGACAATTACCTCGTGCGCGAGGGGGTGCGCCGCCTGCTCGAGGACTCTGGCGAGGTGGACGTGGTCGCGGCGGTCGGGAACGGCACCGAGCTGCTCGACGCGGTGCGACGGCTCACCCCGCACGCCGTCCTCACCGATATCCGAATGCCGCCCGGCCATCACATGGAGGGCATTGAAGCCGCACACGCGATTCGGGCCTCTTCAGCGGAGACGGGCGTAGTGGTGCTGTCGCAGCACGCCGACGAGAGCTACGCCCTCACGCTGTTCTCCAACGGCTCGGCAGGCCTCGGTTACCTGCTGAAGGACCGCGTCGGCGATTTGGAAGACCTTGTGCATGCCCTGCGCGAGGTCTGCGCCGGCGGGTCGGTTATCGACCCGCAGATCGTCGACACGCTCGTGCGCCGTCGCAGCGCGGGGGAGTCGAGCCTGCTCGGCGCATTGTCGCCCCGCGAACTCGAGGTGCTGCGCGAGATGGCCGCAGGCAAGACCAACGCCGGGATCGAGCAGTCGCTGTTCCTGGCGACGTCGACGGTGGAGAAGCACGTGAACGCGATTTTCACCAAGCTGCGCCTGCCAGAGACCGGCGTGCACCGGAGGGTGGCGGCCGTGCTGGCTTTCCTGCAGAACGACAACGAGCAGAGGAACAGCGGGTAGAGGAGACGAGACCATGGCATTCGATACTCCGAACGGAACGCGAGGGGCCCGTCAGCCCGGCCGCAACCGATTCGAGCGCTGGGCGAACCGGCGGATGATCCGCCATGTCCGTCGCACCGGCACCCTCGGGCATTCGAACCTGTTGGTACTGGTCACGACAGGGAGCAAGACCGGAGCCCAGCGCAGGACCCCGGTGGGCTGGTTCCCCGGTGGGGACGACACCCGACTCATCGTGGCGTCGGCATCAGGTGCCGCGCGCAATCCGTCGTGGTACTTCAACCTCGCGGCGCATCCATCAGCGGCCCGCATCGAGAGTGCCGGACAGCAGATCGACGTCACTGCCGCCCAACTGCACGGCGCAGAACGGGATGAGGCCTGGCGGCTGATCACCACAGAGGCCCCGGCGTACGCCAAGTACGAGACGATCACCGACCGCGAGATACCCGTCATCCGTCTCACACCACGCTGACAGGCGTCGCTTCGAGCGCGGTTGCGGGCTATCGTGTGGGCGTGCCCGCACTTGTCGACGCGAAGCGCGCTCACGCCGCCGGCGTGCAGCGCCTACTCGAGAGCTATCGGGCCGTCCCCGACGGGGCCCCGATTCGGCTGGCCAAACCAACGTCGAACCTGTTCCGGGCACGCGCCAAGAACACCGTGCCGGGCCTGGACACCTCCGGGCTGACCGGCGTCATCGCGATAGACGAAGAGGCGCGGACGGCCGACGTGGCCGGCATGTGCACCTACGACGGCCTCGTCGCCCAGGCTCTGCCCCACGGGTTGGCGCCGCTGGTGGTGCCGCAGCTGAAGACCATCACGCTCGGCGGCGCAGTCACCGGCCTCGGCATCGAGTCGACGTCGTTCCGCAACGGCCTGCCGCACGAGTCGGTGCAAGAGATGGACATCCTCACCGGCACGGGGGAGGTGCTCACCGTCTCGCCCACCGAGCACGCGGATCTGTACCGGGCCTTCCCCAACTCCTACGGGACGCTGGGGTACGCGGTGCGCCTGCGCATCGAGCTCGAACCCGTGAAACCGTTCGTCGCGCTCAGCCATCTGCGGTTCCACTCGCTCGTCGACCTGATCCGGGCCATGCACGGCATCATCGAGACCGGGATGTTCGACGGTGACGTGGTCGACTACCTCGACGGCGTGGTGTTCAACGCGGCGGAAAGCTACCTCTGCCTCGGTAGGAAGACCAGTGCGCCCGGCCCCGTGAGTGACTACACCGGCCGACAGATCTACTACCGCTCCATTCAGCACGACAGCGGGGTGACGGACGACCGCCTCACCATCCACGACTACCTCTGGCGCTGGGACACCGACTGGTTCTGGTGTTCGGAGGCGTTCGGAGCGCAGAATCCGCGGGTCCGCCGGCTGTGGCCGCAACGCTACCGGCGCAGCAGCGTCTACGGGAAGCTGATGAAATACGAACAACGATTCCACATCGGCGATCGCATCGAGAAACTGGCCGGCCGGCCGCCCCGCGAGCGCGTCGTCCAGGACATCGAGGTGCCGATAGAGCGGTGCGCGGAGTTTCTGGACTGGTTCCTGGACACCGTGCCGATCACACCGGTCTGGCTGTGTCCGCTGCGGTTGCAGGATGACACCGGCTGGCCGCTCTACCCGATCGGGCCGCGCCAGAACTATGTGAACGTCGGCTTCTGGTCGACGGTGCCGGTCGGGTCCACCGCGGGGGCGACGAACCGCCTGATCGAACGCGCGGTCCGTGATTTCGACGGGCACAAGTCGTTGTACTCCGACTCCTACTACTCCCGGGCGGAGTTCGACGAACTCTACGGCGGAGAAAACTACCGGGCAGTGAAGAACAGATACGACCCTGATTCACGTCTCCTCGACCTCTATGCCAAGGCGGTGCAACGACGATGACCACGTACCGGGAACGCTCGACGAAGTCGACTTCGCTGACGGATGCGCCAGGGAAAACCGGATCGGCGGGGAAATACACCCTCGCCGAGGTGCTGGAGATCTTGGCAGGCGGCCGGCTTCCGCTGCGGTTCACGGCCTATGACGAGAGTTCGACCGGGCCGACGGACGCGTCGTTCGGGCTGGATCTGAGGACCCCCCGCGGCACGAGCTACCTGGCCACCGGCCGCGGCGACCTCGGCTTTGCCCGCGCCTACATCGCCGGCGACCTCGACATCCGCGGGGTGCACCCGGGGGACCCCTATGAGCTGCTCAAGGCCCTCGCCGACAGCCTCGTCTTCGCACGCCCACCGGCACGGATGATGGTCGACATGATCCGCTCCATCGGCGCCCGGCACCTGCGCCCGATAGCGCCGCCGCCCGAGGAAGCGCAGCCCCGGTGGCGCAGGATCACCGGAGGGCTCCGGCACAGCAAGATCCGGGATGCCGAAGCGATCCACCATCACTACGACGTCTCGAACACCTTCTACGAGTGGGTTCTCGGGCCGTCCATGACCTACACCTGCGCGTGTTACCCGCGCGGGAGTGCATCCCTCGAGGAGGCGCAGCACAACAAGTACCGACTCGTCTTCGAAAAGCTGCGACTGGAACCGGGCGACCGGTTGCTCGACGTGGGCTGCGGCTGGGGCGGCATGGTGCGCTACGCCGCCCGCCGCGGCGTGCGAGCGACCGGTGTGACGCTATCGACCGAGCAGGCCGGCTGGGCACAGCGGGCCATCGCAGACGAGGGCCTGGGCCATCTGGCCGAGGTCCGTTACGCCGACTATCGCGATGTCACGGAAACCGGGTACGACGCGGTGTCGTCGATCGGGCTGCTCGAGCACATCGGCGTGCGCAACTATCCGTCGTACTTCGGGTTTCTGCAGTCCCGGCTGCGCCCCGGCGGGCTGCTACTCAATCACGCCATCACCTGGCCGGAGAATCACAAACCACCCCAGCCGCGCGGATTCATCGATCGTTACGTCTTTCCCGACGGGGAGCTCACAGGGTCTGGCCGGATCATCAGCGAGGCGCAGGACGCCGGTCTGGAGGTTCTGCACGAAGAGAACCTACGGCAGCACTACGCGCTGACGCTACGCGACTGGTGCGCCAATCTCGTCGAGCACTGGGACGAGGCGGTCGCCGAGGTCGGGCTCCCCACCGCGAAAGTGTGGGGTCTGTATATGGCTGGATCGCGGCTCGGGTTCGAGAACAATGGCATCCAGTTGCACCAGGTGTTGATGGCCCGGCCCGACAAACCGGGCGCTGCCGGCGAGCTGCCGTTGCGGCCCTGGTGGACCCCGTAGTCGCCGTTCGTGCGGCCCGCACGGCTCCTGGAGCGGCCTACGCTGGGGGAATGTCACGCACCAAGCGCCTGAAGCCGAACGAGTTGGTTCACGAGTGGCCGGATGGCCCGGCCAGCGACGCCATCGGCGAGGTCGCGCGGACGTTCGCGGGCAACTTGCGCCGTGCCATCGGTTCGCGGAGCATCCGCAATGCCGCCGAGTCCTGCGGCGTGAACCACGCCACCCTGATCGGCATCCTGGACGGGCGGGCCTGGCCGGACATGGAGACCATCGCCAAGCTCGAACGTGGGCTGGATGCGGCGCTCTGGCCGGGGCACGTGACGAGGACCTGACCGGGTCGTTTTGGTTTGCTCAGCGGTGGTTTTCGGTCTGCTCGATCTGGTCGGCGAGATTGTCCGGGCTGAGGTCCGCGTTCTTGAACTCGGGTGTGAGCGGCAGTTCCAGGTGCAGGTCGGTACCGATGCAGATCTCGATGGTGCCCGAGAGTAACGCGAAGTCGAGCACGTGGCCGCCGTGCTGCCGGTCGGCGTCGACGAAGTGCACGTGCCCGCCGGGCACGCCGATGCCCTGCCCGTAAAGCGGGGTGCGGAACCCCGCGACGACGCCGGTGGAACGGCCGAACTCCAGGGTCTTCTCGCCCCGGATGGCCTCGGACATGGGCAGATACGGCTTCTCCTGCCGCTGCACGGCCCGCACCCGCACCCACTCGAACTCGCCGGTCAGCCGCACCGCGTAGAGGTAATTCGCGCTCTGCAGGGTCTCGTTGATCAGCGCCACCGCCTGATCGCGGGTGGCAGGCCCGGTGACGGGGATGGTGACCGTGGGGACGAACTCGGTGACCACGGCGAACGGGGTCAGGTCGCCGGGCGCGGCGGGTGCCACCGTGCCGTCGACCCGCATCCGGTAGCAGACACCGTCGAGGATCAGCATCTCGCCGTCGAGCGCGTTGAAGGTGCCCAGGCCGAAGTCGCCGTGTTCGAGCAGGGTGGCCACGGTGGTGTCACCGTCGTAGATGCCGTCGAGCAGGGCGCTCATCAGGCTGGTCTGGTACACGAGATGGCGGCCGGCGGGGACGTCCACGATGGTTCCTCCTAAGCGTGCGGTGGGGTTAGAGCGACGGGATCAGCTCGGGCACCCGGCAGGGCTGGCCGTGGGCGTAGTTGAGGCAGGAGCCCAGGGCATCCGGGTACGGGTCGGGGTTGCCGGAGCCGAACCAGGCCGTGTAGAACAGCCAGAAGTTGAGGTTGCCGTGGGTGGAGCATCCGTCGCCATCACTGTCGGGGTCGGCGAGGGCCGCCTCGTTGGGCTGGTACGGGGTGTAGTTGTACAGGTTGGCGGTGGCCTGGTTCTGGATGTCGACGGTGCTGGCGCCGCACGCGGCGTCGGGATTGTAGCCCACCTCGGTGTCGCCGATCTTGTAGGTGCGCTCGGGCTCCTGGGTGTACTGACGGAACTGCCAGGCCGCGTTGTAGACCTGGTTGAAGAAACCGAAGTACTCGGTCTCGCAGTCGGCCGTGTCGGGGCAACCGTAGCCGGTGGCGCGCAGGTAGCCGGACTCGGTGGGCCGGCTGAGCAGGGACTGCTCCTTCTGCAACAGCACCAGCAGAACGCGGGGGCTGATGCCGCAGGCCTCGGCGACCTTGCTGATGATGGTGCTCGCGTGTTCGTTCTCGGCGCCCGGGTAGGCGGCACAGTGGCCGGCACCCGCGGCGGGCTGGTCGACGGTGCTCTCGCGGTACTCCCAGAGGCAGGGTGAGCTGTCGGTGCGGATGCAGCTGCGCGACAGCAGGAACGACTGCACCTGCTGCTCGGTCATGGCGTCGGCGTTGAAGAAGGTGTAGTCGCTGACGATGCGGCCGGGCTCGAAGCCGGCCAGGTCGATCGTGTTCGTGGCGATGGGCGCGGTGGGGGCCGCCGTGGCGGGTTCGGCGCGCAGGGCGGCACTGACGAGGGCTGCGCCGGCCAGGACGACGACGAGAACGGCAGCCGTCGCGAGCGCGGACAAACGGTGGCGCTCGAAGTAGCTCATCCCCAGAGACTATCGAAGGCGTTGGGGCGCCGGGTGGGAGGCGGCTGCGAGAGGCTGCGCCGGCGCGGCTCAGCGGCGGAGGGCGGCCGGAATTCCTCGCCCGAGATGGCCCGCGCTCTACCGGCGGCAGGCTCGGGACGGTTGAATGGGAGGGAACCGCAGGAGTCGGACGCTCCGCCTTCCGCGGCAGGAGGCCACCATGGACGCTGACACCGGCACAGGCAAGGACCCTCGACCCGATGCGGGCGACGCGGCGGCGGTGCACGCCGAAGCGGCCGCGCAACCGGCACAGCAGCCCGGCCCGCGCACGGGCATCGTCGTCGGGCATGATGGATCGGCCGACGCCGATCACGCCCTGACCGTGGCTCTCGACCTGGCCGCCGACCTCAAGGTGCCGGTGACGATCGTGCGCGCCTGGACCATCGACACGGCTCCGCGCCCGGCGAACTGGGAGTTCGGCTATGTGTCGTCGTACTCGGACTACGCGGGCGCGGTGCGGGAACGCCTCGTGGACGACACCCGGGACGTCGTCGCCGAGCATCCGGGGCTCACGGCGGAGTATCGGGTGGCGCTGGGCGGGCCGGCTAAGACTCTGATCGAGGTCTCGCGGGGGTCCCGGATGCTGGTGGTCGGCTCCCGCGGGCGCGGCGGACTGGCCGGGATGCTGCTCGGCTCGGTCAGTGAGCAGTGCGTGCGGCACGCGGACTGCCCGGTGCTCGTAGTGCGGCCCCGGTCCTGACCCGCGGAAGCGGGACTGCCGGGTGCGGGTCAGCCGGCCTGGAGGCGGTTGCCCACCGCGAACCAGGCGAGCGCGCCGAACACCGGTGCGAAGACCACGGTCAACACCCACCGTGTGCGGGCCGGTTCGCTCAGGTGCACGGCGCGGACCACCTGCGCGAGGGCGGCCACGATGAGGACGAGGGCGCCCAGGCCGGCCAGGACGATGAGCGTCACGCCGATCAGAGCGCCCAGCGTGGCGCCGTCGATAGCGCCGCCGTCCAGGACATCTGTGCGCCCGAGCGTTCCTTGCCAGGCGGTGCTGAGTATTCCTGTGCTGTTCATTCGTCGGATTCCCCTCGATCCCGGCAGATGGTGCCCGGCGGCGGCGCTGGGCGGGTGGTGCGGTCGTGCGGTAGTCGTCGGCCGGGAAAACAGGTTCCCCCCGGAATGCTCGCCCGGCCTAATGGAAGCATACCAAACGGTATGCTTTCTGGTGAGACGAAGTCGGAATTGGTCTCGGTGCCGTGCCGGGTGCCCGTTTCCAGTCGAGGAGCGTCATGACCCAACAGGCTCGCGCCGTGGAAACCCGGGCGGCGATCATCCGCGCCGCCGCCGATGTCTTCGGCGCTGTGGGCTACGGCGGTGCCTCGATGGCGGATATCTGTGTCGCGGCCGGGCTCACCAAGGGGGCGCTGTACTTCCACTTCGCGTCGAAGGAGGCGCTGGCGCTGGCGGTCATCGACGCCCAGCATGAGCGGGCGCTCGGGCTCGGCGACGAGTTGCTGCACAGCGAGCAGCCCGGCCTGCACGTGCTGTTGCGGATGGCGTTCGAGCTGGGCAAGCAGGTGCGCGACGATCCGGTGTCGCGGGCAGGCATCCGCCTGACGATGGAATCGAGCAACCTCTCGGTGCCCGTGGTGACGCCATACGAGGACTGGATCGCGGCCTGCGAGCTGTTGCTGCGGCGCGCGATCCTCGACGGCGACGTGCGCGCCGACGTAGATGTCGCCGCCGCCGCCCGGTTCATCAGCCCGGCGTTCACGGGTGTGCAGGTGGTCTCCGGCGTGCTCACCGGCCGGGCGGACCTGATGCAGCGGCTCGTGGAGATGTGGTCGTTCGTGCTGCCGAGCCTGGTGGTGCCTGAGCGGTGGGACGTGCTGCGGACCCTGCCCGCGGAGATGGCCGACGTCTGGGGGTAGAGCCTGCCGGTGGCGCAACTGGTGCCCGTGCGGACAATTGGTGCCGGTGTGCCGGACGCAATTGTCCGCACGGGACGCAGAACGAAGGTGGTGGCTAGTCCTCGTCGGTGACGACGGTGAGCTTCACGGCGATGTTGCCGCGGGTGGCGCGGGAATACGGGCAGACCGCGTGTGCGGCTTCCATGGCTGCCTGCGCTGTGGCCGGGTCTGCGCCGGGGATCTGGGCCTCGATGGTGACCTCGAAGTCGAGGCCGGTGGCCATGCTGCCGACGAGGTTGACCGTGAGGGTGACGGCGGATTCCGACACGTCGACCTTGTTCTGGCGGGCGGTGGCCTTGAGGGCGTTGTGGAAGCAGGCCGCCCAGCCGCTGGCGAAGAGCTGCTCGGGGTTGGTGCCGGGTCCGTCGTCGCCGCCCATGTCCTTGGGGATGGACAGGTCGAGGTCGAGCTTGTTGTCGCTGGTGACGACCTTGCCGGTGCGTCCACCCCAGGAGGTGGCGGATGCGGTGTAAATGGCGTTGGTCATGATTGTCTTCTTTCGGGTAGAGCGGAGCACACTGGACTCAGTCGTCAACACGCAGAGTGTTCGACATCGAGCCGACAAGTGCTTCGTATTCGAAACAACTTCTTTCTCACCCTAACGGAGGACCGACCATGGGAATTCCCGAACCATCCATCTCGGCCGATGAGATGCGTGCCTGGGCGGCCCTGTTCGAGACGTCGAACATCGTGCAGTACGCGGCCGACCGCAATCTGCGCGACTCCGTGGGCCTCACCCTCGCGCAGTTCGAGATTCTCCTGCGCATCGGCGAAGCCGGCACCGTTGGGCGGCGCATGACCGACATCGCCGATTCACTCACGGTCTCCCGCAGTGGGCTCACGTACCAGGTCGGCCAGTTGGAGCGGAAGGAGCTGGTGCTTCGGCAGCCAGCCCCCGACGACGACAGGTCGGTCATCGCCCACATCACTCCGGCGGGCCTCGACCTGCTGCGGACGGGCATCCCCGGTTACGTCGACCTGGTGCGGGAGATGCTCTTCGACAGGCTCAGCCATGCCGACCTGATGACCGTCACCGAGATCCTCGACGATGTGCGCCGCCAGCTCAAGGAGCAGCCGAAGCGGTCAACCTACCGGCGGGCGCGGCGCAGCGTCGCTCAGGCTGGTTCGGATGCCGCGGCGGCGGCCGGTGCGGTGCCGACCACCGAGTAGCGCCGGATGGGCAGCCGCGAGGGGTTGCATCCGTCGGCGCGCTGGGCAGACTGGGGGGATGAGCATCCCCACACATGGCGATAGTCAGCCCGGTGCCGGCGAGCAGCGCACCGTCGAACTCGTCGAGGATGAGCGCCGGTACGTGCTGCTGCTCGACGGGGTGCAGGTGGGCCACACTGTCTACGCCGATCACGGCGAACAGCGGGTGTTCGTGCACACCGAGATCAGCATGGACCAGTCCGGCAAGGGGCTGGCGTCGACGCTGGTGGCGGCCGCGCTCGCCGATGTGCGGGCGCGCGGGCTGCGGGTCGTGGCGTTGTGCCCGTTCACGGCCGCCTACCTGCGCGGGCATCGCGAGTACGACGATATTCTCGACCCGCTGACCCCGCGGCTGAAGGCCGATCTGCGCGCGGCGCAGCTGATCTAGCGCCCGCCGCACGGCCTGCGCGGGCCACGGCGCGGGGGTACTCTGTGCAGCGAAAACAGGCCGAACCCCAAGGAGATGCATCATGGCTGGTGGAGTAGCGCGCCGCGACCGATTCGAATTGCCCGACTCGGTGCGACGCTTTTTTGAGGGCGACTGGGAGTCCGCAGCCCTGCGGGTGGAGGAATACCACGAGGGTGACACCCTCGTGGTGAAAGCCGAGATGCCCGGCATCGACCCCGACAAGGACGTGGACATCTCGGTGTCCGACGGGGTCCTGCACATCCAGGCCGAACGCCAAGAGACCAGCGAACACAAGGAGAAGGGCGGCTACCGCACCGAATTCCGCTACGGCTCCTTCGCCCGCGACATCCCGTTGCCCAGCGGCAGCAAAGACTCCGACGTCTCGGCCAGCTACCGGGACGGCGTACTCGAGGTGCGGGTGCCCGTCGCCGAGCGCGAGCAGACGACGTCGAAGATCCAGGTGACCCGCGGCTGAGCCTGCACCGCTGGCACTGACGGGTCAGACGGCGGTCGGCGCCGCCGCCTTGGTGGATGCCGGTTCGCCGGATGCTGCGGCCCGGGGCGCCGGCTCGTGGCCGAACAGCTTCGGGCGCAGCCACAGCGACACGTAGACCAGGGCGATCAGAGCCGGCACCTCGATCAGCGGGCCCACGATGCCGGCCAGGGCCTGACCGCTCGTGGCGCCGAACGTGCCGATGGCCACCGCGATGGCCAGCTCGAAGTTGTTTCCCGCCGCCGTGAAGGCCAGCGTGGCCGTGCGGGCGTACGACAGCCCGACCAGCCGGCCGGCCAGAAAGCCCGCCCCGAACATCACCGCGAAGTAGACCAGCAGCGGCAGGGCGATGCGCACCACGTCCAGCGGCCGGTCGATGACCTGCTGACCCTGCAGGGCGAAGAGCAACACGATCGTGAAGAGCAGTCCGTAGAGCGCGAACGGGCCCACCCGCGGCAGGAACCGGCTCTCGTACCAGGCGCGGCCACGGGCGGCCTCGCCGATGCGACGGGAGAGGTAGCCGGCCAGCAACGGAATTCCGAGGAACACCAACACGCTCGCGGTGATCGCCCAGATGGAGAACTCGGCGCTGGTCGTGGCCAGGCCGAGCCAGGCCGGCAGCACCTGCAGGTAGAACCAGCCGAGGGCGGCGAACGCGATGACCTGGAACACCGAGTTGATCGCCACGAGGAACGCCGCGGCCTCCCGGTCGCCGCAGGCCAGGTCGTTCCAGATGAGCACCATGGCGATGCACCTGGCCAGACCCACGATGATGAGCCCGGTGCGGTATTCGGGCAGGTCGGGCAGGAAGACCCAGGCGAGCGCGAACATCAGCGCCGGGCCCACGAGCCAGTTCAGCACCAGCGAGGACACCAGCAGGCGCCGGTCGCCGGCGACGGCGCGGGCATCCGCGTACCGCACCTTGGCGAGCACCGGATACATCATCACCAACAGGCCCACCGCGATCGGCACGCTCACCGAGCCGATCGAGAACGCGTGCAGCAGGTCGCCGACGCCGGGCGCGAAGACGGCGAGCAGTAGCCCGAGCCCCATCGCGAGGAGAATCCAGACCGGCAGCAGCCGATCGGTGGTGCCGAGCTGCGCGGCGGCAGGGGCGGGCTGGTCGGCGGATGTCATGGTGCTCCATCGGTCGCGGCTGGGAAATAGATGAACGTCGATATTGAGTGTGGCGACAGCATCGATGGATGTCAATTCGCGTGTCAGAATGGGGGGATGGTGAACGTCGAACTTCTGCAGGCCCCCGCGGCGGTCGAGTGCTGCGCGCCGCCCGCCCGCCAAGCGCTCGCCGCGGACGGCGCGGAAAAGCTTGCGAAGACCCTCAAGGCCATCGCCGATCCGGCCCGGCTTCGGCTGATCTCGATGGTCGCCGCCCACGACGACGCCGAAGCCTGCGTCTGCGACCTCACCGAACCCCTCGGCCTCAGTCAGCCCACGGTGTCCCACCATCTCAAAGTGCTGGTGGATGCCGGTATTCTCTCCCGGGACAAGCGCGGCACCTGGGCGTACTACCGACTGGTGCCCGGCGCTCTCGACGCCCTGGCCCAGTCGGTCGTCACCGTCTGAGCCCTCGGGTCCACTGGAACCACCCAGCCGCGCTTTGTAGAGTGAAGGCATGACAATCGCACCCGATCACGCCGTGCGCCGCAGCGCTCTGTTCGGCTGGCTGTGGAGCGTCGCGGTTCTCGGCCTCGGCCTCTGGGTAAGCCTGGCCACCGGTGAGTGGATCGCCTTGCTGTGCGCGGCCGGCCTGGTCATCCTGCCGATCGGCGGCCTGGCCCTCCGCGCCAGACGACCCTAGCGACACCCCCGCCGATGTGTGCGTACGCATGCACGCACACGGTTTACCCAGAAACGTGACGTAACGTCATTTACCTGCGCGCGGGGCCGACGTCGTCGCCGTGTGCTGGATTCCCATTCGGCGGTGCCACCTTCACGGTTCCCGCCCGCTCCACGCCCTATCCGGCCTGCCCTGTCACCTGACGCGGGCCGCTGCCGGTGAGTGACCCTTTCGAGGCCTGGTGGATCCGCATCCTGATCCCGCATCGACCAGAAAGCTTTTGCCATGTCCATTTGCACCGTGCACATCCTTGCCCACGTTTCGGCCGGGGAGTTTCATGCGTAGGCGCAGCGGATTCATCAAGCCGCCATCCCGCCGCCGACAGGTAACCGCCGTCACCGCCATGACCTTTGTGGCGCTGCTCACCACGGCCGGTGCGCTGCCCGCGCAGGCCGCTTACGTGGATGCCGACGGTGCTCCGGCCAGCGCGGCTCAGGCGTCCGCCGCCAGGGTAGCCCAGGCCGAGGCCGCACCGGCACAGAGCATCAGCGTGACCGCCGCAGCGCCCGTCCCCGTGCAGGTGGATACCTACACGGCCAAGGAGGTCGCGCCGCCACCACCACCCGTGGTCGTCGCCCCCGCCGCCGCGGCCGCGCCCACCGCCGTTGCCGCCGCCCCCGCCGGGGCGAGCGTGCGCTGGCCGTTCCCCGGCTCCATCCGCATCTCCGACGGGTACGGCCCCCGCTCGGCGCCCTGCGCGGGATGCTCGACCTTCCACGACGGCCTCGACATGAACCCCGGCCAGGGAACCCCGATCGGTTCCGTCGCCGACGGCGTCGTGAGCTCGGTGACCGCGTACGACAACGGCGGCCTGGGCGTGCACGTCATGATCGATCACGTCGTGAACGGTCAGAACGTCACCAGCACTTACGGGCACATGCTCGCCGGCTCCGCCGCCGTGAGTGTGGGCCAGTCCGTCACGGCCGGTCAGGTGATCGGCAACGTCGGCAGCACGGGCCAGAGCACCGGACCGCACCTGCACCTGGAGCTGCACCTCAACGGCGTCACCGCCATCGACCCGTACTCCTGGCTGACCGAGCACGCGGGGCCGATGTAGCCGACCCCGGGGCTCCATACGGCGCCGGTCGCCCGGGCCGGGAGTCAGGGCGTCGGCGGCGTCACCTGGAAGTACAGGTGGGCGTGCAGACGACATCCGTCATTGAAGGGCGACCCGCACGCCGGGCAGGCGGACACGGACCTGTAGACCTCGATCGTGAGGGTCTGCCCGCACGCCCCGCAGAGAATCGCCCGCTCGGCCCACTCCGCCGGCGCCCACTGCGCTGCCGGGTGCGATTCGGCGTCGGCGTGACACTGGAAGCACGGGTAGAACCTGTTGCAGCAGCGGAACCTGATCGCGACGATGTCGGTGGGCCCGGCGTAATGCACGCACCGGGTGTTCGCATCGACGGTGGCGCCGTAGACGCGCGGCCTGGCCGGGTGCCGGTCGGCCGGGACTTCGTGCAACATGCCGTCTCCTTCGGGTCCAACAGCGCGGTCACCCGCTCGCATCCGTTCGCATCCGCTCTCGTGCGCGGAGAACAACTGTGGCCGGTGCGGACTTCTGCGCCCGGTGTGCCGGGTGCACTTGTCCGCACCGGCCACAGTAGCCGAGCTGGATGCCGTCGCGGGAGTCCGCGCGGGCAGTGGCTACTCGCCCGTGTCGGTGCCCGAGTCGGTGCCGCTGGTGTCGGTCGTCGCGGTGGCCTGCTCCAACACGAACGCCTCGAAGGCTGCCGCGTCGCCGAGGTCGCCCTCATACTTGACGCCCTGCACGAGGACCGTCGGGGTGCCGGCGAGCGCGCCGATGTCGGTGTTGGGCAGCGGGTTGTCCAGAGCGCGGTCGGTGGCGTCGCCCACCCAGCCGGCGAACTCCTGGTCGGTGATGCAGGTGGCCACGGATTCGTCGGTGACGCCGGCCTCCTCCACCAGGCTGACGAGCTCAGCATTGCTGAGGCCGGTCGTGCCCTCGGTGGGCTGGTTCGCGAACAGGGCGCTGTTCACGTCGAGGAAGCTGTCCGGCTGGTAGTTGGCCACGCAGGCGGCGGCGTTGGCCGACCTGGTGGAGTACTTGCTGCCGCTCGAGGACTGGTCGAGGATCGAGATCGGGTGCGTCTCGAGGGTGATGTTGCCCGCGGTGAGCCAACTGGTGAGCTGGGCGCCGTTCGTGGTCTCGAACTGGCCGCAGTACGGGCACAGGTAGTCCAGGTACACCGCGATGTTCACGGTGCTGGTGAGCTCGCTCACATCGGTGGGTACTGGCTCGGCGTCGGCCGCGGTCGCCGCGGTCGTCACGGCGCTGATGGTGGTGCCGTCACCCTGCATCAGGATGCCGTCGCTGGCCATGTTGAGCGGCCCGGGCGAGGGCGGCTTGACGCTGCCCACGATCAGGACGGCGACGATGACGGCCACGGCCACCAGGGCCAGGCCGATGCCGCCGCGGAGGAACCAGCGATTGCGCGTCTCGCGCTTCTTCTGCTCCTCCCGCTGGATGCGGGCGGTCTCGCGCGCGACCTCACGGCGATCCTTCTTCGGGGGGAGCGCCTGGCCGGGGGTTTTTGAGTTCATGGGCTATCTGTGCCGTTTCGTCGGGACTGGTTCTCACCCCGACGATATCGACCCGGCCTATGAGGCCGGTTGCCGGGTGCTGTGAGCTAGCTGGGAGGGCAGCCCGAGCCGGGCACCCAGATCAGCCTAAGACCAGATCGGGGTGCGCCGGGAGCGAGCGGCTAGAACCAGGTGCTCAGGTGCGGGGCGTAGGCGGAGTGCAGCGCCGTGTGCAGCCGGATGGCGGCATCCGGGGACTTCTCGGTGATCCGGCCGGCGCGGGCGAGGTCGACCGCGCTCGTGCCGCCGAGGTACAGCGACGCCAGGTCCGCTGCCGAGAGGGCCACCTCGACGGCGCCGGCCGGGGCCGTACCGGTGAGCGGATGCGCCTGCCCCGACCCGTCGGCGGCCACGGTGAGCAGAAACCGGCCCTCGGCGAAGCCGAGGTCGTCGGTGACGTCGAGCAGGTAGTCGCCCGGCGCCGCGTAGCTGCGGGCGCCGAGCGCCACCGGAACGTCGAGGATGCGCAGCCAGAGGTGGTCGCGTTCGCTGGTCTTGCGCACGGCGCGGTGGTCGGAGACCTGCCAGGCCACCGGCTCGGAGACGCTGCGGAGGCCCGCGTTGATCTCGTTGACCATGTCCATCTCGATCACGAACCGCCAGAGCGCGGCATAGGCGTCGTCGGTGGCCGCGACGAGGTCGACAAGCTTGAGCTGGCCGGGGTGGCTGACGTTCTGCAGCGCGATCTCGTAGAGCGCGAATCCGGCGATGGCGCCGTCGGCATCGTCGTAGCGCACCGCGCGGATGCCGCGCTTGTGCGCGTCGGGTTCGTTCGGCAGCAGGCCAAGGGTGCGCTTCCACCAGATCTCGCGACGGTCGACCTCGCCGGGGGAGCGATCGCGGGTGCGTTCGAAGACTTCGGGGCCGTCGGCGAGCAGCGATTCCGGGCTGACGAACTGAACGCGGCCGGCCGGGGTGGGGCCGGTCCAGCGGGCCCGCTGGGTGTCGACGACGTACGAGGACTGCCGAGCCGACGGTCCGAAACCGTACCGGCCGTAGATGGTGGCTTCGGAGACCGTGAGCATGGCGATCGGCAGGCCAAGCCGCTGGGCGGTGCGGAGCTCCGACGTGAGCATGGCCCTGGCAATGCCCTGGCGGCGGTGGGTGGGGGAGACGGTGACCGAGCTGATCGCCCAGGTGCCCAGGGCGGTGCCGCCGGGCACGGTCAGGCCCATCTCCCAGGACCGTATCGTGGCGACCGGGGTCTCCGGGTCGGCCTGCGAGGCGTCCCAGACGCCGGTGACCCTGTCGGTGGCGATGTCCTCGACCTGCACCTCGAGGGTGCCCTCGGTGGGCGTTACCTCGTGGAAGCCGCGGGCATCCGCCAGCAGCCAACGCTTGAGGCCCGCCTCGTCGTCGGCGTCGAGCACCGCCAGTCTCAGGCCGCGTTCGGCGAGGTTTGCGGTGGATTCGGGGTCGACGGGTGCGGAGGCGTAGGCATTCACCCATCCAGCCTACTCACGCCGATCCGGGGCGGACCGGGTGGGTGGCGGCCCGCTTGTCACCGATGCGGGCGTCGTCGGCGGCGACGGTACCGGGATGGTGTTCCTGGCGCAGGCGAGTGCCCTCCACGTCTCGTGGACCACTTTCTTCCCGCAGGCAGGTGTCCTTCGCGGCGGCACGGGTTCTAAGGTGTGCCGCCGGGACTGACGTGTGCCGCCGGGACTTGTGAGTACCGCGAGGCCCGCGGCGCCGGAAGCGGGGCGAGGCCCCGCCGGGAATGGACCGCGCCAGAGCCGCCAGGCGGCTGCAACGTTGTAATGAAGGCGGTAAGTTCGGACGTGAGCAGACCGACGCGCCGAGGACGGCGTGTGGCCGCCCGGAGTCGCGACCGCGCGCACGGACTGTTCGCGGCACTGACCGACAGGGAGCGAAATTGGCAGCAACACTGCGCGATGTGGCGGCGCTCGCCGGGGTGTCGATCAAGACCGTCTCCAATGTGGTCCACGACTTTCAGCACATCCGGCCCGCAACCCGGGAGAGGGTGCGCGCGGCCATCGACGAGCTCGGCTACAAGCCCAACATCTCGGCACGCAGCCTGCGCTCCGGCCGCACCGGTGTGATCGGCCTGGCCCTGCCCGAGCTCAGCCTCAGCTACTTCGCCGAGCTGGCGGATGCGATCATCCAGGCCGCCGAGCGCCGTCACCTGGTGGTGCTGCTCGAGCAGACCGGTGGCGGTGACCGCGGCCGCGAGATCGCCATGCTCTCGAGCCCGCGGCTACAGCTGACCGACGGCCTGATCTTCAGCCCGCTGGGCCTGAGCACCGACGATGCCGCAATGCTCAACGTGGGCTACCCGATGGTGCTGCTCGGTGAGCGGGTCTTCGGCGGACCCGTTGACCACGTCACCATGCACAACGTGGAAGCCTCGAAGGCGGCGACCCTGCACCTGATCAGCCGGGGCCGGCGCCGGATCGCCATCATCGGCGCGCACGAGGGCGAGGTGGTGGGCTCCGCCGTGCTGCGTGTGCAGGGTTACCGCGAGGCCCTCGCCGAGGCCGGCATCCCGTTCGACCCGGCGCTGATCTGCAATGTGGGCCGGTGGCACCGGGCGGACGGCGCCGAGGCGATGCGCGCCCTGATCGACACCGGCGTCAGTTTCGACGCGGTGTTCGGGCTCAACGACACCCTGGCGCTCGGCGCCATGCGGGTGGCTCAGGTGGCCGGGCTGCGGGTACCGGAAGACGTGATGTTCATCGGCTTCGACGCCCTCGACGAGACCAAGTACTCCCTGCCGACCCTGTCGACCATCGACCCCGGCCGCGACGAGATCGCCGACACCGCGGTGCGCCTGCTCGTGCAGCGCATCGAGGAGGGCGTGACCCCGCGGGTGCCCGAGGTCTACCTGGCCGACTACACCGTGATCGACCGGGAGTCGACGGCAGGCTGACTGGACTGGTGCTCGAGGGCGGTGTCGAATTGCACAAGACGGCAGCCGTGTGCCGGCACCCGCAGGGTGGTGCCGCCGTTCGTCACCGCGACCTGATCGCCGTGCCACAGGTCGGTGGCCGTGGCCGCCCCGGCCGGTGCGCCCAGCGCCGACAACGGCAGATGGATGTCCCTGGCGGCGTCCGCGGTGTTGAACACGGCCACGTAAATCGCCGCCGGCTCCTCGACTTCGGCCCCGGCAACCGAACTCCACACGATGGTGTCACCCTCCCGCCAGAGCTCCCGCTGGCCGTGCGAGTCGCGGTGCATGCGCAGCACCGCCGGGTTGGTGAGCAGGGCCAGGGTCTGGGATGGGGTGGACGGCAGGTCGCCGCCGAACATCAACGGGGACCGGGCCAGGCACCACAGCGTGAGCATGGTGCGCTGTTCGTCCGGCGTGAGCCGGCTCATCCGGTCGTCGCCGCGTTCGGCCCGGATGCCGATGCGCCCCAACGGCAGCATGTCGGCGTCGGCCCAGGCTCCGGGGCGCTGGTGCGGTGCCCAGCGCGCGAGCCGGCCGAACTGGTCGAGGATGTCCTCCCAGCGGTCCCAGAGATCGTCGGACACCCGCCAGAGCTCGGCGTTTGCGGCCAGGTGCTCGCGGTGGGCCTGGGAGAGATCGGTGCCGGGGGAGAGGCTGAGGGTGATCGGGCGTCCGGAGCGGGCGATGGCCAGGGCGTAGGCCGCAATTTCGCGGGAGTGGTACGGCGCGAGCATGTCGTCGGCCTTGATGAAGTCCACGCCCCAGGTCGCGAACTGGGCCACCTGGGCGTCGTAGTAGGCCTGCGCGCCGGGGTGGTCGTGGTTCAGGCCCACGTTGTCCGGGTTCCAGGTGCAGGCCGAGGCCGGGTCGGCGATGTCGGCGGCGGTCACCCCGGCACGCTCGAAGACGGGCAGGGCCCGCTCCACCGCGGCGCGCGGGATCCCGCGCATGATGTGCAGCCCGAAACGCAGGCCGAGCGCGTGCACCCGGGCGGCGAGCGGGGCGAAGCCGGCGCCGGCGGCCGCCGACGGGAACCGGTTGGTGGCGGGCAGCTGGCGGCCCCAGGCATCCATCTCGATGCCGGGCTTCTCGTTGTAACCGCCCGCGCGGGCGGCGGGGTCGTACCAGGCGATGTCGACCACGATGGTGTCCCAGCCGAAGCGCAGAAGGTGTTCGGCCATGAACTCGGCGTTGGCCAGCACCTCGGCCTCGGTGACGGTGGTGCCGTAACAATCCCAGGAGTTCCAGCCCATCGGAGGCCGGTCGGCGAGTGGGGCGACGGTGTCGTGCATGGCCAGGTCAGCGGGGAATTCGAGGGACATCGGGAGGCTCCGGTTCGGTGGGCCGCCCCGGCCACGGCCGGTAACGGGACGATAACATTTATTGCAACGTTGGAATTTTTTACCGGGATTCGTTGCGTATGCACCGAGCCTGTCATACTGTTACAACGTTGTAAAACACTCAGGACGCGGATGTCCGACCCGACGGGCCGTGGCATCCACCACTCACAGCACAGCCAATCGGGAAGGAACTACGTGATGAAGAGGTCACGTTTTATCGCCGCCTCCGTAGCAATGATCGCTACGACCGGCCTTCTGCTCAGCGGATGCTCGGCAGGAGCAGCAGACACCGGTGAGAAGCAGCTCACATTCATGTTCCGCGGCGGCGAAGACGAGAAGGCCGCATACACGACGGCCATCAAGGCCTTCGAAGAAGCCAACGACGTCAAGGTCAAGATCATCTCGACCACCGCAGACGACTACGCCACCAAGCTCAAGGCGGCCATCGCCGGCAAGCAGATCCCGGACGTGTTCTACATCGCGCAGGGCGACATCCAGGCCTACGTGAACAACGGTGTCGTCCTCGACATCACCGAGTACGTCGAAGGGTCGGACACCCTCGACCTCGACAACATCTGGGAATACGGCGTCGACAGCTACCGCTTCGACGGCAGCCTGGTCGGCGAAGGCGCCATCTACGCTCTGCCGAAGGACGTCGGACCGTTCTCGTTCGGGTACAACAAGACCATGTTCGAGGCCGCCGGTATTCCGCTGCCCGACGTGGACGTTCCCCTGACGCTCGAGGAGTTCGTCAACATCTCCAAGCAGCTCACCAAGGACCTCAACGGTGACGGCGAGCTGGACCAGTGGGGCACCGGCCTCAACGTGCAGTGGAGCCTGCAGTCGTTCGCATGGTCGAACGGCGCCGACTTCCTCAACGAGGACCGCACCAAGGTCACCGTTGACACGCCCGAGTTCGCCGAGGCGCTGCAGTGGTTCGCGGACCTGTCCAACGTGGAGGGCGTCACCCCCTCCACCGCGCAGGCGCAGACCCTTGACACCTACCAGCGTTGGATGAGTGGCCAGATCGCGTTCTTCCCGGTGGGCCCGTGGGACGTCTCCACGTACGCCGAGCTCGACTTCGACTGGGACCTGATTCCCTACCCGGCCGGGAAGACCGGTGAGTCCGCCACCTGGGTCGGCTCGCTCGGCATCGCCGTCGGCAGCACCACCGAGGACCCTGAGCTGTCCGCCAAGCTTGTCGAGTACCTCTCTGCCGACGTCACGGCGCAGCAGACCTTGGTCGACGCCGGGGTGCAGATCCCGAACCTCAAGGACATGGCCGACACCTGGGTGGCCGACTCGACCACCAAGCCGGCCAACAAGCAGGAATTCCTCGACATCGTCAACGACTACGGTCGTGCGCTGCCGGCGAACAACACCTACAACGCCGAGTGGTACGACGAGCTGTTCACCAACATCCAGCCGGTCCTCGACGGCAAGCAGACCGCCGCCGACTACCTCAAGGAGGCGCAGCCCAAGATGCAGGCCTTCCTGGACGACGCCAACGCCCAGGCCGGTATCGGCTAACACCGCCCGGATGCCGCGGCCGCGCTCTCTACGCGTGGCCGCGGCATCCGCCCCCGGCCCCGGCCGGCCCCCCGCTCATGGAATCACGTCAAGGAAGATCACTGATGTCCACCACAGCTCTTCGCACCAAGCCGCGCCGCTCTCGACTGCACAGGCGCGAGCACCAGGTTGCCCTCGCGTTCATCGCGATCCCCCTGATCGGCTTCCTGCTTTTCACGCTCTACCCGCTGCTGTTCTCCGTCTACGCCTCCTTCACGGCCTGGAATGGGCTGGCCGCTCCGAAGTTCAACGGGATCGACAACTACATCAAGATGTGGAACGACCCGTATTTCGCCAAGGCCATGTGGAACACCTTCTTCATGATGATCGGTATCCCGATCGGCCTGGTGCTCTCGATGGCGTTGGCCCTCGGGCTCAACCGTAAGATGCGCGGCACCACGTTCTTCCGCACCGTCTACTACGTGCCGGTGATCTCTTCGATCGCCGCAATCGCCATCCTCTGGCAGTGGGCCTACAACGGCGACTTCGGCCTGGTCAACCAGGTTCTGGACCTGTTCGGCATTCAGGGACCCAACTGGCTGGCGAACAAGGACACCGTCAAGCCGGCACTGATCATCATGGCCACCTGGAAGGGGCTCGGCTACTCGATGCTGCTCTACCTGGCTGCCCTGCAATCGGTGCCGCGCTACCTCTACGAGGCCGCAGCGCTCGACGGCGCCGGCACCTGGGCTCAGTTCCGCCACATCACCCTCCCGATGGTTCGACCGGTCACCTTCTTCCTCGTGGTGACGAGCATCATCGGCGGCTCGCAGATCTTCATCGAGGTCAACATCATGACCCCGACGGGCGGTCCGGAATTCAGCTCGGCGACCATCGTCTGGTACATCTGGCGGCAGGCCTTCAACAACCTGCACATGGGCTACGCGTCATCGATGTCGATCGTGCTCGGTCTGATCATCTTCGTGATCACCGTCATCCAATTCAGGCTCAACCGCCGCAACCAGTTCTCGATCGACTGAGGCCGCCACCGTGACTACATCAACCTCCCTGCCCGGCTCCATTCCGAGCGCAGCTCCCCTCCTGGCCCCCGACGGGGCACTCCCACCGACCTCAGGTGGCCGCCGTCTCCCGGCGCCGAACCGCAAGCGCGGCGTCTCGCGCACCACCAGCTATTCGATCGGCAATGTGATCGTCACGATCATCCTGTCCATCGGCGCTGTGGTCATGATCGGCCCGTTGCTCTGGACGTTCTCCACCTCCATCAAGACCCAGGAAGCGATCTTCTCGCTGCCGCCGCAGTGGATCCCCGACCCGATGGTGTGGGAGAACTACCTGCGGGTCTGGTCGGCCGGTCCGCTGCTCAGCGGCATCCGGAACAGCCTGATCGTGGCGGGCACCGTCACCGTGGTCGGATCGGTCACCTCCTCGATCGCCGCGTTCGCTTTCGCGAAGATGCGGATGCCGTTCAAGAACGCCGCATTCCTGATGCTGCTGGCCGGCCTGATGATCCCGTTCCCGACCATCATGATTCCGCAGTTCATGGTCTTCGCCGAGATCGGTTGGGTCGACACCCTGCTGCCGTTGATCGTGCCCGGCCTGTTCGGCAACATCATCATGATCTTCTTCCTCAAGCAGTACCTCGAGAACGTGCCGGACTCGATCATCGAGGCCGCCAAGCTCGACGGCGCTTCCTACCTGCAGATCTTCTTCAAGCTGATCTTCCCGGCCATCCGGCCCGCCATGGCGGCGCAGTTCATCCTCTGGTTCATGGCCGTCTGGAACGACTACCTGGCCCCGATCATCTACCTGAACACGCCGGAGAAGCAGACCCTGCAGCTGGTGATCGCGAGCTTCAACGCCCAGTACGCCAGCCAGACCGACTACCCGCTGATCATGGCGGCGTCCTTCATCGCCCTGCTGCCCGTGCTGATCGTGTTCATCATCTTCCAGCGCCAGATCATCGAATCCGTCGCCCTCACCGGCGGGAAGGGCTGATCATGTCGGTTCTCGACCAGACCCTGCCCGGCCAAGCGCGACCCGGCCAGGCGCTGCGCAGCCTGACCCCGGCGCCCGCCGGCGACCCGGCCGACTGGGGCACCCGCAACGCCCACGACCCCACCGTCGTGCGCGACACCGACGGCACCTGGTACATGTTCTCCACGGATGCCGCCGCCGGCGCCGATGCGGTGGCGGCCGGCGTGCACGTGCGCCGGTCGCCCGACCTCGTGCACTGGTCCTTCGTGGGCACCGCCCTGGACGGCGTGCCCGGGCCCGCTTTCGAGTGGAGCCAGGCGCCCGGGCTCTGGGCTCCGGAGGTCGTGCGCTGGCCGACGGGCGGCGCCTCGACCGCCGCCGCATCCGATGTGAAGTGGCACATGTACTACTCGGCCTCCACCTTCGGTTCGAGCACGTCCGCCATCGGCCTGGCCGTGGCGAGCCGGCTGGCCGGACCGTGGGAGGACCGCGGCATCGTCGTGGCCACCCGCGCCGGAACCGACAGCCAGAACGCGATCGACGCGGCCGTCACCGTCGACAGGTCCGGCACCCCGTGGCTGACCTACGGGTCGTTCTTCTCCGGCATCTACACGCTGCCGCTGAACCCGGCGACCGGCCGACCACAGACGCCGGGCGACCTGGGCACCGTCATCGCCCGCCGGCCGGTGTCGGTGGACCGGGCGATCGAAGGCGCCTTCATCGTCTACCGCCGAGAGGAGGACCGCTACGTGCTGTTCTCCTCCTACGACTCGCTCTTCGACAGCTACAACGTACGGGTGGCCGTGGCCGAGGAGATCACCGGCCCGTACACCGACCTGCTCGGCCACTCGATGACCGACCTCGACACCGATCCGGCCCTGATCGGCACCAAGGTGCTCGGCAGCCACCGGTTCGGCGACGACACCGGCTGGCTCGCCCCCGGGCACAACTCGATCCTGACCGAGCCGGGCCTGCCCGGCACGAGCCCTGCCGCCGATGCAACAGCGTCAGCCTGCCGCGCCGACGAGTACTTCATGGTGCACCACGTGCGCTTCGCCGACGACCCCAGCCAGCACGTTGTGCAACTGCGGCGCACCTTCTTCACCGAAGCGGGGTGGCCCGTCGTCTCGCCGCAGCCGTTCGCCGGCGCCGATGCGGAGCGCCTGGCCGCGCCGGTGAGCCTGGCCGGCCCGTGGCGCGCGGTGCGTCTGGTTCCGGAGTCGACCGCGCTGGTGAATGCCGACCCGGTCACCGTCGCAGTGGCGCCCACGGTTCTGGTTCCCACGGATGCGCCTGAGCGGCTCTTCGACGGGCGCACCGAACGCGTGCGGCTGGTGGTCGGGGGCGCATCCGGCACCGAACTCGACGCCGTGGTCTTCACCAGCTGGGACTGGGCGAACGCCCGGCCCGCCCTCTCCTTCAGCGGTCTCACCGCCGACGGGGTGGCCTGGTTCGGCACGAGTGGCGCCTGAGATGGACGACTACGCCATCGGCTGGGCCGGGAAGGTGATGCACTGGCTGCGGTTCGCGATCGCGCTCGTGGTGATCAACCTGCTCTTCCTCGCGGGCACTCTCGCCGGGCTGATCGTGCTGGGCGTGTTCCCGGCGGCCACGGCCGCGGCGATCCTGCTCGGCCGGCTGCGCGCCGGCCAGCCCAGCGACAGGCTGGTGCGGGACTTCATCACCGCCTACCGCGCCCAGTTCTGGCACCTCGCGGTCGTCGCGATCCCGTTCCAGCTCGCCACGGTACTGGTGTTCCTCGACCTGGTGGCTTTCCAGACCACTGCGGTGGCGGGCAGCCCGGTCAGCGCAGTGCTGCTCGTGCTGCTGGTCGTGGTCTCGGTCGGCACCCTGCTGGCGGCGTTCTCCGCGATCATCATCTGCACCCGCTACCGCGACTCGGCCCGCTCGATCTGGCGGTACGCGTTTGTGCTGCCGTTCGTGTCCCCGCTGCTGAGCCTGTCGCTGATCCTGGCGCTGGGCGCGCTCACGCTGGCCCTGTTCCAGTTCGGCGTGCTGGTGCCGCTGATCGGCGCCTCGGCGCCGCTGTTCGTGGCGGGCTGGCTCATCGACCACCGGCTCGCCGCCCTCGACGCGGCGCACCCCGCGCACGGCGCGGTGCGCAACGAAGACGGCGCACTGTCACTCGCGCCCAGCCGGCGTGCGTCGCCGGCCTGAACAGCCCACCCCACCGCCTTTTCTCGTTTCACTCGACTTCGCCCCACCTCGTCAACGCTGCACAGATAGGACACGATCTCCATGACCACCGCACGAATCAGTATCGACCGCACCAATGTGGTCGCCACCATCAACCGGCGCATCTTCGGCTCCTTCGTGGAGCACCTCGGTCGCTGCGTCTATGACGGGATCTACGAGCCCGACCACCCCACCGCCAACGAGGACGGCTTCCGCCTCGACGTGGTCGACCTGGTCAAGGAGCTGGGCTCCACCACCATTCGCTACCCCGGCGGAAACTTCGTCTCCGGCTACAAGTGGGAAGACGGCGTCGGACCCCGCGACCGGCGCCCGGTGCGCCGCGACCTGGCCTGGCACTCGCTGGAAAGCAACCAGGTGGGCCTGGAAGAGTTCGGCCGCTGGTGCGAACTGACCGGCTCCGAACTGATGATGGCCGTGAACCTCGGTACCCGCGGCATCGAGTCGGCGCTCGACCTGCTCGAATACGCCAACGGTGAGGCCGGCACCGCCCTGGCCGACGAGCGCGTCGCCAACGGCAAGACCGAACCGTACGACATCCGCATGTGGTGCCTCGGCAACGAGATGGACGGCCCCTGGCAGGTCGGCCACATGTCCTCCGACGACTACGGCAAGATCGCGGCCCGCACCGCCTCGGCAATGAAGACCGCCGACCCGTCGCTGGAGCTCGTGGTCTGCGGATCCTCCGGCTCGGCGATGCCCACCTTCGGCGAGTGGGAGCGGGTCGTGCTCGAGCACAGCTACGAGTCGGTCGACTACATCTCCTGCCACGCCTACTACCAGGAACGCAACGGCGACCTGGCCTCCTACCTGGCGTCGTCGCTGGAGATGAAGTACTTCATCGACACCGTCGTGGCCACCGCCGACCACGTCAAGCACAAGCTGCGCAGCAAGAAGACCATCCAGCTCTCCTTCGACGAGTGGAACATCTGGTACCTCGACGAGCACCAGGCCTCCGAGGAGGTCAACGACGAGTGGCGTTTCGCGCCGCGTCAGCTCGAGGACGTCTACTCGGTGGCGGATGCCGTCGTGCTCGGCAACCTGCTGATCACCCTGCTGCAGAACCACGACAGGGTCGGCTCGGCCTCTCTGGCACAGCTGGTGAACGTGATCGCCCCGATCATGACCGAACCAGGCGGAGACTCCTGGCGCCAGAGCACATTCTTCCCCTTCTCGGTGACCTCCAGGCTCGCCCGCGGCGAGGTGCTCACGCCCCGCATCACCGTCGACACCTACGACACCGCGGTGTACGGCGCCGCACCGCTGGTGGACTCGGTCGTGACCGCTGACGCCGAGACCGGCACGAGCGCGGTGTTCCTGGTGAACCGCAGCCAGACCGAGTCGATCGAGGTGGCCATCGACGTGTCCGGGCTCGGCGCATCCGCCATCACGGAAGCCGTCACCCTGAACGACGCCGACCCGTACGCGAAGAACACGCTGGCCGACCAGAACCGGGTGGGCCTGAAGGACCTCACCGGTTCGGTCCTCGCCGACGGCACGCTCACCGTGACGTTGCCGCCCGTCTCATGGTCGGCGATCGCGCTCGGTTAGGACGAGCGGGTCAGGCGGGCACGCCCGCGGGCCTGTTCGTCCTGACCCTGGCCGCGGTCGTCCTGTTCGTGCTGAGCGGATGCTCGGCCGAGCAGGGCGCCCGCGAGCTCAGCGGTGACATCGCCACTCACGACCCCGCCTACGTGGCCGGGGTCGAGGGGGACGCGTCGTACGTGTACTCGACCGGCAACGGGCAGGTCGCGGACGGCAACATCCAGATCCGCCGGTCCATGGACGGGCTGGATTGGGAATACGTCGGCGAGGTCTGGCAGGAGAAGCCGGACTGGCTGGTGGAGGCGGTGCCCGGGGTGGACAACCTGTGGGCGCCGGAGCTCTACCAGCACGACGGCACCTGGTACCTCTACTACTCGGCGTCGCTATTCGGCACGAACACCTCGGTGATCGCGCTGGCGACCAACAGCACCCTCGATCCGGATGCGGCCGACTACGCCTGGGTGGACCGGGGCGAGGTGATCACCTCCGTGGGCACCGACTACAACGCGATCGACGCCGGGGTGGTCGAGGATGCCGAGGGCACGCCCTGGCTGAGCTTCGGCTCGTTCTCGTCCGGGCTGCACCTCGTCGAACTCGACTGGCCGAGCGGGCTGCGCGCCGACGACGCCGACCCGGTGCTGATCGCGGACCGCAACTTGGCCGTGAACGCTCTCGAGGCGCCGTTCCTGCTCGCGCACGACGGCTTCTACTACCTGTTCTTCTCGCGGGATTTCTGCTGCCGCGGCGTGGACAGCAGTTACAACATCGCCGTCGGACGGTCCGAGACCGTGGACGGACCGTACTTGGACGCCAACGGCGCCGCGCTGCTGGCTGACGGCGGCACCCCGGTGCTCTCCGGCGACGGGGACCGGGTCGGCCCCGGTGGCCAGTCGGTGTCCGGCGGCACCCTCGCGTTCCACTACTACGACGCCAGCCTGGACGGCGCCTTTCAACTCGGCCTCATCCCGCTGCGCTGGGACGACGGCTGGCCGGTCGTGGCCTGGGAATAGCCGCCCATTTCTTCCGAACTAGCCACAGGAGTCCTCATGCCCATCACCGGACCCGTCAGCCCCCTCGCCAGGGCACACAGCGTCCTCCGTCCGCTGCCCCTCGACGCGGTGAGCCTCACTGGAACCGGGCAGCTCGCCAGCTGGCAGCGGGTGAACCGGGACGCCACCCTGGCGCACTGCGTGCGGCAGCTCGAGGAGTCGGGGGCGCTGGCCAACCTGCGGATCGCGGCCGGCTTGGAGAGCGGGGTCTTCCGCGGCTTCGTCTTCGCCGACTCCGACGTCTATAAGGTGCTCGAGGCCATCGGCTGGGAGGCCGGGCGGGCCGGTGGCGGCGCCGAGGTGTTCGTCTCCTTCGTCGATGACACCGTGGCGCTGCTGCAGGCGGCGCAGCAGGACGACGGTTACCTGGACTCGTTCTTCCAGGTGGCCAAGCCCGACGAGAAGTTCGCCGACCTTCGTTGGGGCCACGAGCTGTACTGCCTCGGGCACCTGCTGCAGGCCGGGGTGGCGTGGCAGCGCACCCGTGCCCGCACCGACCTGCTCGAGGTGGGGCTGCGGTTCGCCGGCCTGGTCGAGCAGCGCTTCGGCGCCGGCGGCGTGGACGCGGTCTGCGGGCATCCGGAAATCGAGACAGCCCTGGTCGAGGTGTACAGGGTGACCGGGCAGCGGCGCTGGCTTGAGCTGGCCCAGCGCTTCATCGACCTCCGCGGCCACCGGAGCGTGGGCGAGGACCGGTTCGGCTACGGGTACTTCCAGGACCACGAACCCGTGCGCACGGTGCCCGGCGCCACCGGGCACTCGGTGCGCCAGCTGTACCTGGCCGCCGGCGTGGCCGACGTCTATGCCGAGAACGGGGAGCCGGAGCTGCTCGCCGCCCTCGAACGCATCTGGTCCGATGTGCACCGGAGCAAGATGTACGTCACCGGCGGGCTCGGCTCCCGGCACCGCGACGAGGCCTTCGGCGACCCGTTCGAGCTGCCGCCGGATCGGGCATACTCCGAAACCTGCGCCGCGATCTCCAGCGTGCAGTTCAACTGGCGGATGCTGCTGCTCACCGGCGAGGGCCGGTTCGCCGACGAGATCGAACGCGCGATGTACAACGCCGTCGCCGGGTCGACCACGAGCGACGGCACCGCGTTCTTCTACTCCAACCCGCTGCAGGTGCGCACCCACCGGGACGGCGCACACGAGCAGGCTCCGGCCCGCCGGGTGGGCTGGTACGACTGCGCCTGCTGCCCGCCCAACCTGGCCCGACTGGTCTCGTCGCTGCAGCACTACGCGGCGACGACGGCTGCGGGCTCCCTGCAGCTGCACCTCTACGAAACCGGCACCATCGACCTCGGCGGGGTCGGCGGGGCGGCCACCGTGGCCCGGATCCGCACGGGTTACCCGGTCGACGGTGTCGTGGCGATCGAGTTCGACGCGCCGTTCACCGGTGGCGAGGTGGCGCTGCGGGTGCCCGCCTGGGCGGAGTCCTGGCGGCTGACCGTGAACGGGGAGGCGGCTTCTGGGGCGGTGTCGGCCGGCTACCTGCGGGTGCCGGGGGCGGGCATCCGCTCGATCGAGCTGGTGCTGGACATGCCCGTGCGGCTGCGGCGGGCACATCCGCAGGTGGATGCGGTGCGCGGCTGCGTCGTGGTGACGCGCGGGCCGCTGGTCTACGCGCTCGAACAGGCCGACCTACCCGGGTCGCTGGTGCTCGAGGACTTCGTCGTGGATGCCGCCGCCGCCGCCGAGCTGGGCCCGGTCGACGCGGATCTGGGCGTGCCGCTGGTGCGAATCACCGGGGCGCGGCGGGCGCCGGACGCGGGGGAGCTCTACCCGGTGGCCTCTGGCGACCGCTCTCCCGGCGGCGATGCCATCACCGTGACCGCGGTGCCGTACTACCGGTGGGGCAACCGCGCGCCCGGGGGCATGCGCGTCTGGATCCCCACCAGCTAGCCGTACCCCGCCATCCGCGCACTCGGCCCACCTCGCGAAAGCGGTGATGTGGTTGCTTCAGCTCGCGCGAGCTGACCGTTTCCCCGCTTTCGCGAAACAACCGCACCCTGCCCTCGGCCAATGAGACCCCAAGTAGGTCGCGAAAGCGGTGATGTGGTTGCTTCGGGTCGCGCGAAGTGACCGTTTCCCCGCTTTCGCGACACAGCGAACGGACGAAAGCGGGGTGCGGAGCTAGGCGCGGTGCGCGGCGTACTGGGCGCGGATGACCGGGCGGAAGTCCGGGGTGGGGTGCGCCTCGACCGCCACCGACCAGGCCGGGCGGGTGCCCGTGAGCGACCAGGCCGCCTGGGCGGCACCGCCGTCGGCGACGTACTCGCCGGGGGTGGGCACGGCCACCGGTGCATCGAACACCTGCGCGGCGATGAACTGCACGGCCGGGTTCTGCGCCGCTCCGCCGATCAGCAGGATGCGTTCGACGCTGACTCCCTGCGCGCGCACGGCGTCCAGCCCGTCGGCGAGGCCGCACAGCAGCCCCTCGATCGCAGCCCTGGCCAGGTTCGGCCGGGTGGTCGAGGTCAGGGTCATCCCGAACAGGGAGGCCGTGGCGTCGGGCAGGTTGGGGGTGCGTTCGCCCTCGAAGTACGGCTGCAGGACCAGGCCCTGCGCGCCGGGCTCGGCCTCCAGCGCGAGCCGGCCCAGTTCGTGGTGGTCGACGCCGAGCAGGCCGGCAATGGAGTCCAGGATGCGGGCGGCGTTGAGCGTGGCGATCAGCGGCAAGTGCAGCCCGCTGGCGTCGGCGAACCCGGCGACGGCGCCGGAGGCATCCTCGCTGGGCACCGCGGTAACGGCGAAGACCGTGCCGCTGGTGCCGATCGACACGATCACGTCGCCGGCCGTAGCGCCCAGGCCCAGGGCGGCTCCGGCGTTGTCGCCGGCTCCCACACCCACGACGAGACCGGCGGGAACCCCGGGCAGGGCCACCGTGGTGCCTGCGGTCTCACCAGGGCCGAGCACCCGGGGGAGCACGGCGTCGTGGCCGAGCCCGCGCACGAGCAGCTCACGGTCGTAGTCATCGAGGGCGGCCGAGAAGTAGCCGGTGCCGCTGGCATCCGACCGGTCGGTGGTCAGCGCGGTCAGCACGGGGCCGAGCTCGCTCTCACCGGCCGGGCCGTAACCGCGCAGCCGCCAGCTGAGCCAGTCGTGCGGGAGGGCGACGGCGGCGACCCTGGCGGCGTTGGCCGGTTCGGCATCCCGCAGCCAGCGCAGTTTGGTGACGGTGAACGAGGCCACCGGCACGAGGCCGGTGCGGCGGGCGTATTCGGCGGCGCCGACCTCATCGATCAGGTCGGCGGCGGCCTGCGCGCTGCGGGTGTCGTTCCAGAGCAGGGCCGGGCGGATGACGCGGCCGTCCTCATCGAGCACGACCATGCCGTGCTGCTGCGCGGCCACCGACACGGCGGCGACGTCGTCGAGACCGCCGGCCTTCTCGACGGCGGCCAGCAGGGCATCCCACCAGGCGGCCGGATCGACCTCGGTGCCCACGGGATGACTCGCCTTGCCGGTGCGCACCAGCGCGCCCGTCTCGGCATCCCGCACCACAATCTTGCAACTCTGCGTCGACGAGTCGACTCCGGCAACCAGCGCCATGGCGCACTCCAAACCTCAAAAATCCGCGGTGGGTCGGCGGCGTCCTCGCCGTCGCCCGGGGGCTCACACATAAAATGTTCTGGGTCTAAACATATTCGGTCTAGCGGGGATGTTCAAACGCTTGCGGGCCCCCGCGGCATCACGCAAGGGGCTCCGTGCCGCCCGCAGCGGGCGGGCGGCAACCTCAGGACAGGGTGAGCAGTCGGCAGACGGTGGCGACCGCGCGCTCCAAATTTGCCGCGCCATCGGCGAGGGCGCTGGGCAGGTCGGAGACACCCGGCAGGATGGGCACCAGGGCGGCGAAGCCGTGGTCGTAGAGCACCTCGGCGCCGGGGCCGATCCGGCCCGCGAAGGCGACGACCGGGACACCGTGCACGCCGGCGGCCTCCGCAACACCCAGCGGGGTCTTTCCGCTCAGGGTTTGGGCGTCGAGGCTGCCCTCGCCCGTGAACACGAAATCGGCACCGGCGATCCGGTCGGCCAGGTGCACGGCATCCATCACGACATCCACACCGCGGCGCAGCTCGGCCGGGAAGAACGCCAGAAAGGCGGCCCCGAGTCCACCGGCAGCTCCGGCGCCGGGCTGGTTGGACACATCCGTGCCGGTCAGGGCGACGATCACGGTGGCGTACACGCCCAACGCGGCGTCGAGCTGGTGCACGGTGGCGGGGTCGGCGCCCTTCTGCGGGCCGAAGACGGCGCTGGCGCCGGCGGCTCCGAGCAGCGGATTCGTGACGTCACTGGCGATCTGGAACGTGCTGCCGGCCAACCGCGGGTCGACGGCGGACAGGTCGATCCGGTGCAGCCGCGCCAGGGCCGCACCGCCGCGCGGCAAGTCCGCACCGGCCTCATCGAGCAGGCGGGCGCCGAGGGCCTCGAGCATCCCGGCGCCACCGTCGTTGGTCACCGAGCCGCCCAGACCCACGATGAACCGCGTCGCACCACGGTCCAGGGCGTGGCGGATCAACTCGCCGACCCCGTAGGAGCTGGTGATCTTCGGGTCCCGGTCGGCGACGGCGACCAGGTCGATCCCGGCGGCGGCGGCGATTTCGATGATGGCGAGGTGCTCGGAGCCGACGTAGCCGTACCGGGCCCGAACGGAACGTCCGAGGGCGTCGTGCACCGGGGCGCTGACGAGCACACCGTCGAGGGCATCGGTGAGGGCCTCCGTGGTGCCTTCCCCACCGTCGGCCATCGGCGCGGCCACGCAGTCGGCGTCGGGAAACACCGACAGCACACCGCGTCGCATGGCGGCGACGGCCTCGGGCGCGGTCATCGATTCCTTGAACGAGTCGGGGGCCAGAACGAATTTCATGGGATCGATCCTCTGTGGAAGCGACGAACGCAGGGACGAGGGCGACCCTCTTCCCGCCCGGACGCCCGGTTCTCGACACGGTACCGCATGCCGATCCCCGGTTCGTCAGTGGGTTGTCGCTCCACGCCCCTCGGCAGAAACGGACTAGCCTCGCCTCATGGTTTCCCTTGATCCCCGGCCCACCGGCTCGCAGGCGCTCCTCCTGTCTCCTCTCACCCTCGGCACGTCCGGCTGGTCGCCGCGGAGTGCTGCCGAGACCAGCGCCACGGATGCCCTGGCCGCGTCCTGGGCGGCCGGCCGGCTCAGCACGAACGTCATCGACACCTCCAACATCTACGGCGACTCACACTCGGAAGGGGTCATCGGCAAGGCGCTGGCCGGCACTGTCGGCCCGGGACTGGTCGTGCAGACCAAGCTCGACCGCGACGTGGCGCGCAACGACTTCTCGGCGGCGCAGATGGAGAGATCTCTGCAGCAGTCGCTCGACCGGCTCGGCCTCGAATCCGTCGACATCCTTTTCCTGCACGATCCCGAAAACGTCGGCTTCGAGAGCGTCATGCAGCCCGGCGGTGCCGTGGATGCGCTCGTCGCCATGCGGGACCGCGGTGTGGCCCGGTACATCGGTATCTCGGGCGGACCTGTCGCGATGATGCGCCGCTTCGTGGACACCGGCCTCTTCGACGTCCTGATCAATCACAACCGCTTCACCCTGGTGGACCGCTCGGCGCTGGGCCTGTACCAGGCGGCCAGGGACCGGGGCATGATCGTGGAGAACGCGGCCCCGTTCGGCGCCGGGATCCTCACCGGCGACCCCCGGTTCGCCGGCACCTACGCCTACGGCCCGATCCGGCCGGAGACCCAGGCCGCCGTGGACGCCGTCACCCGCATCGCGGCCGACGCCGGGATCCCGCTGGCCGCGCTCGCCTTGCAATTCAGCCTGCGGCATCCGCTCGTCGACACGACCGTGCTGGGCGTGCGCACGAGGGCGCGCTTCGACGAGGCCGTCGCCCACGCCGCGATCGACGTGCCGGATGCGGTCTGGGCCGAGCTGGACACCATCCTCGCGAACTGAGAGAAAAGCACCCACAACTCGCGCGAAGGTGCTTACCTCACGGTTCGCGGGTGGGGGATGCGAGAAAGCCCCGGCCGGGAGAACCCGGCCGGGGCAGATGGTGCGGGTGGAACGGTCGAACGAACCTGCTGGTTAGCGGGCGCCGAGCAGGTGCTCGAGGGCCAGCTGCTGCAGGCGAACGAAGCCGAAGCCCTTGCCGCCGAAGTACTCCTCCGGAGCGAAGTCCTCGTAGGCGCTCTTGTCGGCCAGGAAGTCGTCGTAGCTCTCGCCGTCGGACAGAGTGGTCTGCGACAGTTCCGGCACGCGCGATGCGGCCAGCTGCTCCTGCACCTCGGGGTCGGCGCGGAAGGCCGCGGCACGCTCCTTGAGCAGCAGGTAGGTGCGCATGTTCGCGGCGGCGGAGTCCCAGACGCCGCTGATGTCCTCGGTGCGGCTCGGCTTGTAGTCGAAGTGACGCGGGCCGTCGTAGGACGGGCCACCGTTCGGGCCGCCGTTTTCGAGCAGGTCCACCAGCGAGAACGCGTTCTGCAGGTCGCCGTGGCCGAAGACCAGGTCCTGGTCGTACTTGATGCCGCGCTGACCGTTGAGGTCGATGTGGAACAGCTTGCCCTGGTAGAGCGCCTGGGCGATGCCGGCGGTGAAGTTCAGCCCGGCCATCTGCTCGTGACCGACCTCGGGGTTGACGCCGACGAGTTCGGGGCGCTCGAGGGTGGTGATGAACGCCATGGCGTGGCCGACCGTGGGCAGCAGGATGTCGCCGCGCGGTTCGTTGGGCTTGGGCTCGATGGCGAAACGGATGTCGTAACCCTTGTCGGTGACGTAGTCGCCGAGCAGGTTGACAGCCTCGCGGTAGCGGTCGAGGGCGGCGCGGATGTCCTTGGCCGCGTCGTACTCTGCGCCCTCACGGCCGCCCCACATGACGAAAGTCTTGGCGCCGAGCTCAGCGGCGAGGTCGAGGTTGCGCATGACCTTGCGCAGGGCGAACCGGCGCACGGCGCGGTCGTTGGAGGTGAAGCCGCCGTCTTTGAAGACCGGGGCGCTGAACAGGTTGGTGGTGATCATCGGCACGATCATGCCGGTGTCGGCGAGGACCTGCTTGAGACGGTCGATCTCCTTCTGGCGGGCGGCATCCGTGGAGCCGAAGGCGAAGAGGTCGTCGTCGTGGAAGGTGAGGCCGTATGCGCCGAGCTGAGCGAGGCGGGTGACGGCTTCGACGGTGTCCAGCTGCGGGCGAGTGGGTCCGCCGAACGGGTCAGACCCGTTGTATCCGATGGTCCACAGGCCGAATGAGAACTTGTCGGCGGGGGTGGGGGTGAGTGACATGACTGTGCTCCGATTCAGCTTCATTGGCGATTTGTTGCTATGACCAACATATTACACACCCGCGGCCCATCCGTACAGTTGCCCGCACGGGCCGCAGGAAAACCCCCGGCCACAACATATTCGCCGGAAGTCCGTTTTTGCGCCTCCTCCCGCCACTGACCCTGTCGAACGGTTTCGACGATTCCCGTCGCAATTAGAGCCCTCGAGGGGGTGCGTCATCATGCCAACCCCCCAAACAGGGGCATTTCCTGTTTTGCCCCTAGGCAAACCGAGAAGGTACGAGATAAGTTCTGTCCGTCAACAAAGGCCGCATTTGCGCGGTGGGTCAATCACAGCGATGTCCCGTTACAAGGAGGTAACCCTGACACGCGTTCGCCCAGTGCTGGGGGAGCGGGCGACAAGATTTCCTCCTCTGGCAGTCCACCGGCATACCGGTGACTGCGGTGACTGGCAGCTCTCAGAGAGGAAAGCTCCAACTATGTCCAAGACCAAGAAAATTCTCGCCCTCGCGGCCACAGGCATTTTCGCCCTGTCGCTCGCGTCCTGCGCCAGCGACGGTGAAACCACCGGAGGCGGCGATGCAGCCGCCGGCGGTACCGAGTGCAACGTCGGCATCTCGATGCCGACCCGCAGCCTGGAACGCTGGATCAACGACGGTGAGCAGCTCAAGGCGCTGCTCGAAGAGGCCGACTGCACCGTCGACCTGCAGTACGCCGACAACAAGACCGACCAGCAGATCAGCCAGATCCAGAACCAGGTCGCCGGCGGATCGAAGATCCTCGTTGTGGCCGCCGTCGACGGCCAGGTGCTCGCGCCGGTGCTCGCCGAGGCCAAGAAGCAGGACGCCACCGTCATCGCCTACGACCGCCTGATCAACGGCACCCCTGACGTCGACTACTACGCCACCTTCGACAACTACAAGGTCGGCCAGCTGCAGGGCCAGTTCCTGGAGACCCAGCTCGACCTGGCCAACGCGACCGGGCCGATCTCGATCGAACCGTTCGCCGGCAGCCCCGACGACAACAACGCCAAGTTCTTCTTCTCCGGCGCCTGGGACGTTCTGCTGCCCTACGTGGAGAGCGGCGTCCTCGTCGTTCCGAGCGGCCAGTCACCCGCCTCCAACGACGACTGGGCCTCGATCGGCATCCAGGGCTGGGCCAGCGACAAGGCGCAGTCCGAAATGGACAACCGTCTGTCGTCGTTCTACACCGGCGGCGACAAGGTCGACGTGGTGCTCTCCCCGAACGACAGCCTGGCCATCGGCATCATCGCCTCGCTGAAATCGGCCGGCTACGCACCGGGCACCGACTACCCGCTGATCACCGGACAGGATGCCGACAAGGCCAACGTCAAGGCGATCCTCGACGGTGAGCAGTCCATGACGGTCTGGAAGGACACCCGCACGCTCGGCGAGCAGGTGTTCACCATGATCGAGGAGATCGTGGCCGGCGACGAGGTCACCGTCAACGACACCGAGACCTACGACAACGGCGAGAAGGTCGTGCCGTCGTTCCTGCTCGACCCCGAGGTCGTCGTCAAGGACGATGTGCAGACCAAGCTCGTCGACTCCGGTTTCATCAAGGCATCGGATGTCGGCCTCTAACGAGCCGACCCTGGCCGGCCTGTTCGTTCCGAGCAGGCCGACCTCCTAGCCGGGCACCCGGGAAACCGGGTGCCCGGCCCATCAGCAAACAGGAGAGCGCAGTGGAGCATTCGATCATCCTCAGGATGAACAACATCGTGAAGGACTTCAATGGGGTGAAGGCCCTCGACGGTGTTTCCCTCGAGGTCACGAGGGGGCAGGTGCACGGCATCTGCGGGGAGAACGGCGCCGGCAAGTCCACGCTGATGAAGGTCCTCAGCGGGGTGTACCCGGCCGGCAGCTTCGACGGCAGCATCGAGTTCGAGGACCACGAGGTGGCCTACAAGACCATCAACGACAGCGAGCACGACGGTATCGTCATCATCCACCAGGAGCTGGCGCTGAGCCCGTACCTGTCAATCGCGGAGAACATCTTCCTCGGCAACGAGAACGCCACCCGCGGGGTGATCGACTGGAACAAGACCAACCGTGAGGCCGCCCTGCTGCTGGCCCGGGTGGGCCTGGACGAGAACCCGGCCACCAAGATCCTCGAGCTCGGCGTGGGCAAGCAGCAGCTCGTGGAGATCGCCAAGGCGCTCTCCAAACGGGTCAAACTGCTCATCCTTGACGAGCCCACCGCGGCCCTGAACGACGAGGACTCCACCCATCTGCTGGGCCTGATCGACCACCTGCGCACGCAGGGCATCACCTGCATCATCATTTCCCACAAGCTCAAGGAGATCAAACGCATCGCCGACACCGTCACGGTGATCCGGGACGGCAAGACCATCGAGACCATCGACATGGCAGGGCCGGATGCCACGGAGGCTCACATCATCCGCGCCATGGTCGGCCGGGACCTGAACAACCTGTTCCCGCCGCGGGAGCCCGCCGTGGGCGCCGAGGTGCTCAGGGTGGAGAACTGGACAGTGCACCACCCCGTCGACGTGGCCCGCAAGGTCGTCGACGGCGCCTCCTTCACCGTCAACGCCGGCGAGATCGTCGGCTTCGCCGGGCTGATGGGCGCCGGCCGCACCGAATTGGCGATGAGCATCTTCGGCCGCTCCTACGGCACCAACATCTCCGGGCAGGTCTTCAAGGACGGCACCGAAATCCAGATGCGCACCGTGGGGGAGGCCATCGAGCACGGCTTCGCGTACGCCACCGAGGACCGCAAACGCTACGGCCTCAACCTGATCGGCGACATCACCGTCAACGTGTCCGCGGCCGCCCTGGCCAAGCTGGCCAAGTACGGCGTGATCGACAAGCACCGCGAGTACAAGGTCGCCGACTCCTACCGGCAGAAGATGAACATCAAGGCGCCGTCGGTCACCTCGATCACCGGCAAGCTCTCCGGCGGTAACCAGCAGAAGGTGGTGCTGTCGAAGTGGATCTTCTCCGGCCCCGACGTGTTGATCCTGGACGAGCCGACCCGCGGCATCGACGTGGGGGCCAAGTACGAGATCTACGGAATCATCAACGAGCTCGCGGCGCAGGGCAAGGCGGTCATTGTGATCTCCTCCGAACTGCCCGAGCTGATCGGCATCTGTGATCGCATCTACGCGATCTCGGAAGGAAAACTCACCGGCGAGGTCGCCAAGGCCGACGCGTCGCAGGAAACACTCATGCACTACATGACCGCAGGAAAGGACTGAGCGCGATGACCACCACCACGCCAGCGAGCAAGGCGCCCACAGAACCACCCGTCAAGCGCCGGATGCCCAAGCTCTCGATCAACCTTCGCCAGTACGGCATCGTCGCCGCCCTGGCCGTGATCGTCATCCTGTTCCAGATCCTCACCGACGGGCGCCTGTTGCTGCCCGGCAACGTGAACAACCTCATCCAGCAGAACGCCTACGTGCTGATCCTCGCGATCGGCATGGTCATCGTGATCATCGCCGGCCACATCGACCTGTCCGTCGGCTCTGTCGTGGCCATGGTCGGCGCTGTCGCCGCGATCAGCATGAACAACTGGGGTCTGCCCTGGTGGGGCGCGGTCCTCGTGTCGCTGCTGGTCGGCGCCCTGGTCGGCGCCTGGCAGGGCTACTGGGTGGCGTTCGTCGGCATCCCGGCGTTCATCGTCACCCTGGCCGGCATGCTCATCTTCCGCGGCCTCACCCTGGTACTGCTCACCGGCGGAACCATCAGTGGCCTGCCCGCCGAATTCACCGCGATCGGCGCCGGCTGGCTACCGTCGTACCTGGGCGAACTGGCCGGGCGCGACGTGCTCACCCTGGCGCTGGGCATCCTCACCGCCGTGGCCCTGATCGTCTTCCAGCTGCGCACCCGCGCTACCCTGGCCCGGCTGGACCTGCCGCGCGAACCGCTCGCCTCGATGTGGACCAAGAACGGCATCGCCGCCATCGCGATCGTCTGGTTCGCCTGGTTGCTCAGCGACTACAGCGGCACCCCGATCATCCTGATCGTGCTCGCCGCCCTGATCCTGATCTACAACTTCGTGCTCAACCGCACGGTGTTCGGCCGCCACGTCTACGCCATGGGCGGCAACCTCTTCGCCGCCGTGATGAGCGGGGTGAAGACCAAGTGGGTCAACTTCTACATCTTCGTGAACATGGGCGTGCTGGCCGGCCTGGCCGGTGTGGTCTCGACCGCGCGAGCCGGCGGCGCCGTCGCCTCGGCGGGCCAGAACTACGAGCTCGACGCCATCGCCGCCGTCTTCATCGGTGGTGCGGCCGTGCAGGGCGGCGTGGGCACCGTGGTCGGTGCCGTGGTCGGTGGTCTGGTGATGGGCGTGCTCAACATGGGCCTGTCGATTCTCTCGGTGGATGCCGCCTGGCAGATGACAATCAAGGGCCTGGTGCTGCTGCTGGCCGTCGCGTTTGATATCTTCAACAAGCGGCGCGCCGGAGGACGATAGCACTGACGCCACCCGGCGGTCCTCTGTCGGGCCCGCACCCGAAAGGACCGTGACCCACCCGTGAGCCAAGCGTCACCCACCCTGGGTGTTCGGGGCGGCACCAGCAACGACCAGCTCCGGCGGTACAACCTGTCGATGGTCATGACGATGCTGCACCACGCCGGTGGCTGCTCCCGAGCCGAGCTCACCAAGCGCACCGGACTGAACCGGTCGACGATCGCGGCCCTGGTGGCCGAACTCGTCGACCTGGGCATGGCGTTCGAGGTGGAACCGGAGAGCGTGGTGGGCCGGGTGGGCCGGCCCAGCCCGCAGGTGGTGCCGAACCCGGGGCTGGCCGCGATCGCGGTCAACCCCGATATTGACGCCATCACCGTGGGACTGGTGGGACTCGGCGGTGAGGTGATCCGGCGCATCCGTTTCGACACCACCCGGGTGCCCACCGTGGCCGAGGCCATCAACGCGGTCAAGGCCATCGTCGACGGCATGCGCGGTGAGATCGACCAGAGCTACAGCATCGCCGGGGTCGGCGTGGCGGTGCCGGCGCTGGTGAACTCCGCGGACGGCCGGGTGCTGATCGCCCCGCACCTGGGCTGGCGCGACGTCAACCTGGCCCGCGATCTGGCCCGGGTGCTGGACTACCCGGTCTTCGCCGGCAACGACGCCAGCCTCGGCGCGATCGCCGAGAGCATGTTCGGCGCGGCCCGCGGCATCAACGACCTGGTCTACCTCAACGGCAGCGCCAGCGGAATCGGCGGCGGCCTGATCATCGGCGGCACACCGCTCCGCGGCACCAGCGGCTACGCGGGGGAGCTGGGCCACACCCTGGTGAACAGCGCGGGGGTGCGTTGCCACTGCGGCCGGATCGGCTGCCTGGAGACCGAGGTGAGCATGGCCAGGCTTCTCGCGGTGCTGAAGCTGCCGCGCGCCGACCTGGACGACCTCGACATCGCGCTCGGCGTCTCCCGCGACCCGGCCGTGCTGGCCGAGGTGCGCCGGCAGATCGAGCTGCTCTCCGAGGCGATCTCCAACTTCGTGAACCTGTTCGACCCCGAGATGGTGGTGCTCGGCGGGTTCCTCGGCTCGCTGCTCTCGGTGGGCCGGGAACAGCTGACCGCGGCGATGATCGTGCGCTCCATGAGCAGCATCGGCCACACCGTGGCCATCGAGCGGGCCAGCCTGGGCTCGCACCTGATGCTCGTGGGCGCCGCCGAGCTGGCCTTCGCCGACCTGCTCGACGACCCGGCCGGCTTCGTGCGCGGTCGTGCCGCTCGTCGCTAGTTCGCTGATCTGACATTTGTCGTCAATCACCACAAACTACTTGCGGAAGCGAGGAAGTCTGCCGTAGGCTCCCTTGCGAGGCGGTCGAAACGTTTAGACACTTCGCTCGCCGCTCGGCTGCGTTTCCGCAATCGATCCCGCACTATCCGACCGACGATGGAGTCCAGGTGGCCAACATTCACGACGTGGCACGTGTCGCCGGAGTGTCGATCAGTACGGTGTCCTACGCCCTCAGCGGTAAGCGTTCGATCGCGGCATCCACCAAACAGCGCATCGACCAGGCCGTTCTCCAGCTCGACTACCGGGCCAACGCCGGCGCGCGGATGCTCAAGGGCGCGCGCACCCAGATCCTCGCGTTGAGCGCTCCGCTGCATGCCGGCACCCACGCCCCGGCCCACATGGCCTTCGTGCTCTCGGTGGTCACGGCCGCCCGCCTGTACGACTACGACGTGCTTCTGCTGACCCAAGACGAAGCAACCGTGGGTCTCCGCCGGGTGGCGCGCAGCTCCCTGGTCGACGGCATCGTGCTGTTGGACGTCTCCACCGCCGATCCCCGTACCGACCTGGTGCGCGAGCTCGGCCTGCCGGCCACGGTGATCGGCATCCCCAGTGACACCGCCGGCCTCACCTGTGTCGACCTCGACTTCGAACAGGCCGCGGTGCTGGCCGTTCGCCGGCTGGTCGACCTCGGCCACCGCGAGATCGGCCTGATCGGCCAGGCGCCGCTCGTCTATGAGCGTGGCTCGAACTTCCCGCCGCGTTTCCGGGACGCCTTCCTGGCCGAAGCCGCCCGGCTGGGCGTCACCGTGGCCTTCACCCCGGCCGCCGAGGAGTCGGCCGGCGTGCGCGCGGCCGTCGAGCACGTGACGGCCGCTCTGCCCGGAATGACCGGGCTCGTGTTGCACTGCAACGAACCCGTGCAGTCCATGGTTCTCGACGTGCTCAGCCAGCGCGGCATCAGCGTGCCGAACGACCTCTCGGTCATTTCGGCCTGCTCCAGCTTCTCCACCGACCATCTCAACCCGCCGCTCGACGTGATCCCGCTACCCGCTGACCAGTCCTGCACCCGAGCAATCGAGCTCACGATGGCCCAGTTCGCCGGAGACGGCGAGCCCCACGTCGAATACATCGAGCCGACGTACGTCGAGCTCGGGTCGACGGCCCCCGGCCCGCATCGATAGAACCTCGGAAAACCCCTCAGAGCCTTCGTGCCGTCGAAACGTTTCGAAATGCGATCGAGAACCGTAGTACCCAGCAGCACCACCCAACGCACCCTCACCAGGGGCATCACCGCAGGAGCAGTCAAGTAGACATGAAATTCACCGATGGTTTCTGGCACACCCGTCCCGGCGTCACCGCGTTCTACGCGCAGGAGGCCTACGACATCGAACAGGTGGGTGCCGCCCTGCGGGTCTCCGCCCCGACGAAGGTGATCGAACGTCGCGGTGATGTGCTCAACCGCGCCATGCTCACCGTGACGCTCTCCTCGCCGCTGGAGGGCATCGTCAAGGTGCGCGTGGAACAGCACACCGGGACCACAACCGGCCCGGGTTTCGAGCTCGTCGGCGCCGAGCCGGATGCCGGCGACATCGCGATCGACGCCACGGGCGGCACCCTCACGGCCGGCCCGCTCACCGCACGCATCGCCCCGGGCGCTCCGTTCAATCTCAGCTTCGAGGCCGACGGCCGCACCCTCACCGAGAGCGGCCACAAGTCGATCGGGCACATGCAGCTCGCCCCCGGGGCCCCCATCGCCGCCGAACCGGCCGGCGTCTCCGGCGTCACCACCACCGGGCTCGCACCGGCACCCAGCTACACGCACGCACAGCTCTCCCTCGGCGTGGGCGAACTGGTCTACGGCCTGGGCGAACGCTTCGGCCCGCTGATCAAGAACGGCCAGACCATCGACATCTGGAATGCCGACGGCGGCACCTCCAGCGAACAGTCCTATAAGAACGTGCCGTTCTACCTCACCAACCGCGGCTACGGCGTGCTGGTCAACCACCCCGAGCACGTCTCCTTCGAGGTCGGCACCGAGGCCGTCGAACGGGTGCAGTTCTCCGTCGCCGGTCCGGCCATCGAATACCTGGTGATCTACGGGCCCACTCCCAAGCAGATCCTCGAGCGTTACACCCGCCTCACCGGCCGCCCCGCGCGGGTGCCGGCCTGGTCGTACGGCCTATGGCTGTCGACCTCGTTCACCACCCAGTACGACGAGGCCACCGTGAACAGCTTCATCGACGGTATGGCCGAGCGCGACCTGCCGCTTTCTGTCTTCCACTTCGACTGCTTCTGGATGCGCGAATTCAACTGGACCGACTTCGAGTGGGACCCGCGGGTGTTCCCGGACCCCGAGGGCATGCTCGCCAGGCTGCACGAGAAGAACCTGCACGTGAGCGCCTGGATCAACCCCTACATCGCCCAGCGGGCCGGCATCTTCGCCGAGGCCGCCGCCGCCGGCTACCTGGTGAGGAAGGCCGACGGCGACGTCTGGCAGTGGGACCTCTGGCAGGCCGGCATGGCACTGGTGGACTTCACCAACCCCGCCGCGGTCACCTGGTTCCAGGACAAGCTGCGCGGCCTCTTCGCACAGGGCGTCGACGCCATCAAGACCGACTTCGGCGAACGCATCCCCACGGATGTGGTCTGGCACGACGGCTCGTCGCCCGAGGTGATGCACAACCTGTACACCCAGCTCTACAACAAGGCCGTCTTCGAGGTGCTCCAGGAGCACCGCGGCGAGGGCGATGCGGTGCTGTTCGCCCGCTCCGCAACCGTCGGCGGCCAGATGCAGCCCGTGCACTGGGGCGGAGACAACTCCTCCAGCTACGAGTCCATGGCCGAGACCCTACGCGGCGGGCTCTCGCTGGCCTTCAGCGGCTTCGGCTACTGGAGCCACGACATCGGCGGCTTCGAGGGCATGCCCGACCCGGCCGTGTTCAAGCGCTGGCTGGCGTTCGGCCTGCTGTCCAGCCACTCCAGGCTGCACGGGTCCACCAGCTACCGGGTGCCGTGGCTCTTCGACGAGGGCCGGGAGGAGCCCGGCCAGAGCGCCGTCGACGTCACCCGGGTGTTCACCAAGCTGAAGCTGACGCTGATGCCCTACCTCTACCAGGTGGGCCTGGAGGCACACCGTCTCGGTGCCCCGTTCATGCGGCCGATGCAACTCGAGTTTCCCGGCGACCCCGCCGTGGACTACCTCGACCGGCAGTACCTGCTCGGCGCCGACCTGCTCGTGGCCCCGGTCTTCAGCGAAGCCGGCGACGTGCAGTACTACCTGCCGGCCGGCACCTGGACGAACTACCTGACCGACGAGGTCGTCACCGGTCCCGTTTGGCGCCGGGAGACGCACGCGTTCGACAGCATCCCGCTGTGGGTGCGTGGGGGAGCGGTGCTGGCCACCGGTTCCCGCGACGACAGGCCCGACTACGACTACACCGACCAGACCCTGCTCACGGTCTACCCGGGCGAGTCGGCCGGCATCCGCACCGTCGAAGTCGCCAACCCGCTCGACGGCAGCTTTGTCACCTTCACCATCACAGTTTCCCGCGACGACACCGTCGTGACCAGCGATTCGGATGCCCCCTTCCGGGCCCGCCTCGCCGGCGGCGACATCCTCTCCTCCACCGACCGAAAGGCCACCCTCCGATGAGCATCATCGAGCAGAGCACCACGCAGGCCTCACCCGACTACCGCGACGCCGGCCTCACGTTCCCGGACTCGTTCATCTTCGGCTCCGCCACGGCCAGCTACCAGATCGAGGGCGCCTTCGACGAGGACGGCCGGGGCCCCTCGATCTGGGACACCTTCAGCCACACCCCCGGCAAGATCTGGAACGGCGACACCGGCGACGTCGCCTCCGGCCACTACCACCGGCTCGAGGAGGACCTCGACATGATGGTGACGCTGGGCCTGCAGGCGTATCGGTTCTCCATCGCCTGGTCACGCATCCAGCCCACCGGCCGGGGCCCGGCCAACCAGGCGGGCCTGGACTTCTACGGCCGGCTCATCGACGGGCTGATAGCCCGGGGGATCAGCCCGATCGTCACCCTTTACCACTGGGACCTGCCGCAGGCCCTCGAGGACGAGGGCGGCTGGACCAACCGGGCCACCGCGTACGCGTTCGCCGACTACGCGGCGATCCTGGGCGCGGCATTCGGCGACCGGGTGGACACCTGGACCACCCTGAACGAACCGTGGTGCTCCGCTTACCTGGGCTACGGTTCCGGCTCGCACGCGCCCGGCCGCACCGACGGCGCCCAGGCGCTCACCGCCGTGCACCACCTCAACCTGGCGCACGGCCTGGCGATCCTGGCGCTCAAGCCGCTGGTGACCAACGACCCCGACTTCTCGATCACCCTCAACCTGCACGTGCTGCGCGGCGAGGGCGAGACCGGGCCGGAGGCCGTGCGGCAGATCGACGCCCTCGCCAACCGGGTGTTCCTGGGCCCGCTGCTGACCGGCGCCTACCCGGCGGATGTCTTCGAAGACACCAAGGACGTCACCGACTGGGCGTTCATCCTGCCCGGCGATACCGAGATCATCCACCAGCCGCTGGACGTGCTCGGCGTCAACTACTACTCCACCACCCTGGTTCGGCTGTGGGACGGGGCGGCACCGCGCCAGAACGCCGACGGGCACAAGGATGTCGGTGCCTCGCCGTGGCCCGGCGCCGACAGGGTCGAGTTCCTCGCCCAGCCCGGCCCGTACACCGAGATGGGCTGGAACATCGAACCGGCCGGCCTCGAGGAGCTGCTCGTGGCGCTGCACGAGGAGTTCCCGGCGCAGCCGCTGATGGTCACCGAGAACGGTGCGGCGTTCGCCGACACGGTCGTGCAGACGGAGGACGGACCCCGCGTGCACGACGTGGACCGCACCGACTACCTGCGCCGGCACTTCACCGCCGCGCACCGGGCACTGGCCCGCGGCGTCGACCTGCGCGGCTACCAGGTGTGGTCACTGATGGACAACTTCGAATGGGGCTACGGCTACTCCAAGCGGTTCGGCATCGTGCACGTGGACTACGACACGCTGGTGCGCACCCCCAAGGACAGCGCCCGCTGGTACGCGGCCCTGGTCGCCACCCGCACCCTGCCCCTCCCCTAACCCCACACACCAGCCCGCGAACTGTGAGCTTTGCCCCAGAAATCCTCGTTTTTCGAGGTACAGCTCACAGTTCGCGGCACGTACGGATGGATATACCTTGAGCGAGTTCGTGTACGGCGGCGACTACAACCCCGAGCAGTGGCCCGAATCGGTGTGGGCGGAGGATGTGCGCCTGATGCGTGAGGCGCACGTCAACCGGGTCACCGTCGGGGTCTTCTCCTGGTCGTCGCTCGAGCCCGAAGAAGGCCGGTACGACTTCGGCTGGCTCGACAGGGTGATGGACCTGATGCACACCAACGGGATCGGGGTGGTGCTCGCCACCCCCACCGCGTCGCCGCCGCCGTGGTTCACCTTTGCCCACCCGGAGGCCCTGCCGGTCACCGCGGACGGCGTGCGCCTGGTGCACGGCAGCCGGGACACCTACAACCCGGCCGCCCCGGCGTACCGGGATGCCGCGCGGCGGATCGCCGGCGCGCTCGCCGAACGGTACGGCCGGCATCCGGCGCTGCGAATGTGGCACGTGCACAACGAGTACGGCACGGTCTCGTACGGCCCCGAGACGGACCGGGCGTTCAGGCTGTGGCTGGCCGAGCGCTATGGCACCGTGGCCGCGCTGAACAGCACCTGGAACAGTGCGTTCTGGTCGCAGAGCTACGCCACCTTCGAGCACATCCTGGCGCCGCAGGCTACCCAGTACCTGCCGAACCCGGCGCACCTGCTCGACTTCAAACGGTTCTCCGCCGACACTCTCCGCGACGCGCTGCGCGAGCAGGTCGCGGTCATCCGCGAGCTGAGCCCCGGCGTGCCGGTGACGACCAACTTCATGCTGCCCAGCTGGAACCACTACGACCAGTGGGATTTCGCCGCCGAGATCGACGAGGTGTCGATCGACCACTATCCCAGCGCCCGCGACATCGAAGGGGAGACCCACGTGGCGTTCGGCGCCGACGTGGCCCGCTCGTTCAACCAGGGCCGACCCTGGGTACTGATGGAGCAGGCCACCAGCCTGATCTACGACTACGCCGCCGCGCGCCTGTTCGCCAAGGACCCAGGCCGGCTCGAGCGCAACACCCTGCAATACCTGGCCAGGGGCGCCACCGGCAGCCTGTTCTTCCAGTGGCGTTCGCCGCGGGTCGGCGCGGAGTTCTTCCACTCGCCGATGGTGCCGCACGCGGGGGAGGACACCCGGGTGTTCCGCGAGATCGTCGCCCTCGGGCACACCCTCACGTCGTTAGCCGAGATCGCAGAACCGCCCGCGGACGGCCGCCGGGTGAACGACGCCCGGGTCGCCATCGTCTGGGATTCCATCGCATGGTGGGCCGCCGAGACGCGCGCCTTGCCCTCCGACGACCTCGCCTTCCTGCCCGCCGTGCGCGCCGTGCACCGGGCGCTCTGGTGGCAGGGCGTCTCCTGCGACGTGGTGCGGCTCGATCAGGACCTCTCCGGCTACGACCTGGTGCTGGTGCCGAACAAGATCGCCGCCTCCGACGCCGAGGCCGAGACGCTGCGCGCCTTCGTCACGGCCGGCGGTCACGCGGCGGTCTGGTTCTTCTCCGGCAGCACCGACGAAAACCTCAGCGTGCGCCCCGGCGGCTTCAGCGGCGCCTTTGCCCCGCTGGCGGGCATCCGCGTCGAAGAGCACCACCCGCTCGCCGCCGGCGAGACCGTGCAGCTCTCCGACGGGTCGCTGGCGGATGCCTGGGCCGAAGACCTGCAGGTCACCGGCGCCGAGGTGCTGGCCACCTTCACCCATGCTCCGCTGGCCGGCGGGCCGGCGATCACCCGCAACCGGTTCGGCGCCGGCACCGTGCACTACCTGGCCACCCGGCTGGATGCCGCGGCGCTCGGCGACCACATCGGCCGCATCCTCGCGGAGGCCGGCGTGACGCCGGAACACCCGCAGGCCGGCGACGGGGTCGAAATCGTACGCCGCTACGCCGGCACCCGCAGCTACCTCTTCGTCTTCAACCACGGAGAGAGTCCCCGCACGGTCGACCTGAACGGCTACGACCTGCTCACCGACGCGCAGCTCTCCGGCGACATCGAGTTGGCCCCCGCCGCCTCGATCGTGCTCCGCGAGGATGCCCTGCCGGATGCCCCGCACCACCCCTGATGTCACCCAGCCAGGCGGTTCGCGGCCGAACCGCCTGGCACAGCCACAGTCCCGTGGCACACCCAGAAAGGATGCCAATGATGGCACTCAACCGCTCTCTTCGAACCTTCGGCTCCGCCGTCGCCCTCACGGCAGCGTCCGCGCTGCTGCTGGCCGGCTGCTCCTCCTCCGCCGGCTCCGACACCGGCGCCGTCACCCTCGAATTCTGGGGCTGGGCCCCCGGCCTTGAGACCGCGGTCGAAACCTGGAACGACACCAACCCCGACATCCAGGTCGAATTCTTCCGGATGACCGGCGACGACGGCGCGAAGATCCCGCCGGCCATCGACGCGGGCACCGCACCGGATGCCGTGCAGATGTCCGTTCACTCGCTGCCCGGCCACATCATCAACAACCGGCTGATCGACATCGGTGAGTACACCGACGGCCTCGACGCGTCGTTCACCGCCAGTTCCTGGAAGGGCGTCGAGTTCGGCGACGGCGTCTACGCCATCCCGCAGGACTCCGGCCCCACCGGTCTGATGTACCGCTCCGACATCTTCACCCAGTACAACCTCGCCGTGCCCACCACCTGGGACGAGTACCTGGAGACGGCCCGCGCGCTCAAGGCCGCCAACCCCGACATCTACATCGGCCAGTTCTCGCCGAACGAGATCGGCCTCTGGACCGAGCAGGTCTGGCAGAACGAGGGCACCTTCAACACCATCGACGGCGACGCGTGGACCGTGGAGGTCGACAACGACAAGAGCCAGGAGGTCGCCGCCATCTGGCAGACCCTCGTCGACGAGCAGCTGGTCAAGGTGGTCGACATGTGGACCCCGGAGTACTGGGCCGAGGTCAACGCGGGCACCATCGCGAGCATCAACTACGCCGCGTGGTTCCCGGCCCTGCTGGCCGAGAACGCCGCAGACCTGACCGGCAAGTGGTCGGTCGCACCGTCGCCCACCTTCGCGGGAAGCGATGCCGCCGGTGAAACCGGTGGCAGCGTCGACGTGGTTCCCACCGGAACCGAAAACGTGGAGCAGGCCGTGGAGTTCCTCACCTGGCTGAACAGCTCGGACGAATCCCTCGACATCCTGATCAAGGAGGGTGGGCTGTTCCCGACCGCGCTGGCCGGTCTCGACAATCCCGCCATGCTGACCGAGCAGGAGTTCTTCGGCGGTCAGGTCATCAACGAGGTCTTCATCGACGCGGCCAAGAACGTGCCGAGCAGCTGGGTCGACGGTCCGAACTACGACATCACCCAGGATGCCCTCAAGGACGAGTTCGCCAAGGTCGGCACGGGTGCGCAGACCTTCGCCGAGGCCCTGGACGCGGTGCAGGCGCTGACCGTGACCAACCTCAAGGACAGCGGTCTGAGCGTCAAATGACCTCCTCGACCCTGACGGCGCCTCCCGGCGCCCCCGCAGCATCCCCCCGCCGGCGCGGCACCCGCGCCGGCGGGGGGATGCGGGTGGCCCCGTATATCTTCCTCGCGCCCTTCATGCTCTCGTTTGTGGTCTTCATGATCCTGCCGATCGTGGTGGCGCTGTACACGAGCTTCTTCCAGGTCAAACGCAGCGGCCTCGGCTTCGGCGGCGACAACGACTCGATGTTCGTCGGCTTCGACAATTACGTGCAGGCGTTCGCCAACTCGGCCTTCATGGACAGCTTCGGCCGGGTGCTGCTCTTCGGCGTCGTGCAAGTGCCGATCATGCTGGCACTCTCCCTCCTGCTGGCGCTCCTGTTCGACTCCGCCGTGGTCAAGGCCAAACGGTTCTTCCAGCTCGCGGTGTTCCTGCCGTATGCGGTGCCGTCCGTCGTAGCCGCCCTGATCTGGGGATTCCTGTACCAGCCGCGGGTGAGCCCGATCGTGGAGGGTCTGGCAGACCTCGGCGTCTCGGTGGACTTCCTCGGCCCGGGCACCGTGCTCTGGTCGATCGCCAACGTGGCGGTCTGGTCGGTCACCGGCGTCAACATGATCATCCTGTTCTCCGCCCTGCAGACGGTTCCCCGCGAAATGTACGAGGCCGCCCGCCTCGACGGGGCCAGCGAATTCCGGATGGCCATGCAGATCAAGCTGCCGATGATCTACCCGGCCCTGATGCTCACCACGCTGTTCTCGATCATCGGCACCCTGCAGCTGTTCAACGAGCCGATGACCATGCGCTCGGTGACCTCGAACATCTCGGGCAGTTACACGCCGAACATGGCGATCTTCTCGGCCACCACCCTCGGCGGAAACATCAACCTCGGTTCGGCGATGGCCATCATCCTCGGGCTGGCGACCTTCGTGCTCTCGATCGTGGTGTCCATCATGACCAACCGAAAGAAAGGGAAGGCATGATGACGCAGGTCACAGTCACGTCCTCGCCGCCGCCCGTGCGTGAGACACGCTCCCGGCGGGCCGCCCAGAAGGCCGGCTCCTCCCGGCCCTCGGTCCTGGCCGAGGGCGAACGCCCCAGTCGGGGCGCCCGCATCGCCGCCTGGATCTTCATGGGCGCGATCACCCTGTACTTCCTGGTGCCGGTGTACTGGCTGATCGTGGCATCCACCAAGAGCACGGCCGAACTGTTCAGCACCCCGGGTTTCGTGTTCTCGAACTTCAACCTGATGGAGAACCTCGTTGACCTGAGCACCTACAACGACGGGATCTTCTGGCGCTGGATGGGCAACTCGATGATCTACTCGGGACTCGGCTCGATCGCGATGACGTTCGTCTGCCTGATCTCCGGCTACGCGCTGGCGATGTACCGCTTCAAGGGGCGCACCATGGTGCTCGGTGCGGTGCTGGGCAGCATGCTCATCCCTCAGACCGTGCTGGCCCAGCCCACCTACCTGTTGCTGGTGGAGCTCGGGTTGAACAACACCATCTGGGGCATCTTGCTGCCCAGCCTGGCCTACCCGTTCGGCGTGCTGCTCGCCTTCGTCTTCGCGCAGTCGGCTATGCCGATGGAGTTGCTCGAGGCCGCCAGGCTCGACGGTGCCAGCGAGTGGCGGGCGTTCTTCTCGATCGCCCTCAAACTGCTCAGCCCCGGCGGCGTCACCATCTTGTTGTTCGCGTTCATCGGCAGCTGGAACAACTTCATGCTGCCGCTGCTGGTGCTCAGCGACGCCCGGCTGCAACCGGTCACCGTCGGGCTGTCGGGCTGGAGCCAGGCCTCCATCACCATCCCCGGCCTGCAGACCCTCGTGGTGATCGGCTCCCTGGTGTCGATCATCCCGATCATCGTGGTCTTCGTGTCGCTGCAGCGGTACTGGAAAACCGGCCTGGCCGCCGGCGGGGTGCGGTTCTAGGGATGAGCGTGCTCTCCTACACCGACCAGAGCGGGAGCTGGCTGGACGCCCTCCCGCTCGGCAACGGCAGCCTGGGCGCCATGGTCGACGCCACCGACAGGTGCACCCGGCTGCACCTGAACGACGAAACCGCCTGGTCGGGCTCGACGGCCAGCGAACATCACCACGGGCAGGTGGATGCGGCGGTTGCCGCGGCCGCGCTGGCCGCGGCCCGTGCGCACCTCGCCGAGGACCGCGCGACCGAGGCCGAGGCAGAACTGGCGGTGCTGAGCGCCGAGTACACCCAGGCCTTCCTGCCGTTCGGCACCGTGCAGATCGACCTACCCGGCGGCCACGCCCTCACCAGGCGGTGGCTCGACCTGGCCGACGCCGTCCACCACATCCAGGGGGCCGGCCTCGAACAGACCAGCTTCGCCAGCCACCCCGACGGGGTGCTCGTGCACCACATCGTGGCCGACGCCGCCCTGTCCGACCCGGTCTTCACGGTCTCGGTCAGCAGCCCGCTCGCCGAACTCGGCCGCACGGTCACGACCGACGGCCTGAGTCTTCGGCTGCAGCTGCCGGCCGACGTGGCGCCGGGGCACCGGCCCGACCGGCCCGCCGCCATCTGGGAACTGGACGGCATCCAGCCGCTGAAGGGCGCCATCGTGGTGTCTGTGCGGCATGACGGTCACGCCGCACCCGACGGGTCAGGGGCCCTCCGCATCGAGGGTGCCAGGGAGATCCTGGTCTGCGCGGCCACCGAGACCACCTTCACCGCCGCCGGCCGGCCGGCCTCCGGCACCGCAGCGGATGGCGCCGCCACCGCCTCGGCCCGCCTGGGCGCTGTCGCCGGGGCATCCGTCGACGACCTCGCCGGCCGGCACCGGCTGGACTACACGGCCCTGTTCGACAGGGTCAGCCTGGACCTGCCCGGGCCGGCCGGTGCCGACGGCTGGACCGCTCCCGACCGGCTCGACCGCGCCGCCATCGACCCCCGCCCGGCCGCGCTGACCGATCCCGGCCTGTTGTCGCTCCTCTTCGACTACGGCCGCTACCTCTTGATAGCGTCCTCCCGACCTGGCGGGTTGCCCGCCACCCTGCAGGGCCTCTGGAACGACTCCATGCAGCCGCCGTGGAGCAGCAACTACACCCTCAACATCAACACCCAAATGAACTACTGGGTCGCCCACGTGGCCCGGCTCGGCGAGACCGCTGAGCCCCTGCTCACCTTTGTGGAGGCCCTCGCCGAGCGGGGCGCGAACACCGCCGACCGGCTCTACGGCTGCCGGGGCTGGGTGGCGCACCACAACTCCGACGGATGGGCGTTCAGCTCGCCGGTCACCGGCGACGCCTCCTGGGCGCAGTGGCCGATGGCCGGGGTCTGGTTGGTGCGGCAGCTCGACGAGGTGCGCCGGTTCGGCACCGCCACGCCCGACCAGCTAGCCCGGCTGTGGCGCCTCGCGGCCGGGGCCGCCCGGTTCTGCCTCGACTTCCTGGTGGAACTGCCCGGCGGCAGCCTGACCACCCGGCCCTCCACGTCGCCAGAGAACCAGTTCCTGCAGAACGGCCGGCCGGTCGCGGCCGGCACCGGGTCGACCATGGACCGCACCCTGCTGCGCGAACTGTTCGCGCTGCTGCCCGGCCTCGCCGCCGACAGCGGGCAGGGCGACGACCCGATCCTCGCCGAGGCGGCGGCCGCGCTGGTGCGCATCCCCGGCCCCCGAATCGGCAGCGACGGCACCCTGTTCGAGTGGGACCGGGAGCGCCTCGAAACCGACCCGCAGCACCGGCACCTCTCGCACCTGGTGGGGCTGTACCCCGGCGACGGTCTGAGTGCCGAGCACGCCCGGGCGGCGTCGGCCACCCTCGACCGCCGCGGTGACGACTCCACCGGCTGGTCGCTGGCCTGGAAACTGTGCCTACGCGCCAGGCTGCACCAGCCCACCAAGGTCGACGACCTGCTCGAGCTGGTGCTGCGGCCGGCCCGCGACGACGCCGGTCCCCATGTCGGCGGGCTGTACCCCAACTTCTTCGCCGCGCATCCGCCGTTCCAGATCGACGGCAACCTGGGCTTTGTCGCCGCGGTCTGCGAGCTGCTACTGCAGTCGCACACCGGCACCCTCGAGCTGCTGCCCGCGCTGCCCGCGTCACTGCCCGAGGGCCGGGTGACCGGGCTGGCCGCCCGGGGCGGCGTGCTCGTCGACCTGACCTGGTCCGCCGGAACCCTGGTGAGCGTGACACTGCGCGCCCGCGCGGAGCGCTTCGCGGGCGCCAGGCTCGTCGGCTACCGCGGCCGCCGGCACGAGGTCGTTGTGCCCACCACGGGCATCCATCTCTTCAGGGCACCCGACGGCACCCTCTCGTGACCGGGACGGGGGTTAGGGCTTGGGCTTGTCGAGCGTCGTTGCGGCGGGGGCGGTGGCCGGCTTCTCGTCGGGCACGGCGGCGTCGGTGGGCGCCAGCTCGGTCTTGAGGATCTTCATCGACTGGCCCATGCTGCGCGCCAGTGCGGGCAGTTTGGGTGCGCCGAAGAGCAGGAGAACGACGAAGAGGATGATGATGAAGTGCCATCCGGTCAGATTGCTGAGCATGATGTCCCGTCTAGTCGGTGATGCTGATGGTGAATGGATGCGGCGAATCTAGGAAAGCGCGATGTGCGGCCCGCCGAGGAACGCGAGCTGCACCCCCCGCGACAGAGTGACCCGAAGGTCGGCCGGTGCGGCGTTGGTGCCCGCACCCTCGAGACGAATCGACACGGTCTTCCAGTCGAGCGTACCGACCTCGGCGCTGCCGAGCGGTGACCACAGTCCATCGCGGCGGCTCTCCAGGTCGATCCGGCCGGTGCCGCGGGCCTCGACCGCGAGCACCCCGGCCAGGGCGGCCAGGTCCACCGTCAGGTAGACCAGGCGGGCGCGCCGCGCATCGGCGGCCACCGCCACGGCGGTGCCGGCCAGCGGTGTGTACGCCACCAGCTCGCTCCGCACGGTGTCGCTGTGCCCGGTGTGGTCGAAGGAATCGGCGCCGAACCCGGCGACAGGGTTGCGGGGTGCGACGGAGACACCGTCGACGTGCAACAGCAGCCGGTGGTCGATGCTCTCGGCCGAGCGGCCGACGAGCATCTCGTAGTCGCCGGTTTCCACGATGAGGCGTTGGGTGGTCACGTCCCAGACCATCAACGCGGCAGGGTCGAGGGCGATGGTCAGCTCTGCGGCACCGCCGGCCGCGACGCTCACCCGACCGAAGCCGGCCAGGCGGCGGCGGGGGAACGGCAGCCGGTGCGCGTTCGCCGCGACGTAGAGCTGCACGGTGGCAACGGCCGGCCCCGCGGGCTGCGCGTCGCCGGGGTCGCCGATCACTCCGACGGTCACGGTGACCGGAGTCAGTCCGGTCTCGTCGGTCCACCGAACCCGGCTGGCGGACAGCGTGGCGGCCGACACGGATGCCCTGGCGTAACCGAGCCCGTGGCCGAAGGCGAAGTCGGGTGTTGCCGAGGAATAGAGGTAGGTACTGGCGCTGGTGATGATGTCGTAGTCGAGCACGTCGGCGAGGTCGGACTCGCCGGACCACCAGGTCTGTGCGAGACGCCCGGTGGGCTCCACCGCGCCGGTGAGCACGTCGGCGAGGCCGTGGCCGAGCGCTTCGCCGGCGTGCGACGACCACAGGATGGCCGGGGCCTTCTCGAGTGCCCCGCCGAGGGCGAACGGGTAGGAGGAGATCACCAGCAGCGCCAGGTGCGCATTGGCATCGGCGGCCGCGCCGACAAGTTCGGCCTGGTGCTCCGGCAGCGCGAGGGCCGGACGGTCCTCGGTCTCGCGGCCGCCCAGGTGCGGGTCGTTGCCGACGGTGACGATCACGGTGTCGGCCTCGGCGGCCACATGGGCGGCGTGGGCGAGCCCGGAGCGCAGCACCCGGAGGCCGAATCTGTCGGCCGTGGCCTCGGAGGCCGGCTGGGCCAGGATGGCGCCGTTGCCGAGGTCGGCGTGCAGCCAGAGGCCGGAGCCGCGGTGCTGCAGCGACACGCTGCCGTCGTCGTGGCGGAGCAGGCGCAGGTCTTCCTGGGCGACCCAGCCGCCCACCCGGGTGGCGGTGTCCTCAAGATAGCCGTGCGCGCCGCGGGTGACGAGGCGGTCGGTTGCGGTGTTCCGCAGGGTGACGTGGCCATGACCCCACTCGGTCAGTTCAAAGGTCTGCGCGTCGCCGACGGTGTCGCTCGCGGCGTGCAGACGCCCGCCGTCGGGTCCGCCGGAGGTGAGGTAGCGGCCGGTGCGCGGGTCGCGGAGCGCGATCAGGTCGCTGCCGCTGGCGACGGTGACGCCACCGCCGGTGGCGGCCAGCGCCGTGGCCAGCCCATCTGTGAGGCTCACCGGGGCGATCAGACTGCCGCTGTACCAATCGGCCAGGACCCGGTCGGCGAGCGGCCCGAGGAGGGCGACCCGGGACGCCGGGGCCAGCGGCAGCACCGGGGTGCCGGCGACAGGGTCGTTCTTCAGCAGCACGGTACCGGCCGCGGCTGCCTCCCTCGCCAGGGCCAGGTGGGCGGGTGAGCCGATCACGTCGGCGGTGATGCCGGCGTATTGATGCGGTTCGGTGTCGAATTCGCCGGTGCGGGCGCGGGCCGTGAGCAGGCGCAGCACCGCGGCATCCACGTGCTCGATGCCGATGAGTCCCTCAGCGAGGGCTTGGCGTATGGCCGAGACCGTGGGTTCGGTGTTGGTGTCGTTGTCGGTGAAGCTGTCGACGCCGGCGATCAACGCGGCGGCGTGAGCGGCCACGGGTCCGTCGAAGAACTCCTCGGACACGAAGAGGTTGGTGGGGGCGGCGGCGTCGCTGACGATGAACAGGTCGGCACTGTCGGCCACCCAGGTGCGCAGGTGTGCCGCGACGAGGTCGGAGACGTGCGCCGGGTGGCCGTTCACCAGGTTGTAGGAGAGCATCGCGGCGCCGGCGGCGCCCTCTTCGATGGCCGGGCGGTAGGCCGGCAGCTCATACTCGTGCAGCACTCGCTGGCGCAGCTGCGAATTGGTCGTGGAGCGGTCGACCTCGTTGTTGTAGCCGAGGAAGTGCTTGAGGGTGGGCACCGTGCGCCAGCGCACGGGATCGTTCCCGCGCAGGCCCCACGAGTAGGCGCAGCCGAGCAGACCGGTCAGCCAGGAGTCCTCGGAGTAGCCCTCCTCGTTGCGGCCCCAGAGCGGATGCCGCAGCGGGTTCACCACCGGCGCCCACACGTTCAGGCTCACCGCGGGGGAGTCGGCGTGCTTGCCCCGCACCTCGATGCCCACGGCTTCGCCTACCCGACGCACCAGGTCCAGGTCCCAAGAGGCGGCGAGGCCGACCGGCTGCGGGAACAGCGTGGCCTCGCCGAGCCAGGACAGGCCGTGCAGGCCCTCGGTGCCGGTGGAGAAGGCGTCCAGCCCCAGGCGCTCGATGGCGGGATTGGCCTGATGCAGCAGGCTGAGCTTCTCCTCGACGGTGAGCTGGTCGAGTAGGTGGTGTGCCGTTGCGGCGTCGGTGCCGTGCGTCATCAAGTTCTTCCTGGTTCGGTGACCGTCGAAGCGTTTCGACAGTTGTCGCGAAAACTACGTCGACATGCCGAGTCTAGGTCACAATTCACGATTTGTGGTTGCCTCCGCGTAATTCCTCCCTGTACACTCCCGATTGTCGAAGCGCTTCCGCAGGGAGTTGGACTTGGGGGCAAATCTTGCTTTTCCAGGCCTCGGCAAGAACAGCAACTTACGAAGAAGTGAGGCAGCATGAGCATCCAAACGGCCAGTTCTGATCTGAGAGCATTCGCCAAGAAGCCGCTGAACCGGAGGTCCTTCCTGGGCTTCGTAGGTGCCGGAGCGGCCGCAGCCACTCTCGCCGGCTGCAGCACAGGAACGGCCAGCACGTCGGGCGGCTTGTTCAGCGCCGAGGACATCGCCGGCGTCATCCCGAACTACTATCCGGTGGACTTCGCGGTCCCGGACCTGGTCAGCGTCAACGGCTCCACCGCCGGCTACCTGAAGCTGCCCACCACGCTGCGCAAGTCCGTGGCGAAGGTACCGGGCGCCGGCGGGTCGTACACCGCGCTCTCCCCGGCCTGGTGGACCATCCCCAGCTCGAACAACGACTACTTCAAGGCCGTGAACAAGGAACTGGGCGCGACGATCAAGTTCCAGGTCTCCGACGGCAACACCTACGGCGAAAAGATCCAGGCCGTGCTCGCCTCGCCGAACAACGTGCCGGACATGGTGGTCATCCCGTCCTGGAACCTGCCGCCCAAATTCGACCAGGCCGTCACCTCCCTGTTCGCCGACCTCAGCCCCTATCTCGCCGGCGACAAGGTGAAGGACTACCCCAACCTGGCCAACATTCCGACCGACTCGTGGAAGTACTCGGTCTTCCAAGGCAAGCTCTTCGGGCTTCCGTACCCGGGTGAGGTCATCCAGAACGCGTTCTTCTACCGCAAGGACATCTTCGACGAGCTCGGCCTGCCGCTGCCCACCGACGCCGAGAGCTTCATCACCATCCTCACCGAGGCGACGGATGCGTCCAAGAACCGCTGGGGTGCCGATGACCTGTGGAACGCCGGTCAGATCATGTTCGGCGTGCCAGACAAGTGGACCGTCGCCGACGGCAAGCTGGTGCACAAGTTCGAGACCGACCAGTACCGCGAGGCCCTGGACTGGCTGACCCGCCTGTTCAAGTCCGGTGCGGTGCACCCGGACGCCATGGCCGGCAATGACCAGCAGGCCAACAGTCGCTACGAGGCCGGGAACACTCTGGTCAAGAGCGACGGCGTGGGCGGCTGGGCCGAGTCCCTCGCCAGGGTGCTGCCGTCCAACCCGGGTTACAACACCCAGGCCATGGACTTCTTCGCGGCCGACGGCGGCGACCCCACCCTGTACAAGGGCAGCCCCACCAACATCTTCAGCTTCATCAACAAGAAGGCCGACGAAAAGGCCATCAAGGAGATGCTCGCCGTGGCCGACTTCATCGCGGCACCGTTCGGCACCGCGGAGTACCAGCTCCTCAACTCCGGGGTTCAGGGCACCCACTACGACCTGGACGCGAACGGCGCCCCGGTGCTCAACGCCAAGGGCCAGGCCGAGGTCACCTCGACCTACTCGTTCCTGGTGCACCCGCCGGTCGTGCAGGCGCACGTGGAGTACCCGCAGTTCGTGACCGACTACTGCAACTGGAGCGCCCGGATGAGTGCCTTCGCGGCCGACCCGGTGCTCTACGGGGTGCAGATCCAGGAACCGGCCAAGTTCGGTTCGCTGGGCAAGCCCTTCGACGACCTCAAGGCCGACGTGGCCAACGGGCGCAAGGAACTCTCGGCCCTGGACGGCGCGATCGAGACCTGGAAGTCCAACGGTGGCAACGAGCTGCGCAAGTTCTACCAGAAGTACCTGGACGCGTAGGCCGGGCCGATGACCTTAACCGACGAGCGGCGCCCCACTCCGGAGGCGCCGCCCGCAGACCCCGCCACCCTGAAGGCCGCGACGGCGAAAAAGCGGAAAAAGCGCCGCGCCCTGTTCAAGCGCGACCGCACCCTGTTGATCATGGTGCTGCCGGCGCTGCTGCTCACCGCGTTGTTCGCCTACGTGCCGATCGTCGGCAATGCGATCGCCTTCCAGGATTACTCGCCCTACGTGGGAGCGTTCGAGAACCCGTGGGTCGGCTTCGCCAACTTCGAACGGGTGCTGGCCGACGAGGCCTTCTGGTCGGCGGTGCGCAACACCCTCACCATCACAGCGTTCCAGCTGGTCTTCTTCTTCCCGGTGCCGATCATGCTGGCGATCCTGTTGCAGGGGCTACTCAGCCCGCGGGTGCGGTCGCTGTTCCAGTCGATCGTCTACCTGCCGCACTTCCTGTCCTGGGTGATCGTGATCTCGATCTTCCAGCAGATCCTCGGCGGGGCGGGGCTGCTCAACCAGTTCCTGCGCGACAACGGCATCGAGGCGGTCAACCTGATGACCCAGCCAGACACCTTCCTGATCCTGGTCACCTCTCAGGCGCTCTGGAAGGACGCCGGCTGGGGAATCATCGTGTTCCTCGCCGCGCTCAGCGCCATCGACCCGAGTCAGTACGAGGCTGCGGCGATGGATGGCGCCGGCCGGCTCAAGCGGATGTGGCACATCACCCTGCCCGCCCTGCGGCCGATCATCATCCTGCTGCTCATCCTGCGCCTGGGGGATTCCCTCACCGTGGGCTTCGAGCAGTTGCTGCTACAACGTGACGCGGTCGGAGCGGGTGCGGCGGAGGTGCTGGACACCTTCGTCTACTACTCAGGCATCCAAAACGGCGACTGGAGTTACGCCGCCGCCGCAGGCCTGATCAAGGGCGTGATCAGCGTGATCCTGGTACTGGGCGCCAACAAACTCGCGCACCTATTCGGAGAAGCCGGGGTCTACCAGAAATCATGAGTATCACCACCAAACCACGCGCCTCAGCGCGCTCCCGTCCTCCCCGGGTCATCCGGCCCGCCTGGGAGGAGCCCCGCGCTCCGCTCGAAGCCGGTGCCCGCGGCATCGTGCTCTTCGGCATGGCCGCCCTGATCGTCATACCCCTCTACATCGTCGTGCTCACCAGCTTCTCCTCGCAGGCCACCATCACGGCGGCCGGCGGCATGGTGATGGTGCCCGGCGAGCTCACCTTCTCCGCCTACGAACAGATCCTCTCCGGCGGAGTGGTCACCCGGGCCGTCATGGTCAGTGTCGGCATCACCGCGGTGGGCACCCTGATCAGCCTGGTGGTGTCGGTGATGGCCGCCTACGGGCTCTCCAGGCCCGGCTCATACGCGCACCGGCCGATCCTGTTCTTCCTGCTGATCACCATGTTCTTCGGTGCGGGCATGATCCCCAGCTACCTGCTGGTGAGCAACCTGGGCCTGATCAACTCGTACTGGTCGCTGATCCTGCCCAGCTGCATCAGCGTGTTCAACATCTTCCTGATGCGCGGCTTCTTCATGGGCATCGACCAGTCGATCATCGACAGCGCGCGCATCGACGGCGCCGGCGACTGGCGTATCCTCACCAAGATGGTGCTGCCGATGTCACGCTCGGTGATCACCGTGATCGGCCTGTTCTACGGCGTCGGCTACTGGAACGCGTTCTTCAACGCCACCCTGTACATCAACGACAGCGAAAAGCTGCCGCTGCAGGTGATCCTGCGCTCCTACGTGCTCCAGGGCGTCTCAGTGCCCGGCCAGGTGAGTGTGGGCAGCGGTGAGGTCGCCACCCTGGCGGTGCAGATGGCCGTCGTGATCATCGCGCTGGTGCCGGTGCTGATCGTCTACCCGTTCCTGCAGAAGCACATCAGCTCCGGAGTCATGATCGGCGCCGTCAAGGGCTGATTCCAGTACCCAGCGCCCGGGCGGCAGCCGGCCGGGCGCTGGGTATTCTTAGCAGTGACGCACTGACGGCTCCATCCAGGTATCAGAGGACGCATGGCAACTATCAACGACGTAGCCCGTCTCGCCGGGGTGTCGATCAGCACGGTGTCGTACACGCTCAGCGGCAACCGCTCCATCGCCGAGTCCACCAGGAACCGGGTGGTCAGCGCCATCCAGGAGCTCGGCTACCGGCCCAATGCCGGGGCAAGGATGCTAGCCGGCACCCGCACCCGCATCTTCGCCCTGACCGCCCCGGTGCGCCCCGACACCCAGGCCGGGGTGCTGATGTCCTTCGTGCTCGCCGTCGCCACGGCGGCCCGCAAGATCGACTACGACGTGCTTCTGCTCACCGCCGACGAGGCCTCCACCGGGCTGGAGCGGGTGACCTCGAGCCGACTCGCCGACGGCATCATCGCGCTGGATGTCTCCCTGGACGACGAGCGGATGCCGCTGCTGCGCGCTCTCAACATCCCCGCCACGGTCATCGGCGTGCCGGCCGACACCTCCGGGCTGGTCTGCGTCGACCTGGACTTCGAGGAGGCCGCGCACCTGGCCGTCGGCCGGCTCGCCGACCTCGGGCACCGTTCGATCGGACTTCTCGGCATGTCACGCCTGACCTATGACTGGGGTGCGAACTACCCGCTTCGGTTCCGGGACGGGTTCTTCGCCGCGTCTGACGACCGTGACATCGCGACGGCCTTCGTGATGCCGGACGGCGACATGGACAGCATCCGCCGCGGTATCGACGAGCTGTTCAGCGCCATGCCGACCATGACGGCCCTGGTCATGCACGCCGGCGAATCCGTGCAGGTCACGGTGCTGGAGATCCTCGCCGCCCGGGGAATCTCGATTCCCGGCCAGCTGTCGGTGATCTCGGCCTGCGCGGTCTTCGACACCTCGGCGTTCAGTCCGCCGCTGGACGAGATCCCTTTGTCCGCGGAGGACTCCGGAGTACGTGCGGTGGAACTGACCATCCGCCAGATCACCGGCGACCGAACCCCGCACGTCGACCTGCTGCCGCCGCGTTACGTCGAGCGGGGTTCGACCGGCCCCGCCCCGGTCCGCGAACCGTGAGTAAAGCCCCAGAAATCGAGATTCTGGGGCTTTTTCTCACAGGTCACGAGGGGTCAGCGGGGGTCTTGCCAGGAGTGCTCGGGGGAGTAGCCGAGCAGGCGCCGGGCCTTGTCGATGGAGAGCAGGGTGTCGGTCCCGGGGACCAGGCGGGTGAGCTGCACGTTCGGGAAGACCTCGGCGGCGAGTTCGGCGCTGGGCCGGCGCATCACGGTGTCCGCGGCGGCGATGATGAAGCGTTCGAAGCCGGGCGGGGCGGTCTGCAGCGCCTTGAGCACGGCTTGGGCACCGTCGCGGCCGTCGATGTAGCCCCAGAGGTTCCACTTGCGCAGCGTCGCATCCGTCTGGAACCCGTCGAACCTGGCATAGTCCTCCGGGTCCATCACATTGGAGAACCGCAGCGCCGTGATCGAGAGCTCGGGATCCCAGCGCACCAGCTCGATGGCCATCTGCTCCTCGAGGTGCTTCACCAGCGAATATGTGCTCTCCGGCCGGGCCGGGTACTCCTCGTCGACCGGGATGTAGGGCGGGTCGACGTCGAACGGCAGGCCGAGCACCGTCTCGCTCGACGCGTACACGATGCGCTTGATGCCATTGCGGCGGGCGGCCTGGAACACGTTGTAGCTGGAGAGCATGTTGTTGTGGAAGGTGGCGACATCGGGCGCCAGGCCCGGCGCCGGGATTGCGCCCAGGTGCACCACGGCGTCGAAGCCGTTCACCTGGTCGTTGACGCCGGCGAAGGCGTCGACCACCTGTCCGAAGTCGGTGAGATCGATGCGCACGAAGCCGGCTTCGCGGCTGCCGGCCAGGTCGAAGTTGATCACGTGATGGCCCTCGGCGCGGAGCCGGGCGAGCACGGTCCTGCCGAGCTTGCCGCTTCCGCCGGTGAGGGCGATTCTCATGCTGGGGAATTCCATGGACTTCCTTGTCTGGGTCGATTTGTAGCGTTCTGCAACGTATCACGCCGGGTCGGGGGAGATGCCGGGTATTCTGGGGGCCAGAGTGACTCACGCTCGCAGAATCGGGCGTCAGCCAGACGGAGGAACCGTGCAGGGCAGCAGCCATGACGACGTGCGCAGACACAACCTGTCTGTGGTGTTGCGACTCGTGCACCGCAGTGGGGCGGCGTCGCGGTCCCAGCTGACCAGGGTCACCGGACTGAACCGGTCCACCATCGCCGCCCTCGTCGCCGAGCTGGTCGATCGCGGGCTGGTCGTCGAGCGCGAACCGAGCTCCACCAATCAGGTCGGCCGGCCCAGTCCCATCGTCAGTGTCAGCGAGCAGGTCGTGGCGCTCGCCGTGAATCCGGAGATCGACGCCGTCACCATCGGCATCGTCGGCCTCGACGGTCAGGTGCACCGCCGGGTGCGCTACCCCACCGACCAGTCCCCGAGCGTGCTCGAGGCCGTCAACATCGCCGCAGCCGTGATCGACGGCATGCGCGGCGAACTCGAGGCCAGGTTCAAGGTCGTGGGAATCGGCGTGGCCGTGCCCGGCCTGGTGCGCGCCCACGACGGACTCGTACGGCACGCGCCGCACCTGGGCTGGATCGACGAACCCCTCGCCGAAATGCTCGAGGCCGCGACTGGCTACCCGGTTCTCGCCGCCAACGACGCCAGCCTGGGCGCCATGGCCGAGCGGTTTTTCGGCGCTGGCAAGGGCATCACCGATCTCATCTACCTCAACGGCGGTGCGAGCGGCATCGGCGGCGGCATGATCGTCGGGGGTGCGCCTGCCGGCGGCATCGCCGGATACGCGGGCGAGTTCGGGCACACCAGGGTCAGTGACAGTGAACGGGTCGACTCCGCCGGCATCCGCGGCACCCTGGAGGCCGAGGTCACCCGGCGCGAGCTGCTCGAGGTGCTCGGCCTGGCCGGAGCGGATGCCGACGAGCTCGAACAGGCGCTGCGGGCATCCACGTCACCGGAGGTACGCGCCGAGGTCAACCGTCAGATCGACCACCTCGCGGTGGCGCTGGCCGGGGCGATCAACATCCTCAACCCACAGGTGGTGGTGCTCGGCGGGTTTCTTGCCGCGCTGCTGGCGGTGGATGCCGACAGGTTGCGCTCCGCCGTGGCGAAGCACTCGCTCGACGCCGCCTTCGGCACCGTGCGGCTCAGCGCCGCGGAGCTCGGTTCGAACCTGCTGATGATCGGCGCCGCGGAGCTGGCCTTCGAGGGCCTGCTCGACGACCCGGCCGGACTCCCGGCCACGGCGCCCGCCGGTGCGCCCGCCGAGTCTCCCTGACCCTGCCCCCTCCCTACCGGACCCGGGACGGACCAGGGTTCACCAGGCCGGGCGGATTCAGACGCACCCGGCGCCCGGGAACGTGCAGAAAAGGCCGGATCCGCGCAATCTTTGCCGGGATGCCGCTGAGGTGGAATAGAACCGAGCGGCGCACGCTTTTCGCTACTGGGCGATCGCCCGCACTCCTTTCGCACGACTCCGACCGAGGACTCTTCAACGTGACTACTGCCGTCATCCCCGTGATCTCTGAGGCGCAGCTCGCCTCCACCGCCCGGCACCCGGGTGACGCACTTTCCCGCGGGCAGCGCATCGTCTATATCATCATCCTCGGCGCGCTCACGGCCCTCGGCCCGTTCACCATCGACCTGTACCTGCCCGCGTTCCCCACCCTTGAAAGCGAACTCGGGGTCTCGGCCGCCGCCATCCAGCTCACCCTGACCGGCACCATGATCGGCTTCGGCTTCGGCCAGCTGATCGTGGGCCCGTGGAGCGACAAGGTCGGCCGCCGGTTGCCGCTGCTGCTGGCCACGGGTTTCCACGTGCTCGCCTGTGTCGGCGCGGCACTGTCGACCGAGATCGTGACGCTGGGCATTTTCAGGGTGCTGCAGGGCTTCGGCGCCGCGGCCGGCGCGGTGGTGGCCATGGCCATGGTGCGCGACCTGTTCGGCGGCAAGCCGCTGGTCAAAATGCTCTCCCGCCTGGCCCTGGTCAGCGGCCTGGCGCCGGTGATTGCCCCCGTCGTCGGCTCGCAGCTGCTGCTCGTGATGCCGTGGCGCGGCATCTTCTGGGTGCTCGCCGGTTACGGCATCGTGGTGATGGTGGCCGTCGCGATCTGGATCGTGGAAACCCTGCCGCAGGATCGTCGCACGGTGCCGGGCCACTCGAGCCTGGGCCAGCGCTACCGGGCCGTGCTCAGCGACCGCACCTTCGTGGGCGTCGCGATCATCGGCGCGATGACCTTCACCGGGCTGTTCTCCTACCTTTCCTCCTCACCGTTCCTGTTCCAGCAGGTCTACGAGTTCAGTGCCCAGCAGTACGGGGTGCTTTTCGCCGTCAACTCTCTCGGCATCGTCGTTGGCGTGCAGACCAGCTCGCGGCTGATGCACCGCTACAACGTGGGGCCGCAGAACATCCTGATCGGCGCCACCACGGTACTCGTGATCACGTCGGCAACGATTCTCACCCTCGACCTGCTGGGCGCGGGCCTGTGGGGCACCCTCATCCCGCTGTGGTTCTTCATCGCCGGTTGCGGGTTCACCTTCCCCACCGTGCAGGTCATCGCCCTCAACTCGCACGGCAGCGAGGCCGGCACCGCCGCGTCCGTGCTCGGCGCCGCCAACTTCGGCATCGCCGGGCTGATCTCCCCGGTCGTGGGCCTGCTCGGGGTCGGCACCGCCGTCCCGATGGCCTCGGTGATGGGTGTCTGCGCGATCATCTCCATCCTCAGCCTCTGGTTCATCGTGCGCCCGCGAACGGTGTCGGCGCTCACGCACTGACCCGGCTGCGGCACCCGAGGCCGCACTGCTCATCGGCCAAGCGGAGACTCGCCCGCTTTCGCTAGTTGCAGCGCCTGCTGCACTGGCGAATCCGGGCAACTCACCACTCGCTTCAGCAAGGCTGCCCCATTTTTGCTAGTTGTCGGGGTCGGGCACTAGCGAAAGTGGGCCAGTCATGGGGTGGCCGGGCAGGCGGGCGGTCCGGGGCAGGGCGCCCCGCCCGCGGCGTCCGATCTACCATGGGTTGATGGACCCCTCCCGAAACCCCGAGACTGAGCCCACCCCACCCGCCCCCGGCCGGGCCGAGGCCGCGGCGGATGCGCCCGCCCGCCGGGTCGCCCGGCGGTGGCCGCTGATCAGCGGTGCGGTCGCCGTCGTCCTCGCGTTCCTGCTCGGCGCCCTGATCCTCACCCGCGGCAACGGCCGCCCGATCGAGGCCGACGCGGAGTGGATGGAGGAGATCCTCGAGCACCGGTCCCCGGTCTGGGAGGTTCCGGCGCTGGTGATGAACTTCCTCGGCGCCGGCATCGCCGGGGTGTTCGTGATCCCGATCGCCATTGTTGTGCTCCTGCTCGTGTTGCGCCGGCCCTGGGCGGCCGGGTACTTCGTGATCGCCACCATCGTCAGCGCCGGTCTCGTCCAATTGCTGAAGACCCTCTTCGGCCGGGCGCGCCCCGAAGACATGTTGATCACCTCCGACTTCGGATCGTTCCCCTCCGGGCACGTCGCCAATGCCGCCACCATGGCCGTCGCGCTCGGGATCATCTTCCCGTGGCTGTGGGTGTGGATAGCCGGCGCCGTGTACACCGTCGCCATGATGGTCAGCCGCACCTACCTCGGCGCGCACTGGCTCACCGACACCATCGGCGGGCTGCTGCTCGGAGCGGGCGTGGCCGTGGTCCTGTGGGCACCGCTGGCCGCCAAGCTCGACGGCGAGAACACCATCGCCAGGCGGCGGGCCGCGTCGCCGAACGAGCGAACGCGCCCGGCACCCCGGTGACCCGCCGCGACCGACGAGCACCCACCCGGTCCGACGGATGACCGAACCCGGTACCGACGCGTCCGACCAGTTCGACGACTCGCTCACCAATCCCTCGGGCATCTACGTCTTACGCGAAAGGAACGTACCCGGCGGCCGCATGGAGGTCTCCGGGTACGCCAATTTCCAGGGCATGCGGCTGCGGGTGCGCGGTGTCAGCAGGGATGGCCGGGTCTCGGTGGCCGGTGACCTTCCGCTGTCCGGGGTGTTCGGGCGTGAACAAGACCCCCGGGTGGGCGTGGCGTTCGGCCGGGTGGACTTCGGTTGGCTGAGCCGATTCTGGCTGACCCGCACCACCAGCTTCGACCTGATCGACGAGACCACGCCGCAGCCCGGACTGATGGCATCCATCGGCGGGCTGACGGTGGGCCTGGTTGACACCGACGGCACCGTCAGCGCGGCCGGGGTGCCTCAGCTGCAGCTGATCTGGTTGGGCGCGGTCCTGCCCACGGGCGAGGGCTGGGCGCCGGATGGCTATGGCATGTTCACGAGGCTGGTGGACCGGAGCCTCGTCGCCGTGGTGCATCGGGTGGAGTGGACGGCGATCTGGCGGGATTTCACGGTGCAGATCGCCGCGGTCCGCAACGGGCGGGCGGTGATCTTCGTCGGGGGAGGCGGGGAGCCGCCGCTGAACGCGCCGGAGGTTGTGCTCGGAGGAGGCCACCGCACGAACGGTTGGTCTGCCGTGGTGCCGCTGGCGCAGCTGAGCCTGCGCGGCTGGACCCTCACCGAGAGCCCGTTGGGCGTCGGCGTCGTGGCCGCCTGCGTGGGAACGTTGCGCGGCCGCACCGCGTCGATGGTTCGAGTGGCGGGGCCCCATGTGGCCGGCGAGGAGCCGGTGGCTGCCCCGGGCAGAGCAATCGTCGTCAAGAAAGACCGGGGTGACACCGTGACCGACGAATTCGTCCTGGCCGCGTCTTCCCTGCACTTCTGGACGTGGCGGGTGACCGTCGATGAGAGCGAGGTATCCGACCTCCGGCAGGTGACCGCCACCACCACCTGGAACGGGCAGACTCATCCCGTCCAGTGGCGCGATGACGGTGCGGGACTTGTGTACCTTGACAGCTCCACGGTGGACATTGCGGACACAACCCCCTTCATCTACACGGTCCAGCCCATTGATCGGAGCGCGCTGCCCGTCGACTCCAGGGCGTTGTAGCCCCGACGAGCCCGGGCTCGCGGGGCACGGATGTTGGCTGTGGGGCTGACATTCGCGGTGGCCGCGCGCTAGCGTCGGGTCATGAGAATCCTCCTCGTAGGTGCGGGTGGCGTCGGTGACGCCTTCGCGAAGATCATTGCCCGCCGTTCCTTCTACGAGCACGTCGTGGTGAGCGACTACGACCTGGGCCGGGCGGAGCGCACGATCGCGTCGATCGCCGCCCGCCACGGCGGGGAGACCGCCGCCCGGTTCACAGCGGCGCAGATCGACGCATCCGACCCCGAGGTGGTGACCCGGGTGGCACGCGAGCACGGGGTCACCCACGTGATGAACGCCGTGGAACCGAAGTTCGTGCAGAGCATCTTCACGGGTGCGCTGGCCGCCGGCGCCGACTACCTCGACATGGCGATGAGCCTGAGCGAGCCGCATCCGACCGACCCGCACGCGCAGACCGGCATCAAGCTCGGCGACGACCAGTTCGAACAGGCGAGTGATTGGGAGACCAGCGGCCGGCTCGCGCTGGTGGGCATGGGCGTGGAGCCCGGCCTGAGTGACGTCTTCGCCCGGTACGCGTCCGATCACCTGTTCAGCGAGATCGACGAGCTCGGCACCCGGGATGGCGCCAACCTGGTTGTGCGCGACGAAGCCGGAAACGAGATCTTCGCGCCGTCGTTCAGCATCTGGACCACCATCGAGGAGTGCCTGAACCCGCCGGTGATCTTCGAGAAGGACCGCGGCTGGTTCACGACGCCGCCGTTCAGCGAGCCCGAGGTGTTCGACTTCCCGGAGGGCATCGGCCCGGTGGAGTGCGTGAACGTGGAGCACGAAGAGGTGTTGCTGATGCCCCGCTGGCTGGACGCGAAGCGGGTCACCTTCAAGTACGGGCTCGGTGAGGAGTTCATCGGGGTTCTGCGCACCCTGCACCTACTCGGCCTGGACAGTGTGGAGCCGGTGCGGGTGCGCACCGCGGACGGCCCGGCGATGGTCGCCCCGCGCGACGTGGTGGCCGCGAGCCTGCCCGACCCGGCCACGATCGGCCCACGGATGACGGGCAAGACCTGCGCCGGCGTCTGGGTGACCGGTACCGGCCTGGATGGCGCGCCGCGGGAGGTCTACCTCTATCACGTCAGCGACAACGAGTGGACGATGGCGGAGTACGACGCCCAGTGCGTGGTTTGGCAGACCGCCCTGAACCCCGCGATCGCCCTGGAGCTGCTCGCGACCGGAGTGTGGACCGGCACCGGGGTGCTCGGCCCGGAGGCGTTCGACGCGCAGCCCTACCTCGACCTGATGGCCGCTCCCGAACCCGCCGGCTACGGCCAGCCCTGGGGCTTGGAGGAACGTACCCCCGCCGCCTGACCCGCCCGGGCTCGCCGGCATCCGCAAGTCAATCGCAGCAGGCCGCGGATGCCGGGGCCGGGGCCGGTTCGGCGCCGCTGCTAGGGTGATCCCCTGCGGTCGTCCCCTCTGGAAGGCCCATCCAATGGGGGATTTGAGAACACCATGCTGACTCCGCAAGCGGCCATTAAGTCTGTTTTCCGCAACTACGCCACCCTGGCCGGGCGGGCTCCGCGCAGCGAATTCTGGTGGTTCGCCCTGTTCCAGGCCGTGCTGTTCACCGTCGTGGTCCTGCTCGGCGGTCTCGGCATCGGCATCGGCACACCCGAGCGCGGCGAGATGCCCGTGTCGATGGGTATCGCCATTGGCGTCACCCTGCTCCTGAGCCTGGGTCTCGCCATCCCGAACATCACGGTGTATGTGCGTCGCCTGCACGACGGCGATTTCTCCGGTTGGCTCTACTTCCTGGCCTGCATCCCGTACGCCGGTGTTCTGGTCGTGCTCATCTTCGCCCTGCTGCCCAGCCAGCCGGCCGGCGTCCGATTCGACGCCGTCGAAAACACCGGCAGCGCCACGCCGGCGTGGAACCCGAGCAAGACGCTCTCCTGACGTCGGCCGCACAGGCCACGCCCGAGCTGCGGCGCTAGAGTCGCCCCATGAATGACAACGACGACTACGACGGCCGCCCGGTCGGCTTCATGGGCAAACTCCGAAACTTCAAGGGGCTCACCTGGGTGTTGATCCTCTCCCTGGTCGCCATCACCGTCGGAGCCACGACCCTGCTGTTCCTCTTTCAGTAGACCGGCTACCGGTAGCCTGAGCGTGGGGGCGCACGGCCTCCGTCGGCCTGCGCCGACTTCTTGAAGCCGACGAAAGAGACCCCCATGCTGACACCCGCCGCGGCGATTGCCTCCGTTTTCCGCAAGTACGCCGACTTCACCGGCCGGGCGCCGCGCAGCGAATACTGGTGGTTCGGGCTGATCCTCTGGGTCGTCTTCGTGGCGCTTTCGCTGCTGCAGCTGATCCCGACAGGCACCGACCGCAACGGGTACCCCTCGCACAACTTCGAGCTCGTCTTCATGCTGGTGGCCCCGATCGTCGCGATCGGCGTGCTGCTGCCCAGCCTCGCGGTGCTCGTGCGGCGGTTGCACGATGCGAACTTCTCCGGCTGGTTCGCCCTGCTGGCCCTGGTCCCGCTCGTGGGAGCCGTCGTTGTGCTGGTCTTCACGCTGCTGCCCAGCAACTCCGTCGGCGCCCGGTTCGACCGACAGCCCAGCGTTCCCGGTCTCTCCTTCCAGGGCTCGGGCCTGCGCTAATTCGCTGGGCTCGGGGTTCGGCTCGACCTGATCGGGCAGTCCGTCGCCGCATCGCCCGACAACGCCGCACTGCGGATGCATCTGGCCGGCCTGCTCCTGGATGCCGGCCGTGCCGCGGAGGCGCGGGTGCACCTCGCGGAGGTGCGCCGGCTCGACCCCGCCGACGCCGCGTTGCCCGCCCTCGAGGAGCGTGCCGCTGCCAGCGGCGACGCGTTCGACTGGGCGGATGCGGAGGCCCAGATCGGCGACATGGCGCGGCCCGCCTTCGTACAGAACAGCTCGTCTGACAGCCCGGCCGCAGCTGCCGGCGCGAGCGTGTCGGAGGAGCCGGAGACCTAATCCGCACCCGTGCCGCCGACGGCACCCGAGGCGGCGCGGCGATAGCACTGGTCCTACAGGGCATCGTGGCCCTCGCTGCGGTCGGCGCTGTCCTCGTGGGGCATCCGCTGCTGCTGGCGCCGGCGATCTTCGTGATCCCGTTCGCCGGCTGGATCTTCCAGCAGTCGATGTTCCCCATGGTCGAGGCGGGCGAGAAGGCGTTCGGCCTGCCGGCCGACCTGGACTGAACTGCGCGTCGGCGCCACCGCGCGGCGCGCGGGCTGATGCCCTGCTAGGGTGAGCCACGCGATCGCCTCGTCCGAGGCACAGCGCGACATCCTGGGGGATTCACAATGCTCACTCCGAAAGCGGCCATCGTGTCGGTTTTCCGCAACTACGCCACCTTCGCCGGACGGGCCACACGCAGCGAGTACTGGTGGTTCCAGCTCTTTCAGGTCGTGGTAGTTCTGGTGATCTTTGCCGTCGGGTTCCTCCCCGTGATCATCAACCCGCCGCCGTTCGAGGAACCGAAACCCACCGCCATCGTCGGCGGCCTTCTCATCCTGGTGTTCGGCCTGGGCGTGATCATCCCCAACATCTCGGTCTTCGTGCGACGGCTGCACGACAGCGATTTCTCCGGCTGGTTCTACTTCCTCACCGTCATCCCCGGCTTCGGCCCCCTGGTGGCCCTGGTTTTCGCCCTACTCCCGAGCAAGCCGGCCGGCGCCCGGTTCGACCCCGTCGAGAAGCTGGGCTCCAAAACCCCGGCCTGGCAGCCCACGCAGACCCTGTCCTGAGCCCGGCCCCGGTCAACGGATGCGGTGAACGGCGCGGCCATGATCAACGGAGACGTCTCCTTCTGGTGGAACCAGATCGGCCGGCCGGCGCCGCGGCCGCCGCTGCCCGGTTCCACCCGCGCCGACGTGTGCATCGTCGGCGCCGGGTACACCGGCCTGTGGGCCGCCTACTACCTCAAGAAGGCTGCCCCGCAGCTGCGCATCGTGATCCTCGAGCAGCGTTTCGCCGGCTACGGCGCGTCCGGCCGGAACGGCGGCTGGCTGACCAACTCGGTCACCGGTGGGTGCGAACAGTACCTGCGGAGCCACGGCCGTGACGCGGTCGCCGGTTTCCAGGCCGCCATGAACGACACCGTCGACGAGGTGATCAGGGTCGCCGCGGTCGAGGGCATCGACGCGGACATCGTCAAGGGCGGCGAGTTCACCGTCGCCTACGACAGGCCGCAACAGCGACGCCTCGAGGCCGCGGTGCGGGCCGAGCAGGCCTGGCCGCACACGGGTGTCGAGCTACTGAGCGCCGAGGCCGCCACGGCGCGCATCAATGTCGCCGGCAGCACCGGCGCGATGTGGCACCCGCACTGCGCGCGCATCCAGCCGGCCAAGCTGGTCGCCGGGCTCACCCGCGCCGTCCTGGCGCTGGGCGTGGAGATCTACGACGACAGCCGGGTGAGCGAGATCACCCCGCAGACCGCCCGCACCCAACACGGCACCGTGCAGGCCGAGTTCATCGTGCGCGCCACCGAGGGCTTCACCGCGGGCCTGGCCGGACTGCACAGGGCCTGGCTGCCGATGAACTCCTCGTTGATCGTCACCGAACCGCTGCCCGCCGCCGTCTGGGCCGGCATCGGCTGGGACGACCGGGCCACCCTGGGCGACATGGCGCACGCTTACATGTATGCCCAGCGCACAGCGGATGACCGCATCGCCATCGGCGGCCGTGGGGTGCCGTACCGGTTCGGCTCCCAGACCGACTCCGACGGCCAGACCCCGGCGAGCACCATCGAGGCGCTCACCGGCATCCTGCACAGGTTCTTCCCCGGCACCGCGGATGCGGCCATTGAGCATGCCTGGAGCGGCGTGCTGGGCGTTCCCCGCGACTGGGCCGCGACGGTGGGCCTGGACCGGCAGACCGGTCTGGCCTGGGCGGGCGGCTACGTGGGCACCGGCGTGGCGACCACCAACCTGGCCGGCCGCACGCTCACCGACCTGATCCTCGGCCGCGAGAGCGCCCTGACGGCGCTGCCGTGGGTGAACCACCGGGTGCGCAACTGGGAGCCGGAGCCGCTGCGCTGGCTGGCCGTGACCGCCCTGTACCAGGCCTACACGCACGCCGACCGGGCCGAGCTCACCCGCCGCCGCAGCACCTCGCCCCTGGCGACCCTCGCCGACCGGGTCTCCGGCCGCGGCCACTAGCTCGGCATCCGCCCGCTGCCCGCGCCGCCGAACCCTCGATTCGGGCGCCGTCCTGTGGTGTACTCGTGGAATGAGCGTTGCTGAGCAGAGCGTGACCGAGGCCTACAGGCTGGCCACCATTGCCGCGGCGTCGGCCGCGGTGACGGTGCGGACGGCGGAACCGCGCGACCTCGACAGCATCATCGGCCTCTTCGAACGCACCTGGGGGGTAGGCCGCAGCCCCGACCGGGCGATGCTGCTCGCGCTCGACTTCGCGGGAAACCCGGTGCTGCTGGCCACCCAGCACGGCAAGCCGGTCGGCGCGACGCTCGGGTTCCTGGGCTGGACCGACGGGGTGCACCTGCACTCGCACATGGCCGCGGTGGTGCCGTGGCACCGGGGCGGCGGCGTGGGCTACGCCCTCAAACTCTTTCAGCGTGCACTGTGCCTGGAGCAGGGCATCACCGAGATGCGCTGGACCTTCGACCCGCTGATCCGCCGCAACGCGCACTTCAACCTGGTCAAGCTCGGGGCCGAGGTGACCGGGTTCCTACCCGATTTCTACGGCCGGCTCGACGACGTCATCTCGGGCAGCGACCGCAGCGACAGGTTCGAGGTGCGCTGGAGTCTGGACTCCCCGAGGGTGCTGCACGCGCTCGCCGGCGGACCCGTCCGGGACTGGACCGCCGTGACCAGCTGGCCGCTCGACGTGGATTTCGAGCAGCTGCGGGCCGACGACCCTGTCAGCGCCGCCCGACGCCGGGAGGACTCCAGGCTGGTCTTCGCCGAGGCGCTCGGCCGCGAACTCCGCCCAGAGCTCACAGCGGACAACGACTACGTCTTCACCACCGACGCCAGCGACCCGCTCGGCTAGGGTCCGGCCGCCGGGGGAGTCGGCGGTCAGGAACCGTCAACGGCCGAGGTCGGCGCCCGGGTCGAAGTCTTGCGGTGCCCGGCCGGTGATCCGGCGTTCGAACCAGTACAGGAGTTCGGGGCGCAGCCGGTTGAGCTCGGTGAGGGTCATCGGGTCCGGCACACGCACCACGGGGGCGCCCAGCTCGTCCACGACCGTGTCCATCGCGCCGCGAGAATAGAACTGTCCGCGCATCCGCACCAGGAGTTGACCGTCGGCGCCGGTCACGAAAAGCTGCGGGTGCGTGTCGATCGCGCCGCTCTGGTACAGCTCGAGAACCACGACACTGGCGACCTGCTCCACCGGAAAACTTGTCACCTGGCCGAAGAAGCCCCGCTCGGAGATGCCGGTGTCGTCGACCCAGACGCAGGTGCGCAGAAAACCGACGATGCCGACGGCGGCCCCGAGCATCACCAACAGCTGCACGATGAGGACCGGAATCCACTCCCCGAGGGGGATGGTGAGCCAGTATAGGACGGCGAAAACGGGGGCGAAGAAGGCCAGTATCGAGAGGGTCGTCTGACGCAGCAGATGCCCGTGGGGTCGCAGCACTTGCACACGCAAGGCCGTACCCGTGATTTTGCCCACCCTCGTATCCCCTCCCCCCGGTGTACTACAGAGTATGCCCCATGCCCCGGCATCCCAGTAGACACCGTTCGGGGGGTACGCGCGATAGGGCAGGGCGAAAATCTCGTGCGCACGGGGTCGCCCAAGGGTCGTAGAGTGACACAGTGAACTCGCGGGCGAAAACGGGGCCGGGCCTCGGCCGGCCGAGATTCCGCCTGCACCCCGCCCAGGCGGTGGCCGCGGGTTTCGCCCTCACGATCCTGCTCGGCACCGGACTGCTCTCATTGCCGATCGCCAAGGTCGGCCCCGGCGGGGCGTCGTTCGCGGAGGCGATCTTCACGGCCACCTCCGCGGTTTGTGTCACCGGGCTCACCGTGGTCGACACCGAAACCTTCTGGACCCCGTTCGGCCAGGTCGTGATCCTGGTCCTGATCCAGATCGGCGGATTCGGCGTGATGACCTTCGCGTCGGTTATCGGGCTGGCCGTGGTGCGACGGTTGTCGTTGCGCTCCCGCGTCACCGCCGCATCCGAGGTGCGCAGTGTGGGCCTCGAGGACGTCAAGGGCCTGGTGCTCGGTGTCGTCACCATCTCGCTGATCGTGGAGGGTGTCGTAGCGGTGCTGCTCAGCCTGCGGTTCCTGTTCGGCTACGGCGAGCCGCTCGGCCGGGCGATCTGGTTCGGGGTGTTCCACGCGGTGTCCTCGTTCAACAACGCCGGCTTCGCGCTGTTCAGTGACAACCTGATCAGCTACGCCGTCGACCCGTTCATCTGCCTACCGATCGCGGCGGCCGTGATCCTGGGCGGGCTGGGCTTCCCGGTGATCGTGCAACTGCGGAAGCACCTGCGGTCGCCGCTCCTGTGGAGCATGAACACCCGCATCGTGCTCGCCGGCACCATCACCCTGCTCGTGGCCGGCACGGTGTACATCACCGCCGTCGAATGGTCCAACCCGGCCACGCTCGGCCCGATGGACTGGCCGGCGAAGATCCTGGTCGGCTTCTTCCAGTCTGTGCAGACCCGCACCGCCGGGTTCAACAGCGTGGACATCGGGGCGATGGACTCCGCCAGCCTGCTCGGCATGGATGTGCTGATGTTCATCGGTGGCGGCCCGGCCGGCACCGCCGGTGGCATCAAGATCACCACCTTCGCGGTGCTGTACTTCATCCTCGTCGCCGAGATCCGCGGCGACGGTGTGGTGAACGTGTTCGGCAAGCGGCTGTCCAGGGCCGTGCACCGACAGGCCATCTCGGTGGTGCTCCTGGCCGTGTTCGTGGTCGTCGCGTCGACGGCCGTTCTGATGGTGCTCACCGACCTCACCCTCGACGTGCTGCTGTTCGAGGCGATCTCGGCGTTCGGCACCGTCGGGTTGTCCACCGGCATCACGGCGAATCTGCCGCCGGCCGGTCAGGCCATCCTGATCATGCTGATGTTCATCGGCCGGCTCGGGCCGATCACCTTCGCCTCCGCCCTCGCCCTGCGCGAGCACCCGGTAACGTACGAACTCCCGAAAGAGAGGCCCATCATTGGCTAAGTTCAGGTCGTCATCGTATTCCCTGTTCGGCCAGCGGCAGACCGCCCGCCTGGCCGAGGAGGACTCCGTGGTGGTCATCGGCCTCGGCCGATTCGGCAGCGCCCTCGCGCTGGAACTGATGGACAGCGGCACCGAGGTGCTCGGCATCGATGGCGACGAGGAGATCGTGCAGGCGCACAACCGGCTGCTCACCCACGTGGTCCGGGCCGACTCCACGAAGGAGGAGACCCTGCGGCAGCTGTCGGTGCCGGAGTTCAGCAGCGTGGTGGTCGCCATCGGCAGCGACATCCAGGCGAACATCCTCACGGCGTCGCTGCTGATCAAGATGGGCATCCCCAACATCTGGGCGAAGGCGGTGAGCGAACCGCACGGCGAGATCCTGCGCCAGCTGGGGGTCAAACACGTGATCTCCCCGGAGAAAGACATGGGCAAGCGCGTCGCGCACCTGGTGCGCGGGGTGATGCAGGACTACATCGACATCGGTGAGGACTTCGCCCTGGTGAAGACCGCCCCGCCCCAGGAGATCCTCGGCAAACCGCTGAGCGAGACCAGGGTGCGCACGGTGCACGGGATCACCGTCACCGCGTTCCACCGGGCCGGCCAGGGCTGGAGCTACGCCACCATGGAGACCGTGATTCTCGCGGGCGACATCATCCTGGTCGCCGGGCAGACCGAGCGCGTCGAATCGTTCAGCCGGCTGCCGTGACGGGTCCCGTCGAGTTTCTCACCGGCACCGCGCTCGGCACCCGGGTCGTGGTGCGCACCCGCATCGCCGGCGGCTACACGGATGCCCTCGGCTACCTGCGCTCCTGCGACACCACGCACTGCACAGTGGAGACCAAGCGCGGCACGCTGACGCTGGCGCTCGCCGAGGTCGTCGCCGCCAAAGAGGTGCCGCCGCCCCCGCCACCCCGCCCCCGCCGCCACGTCGGCGAGTAGCCCCGCCCGACAACTGTTGCCCGTGCGGAGAAGCCCGCTTCGGCAACAGTTGTTGCCGGGGCGTGAACTGGGCGCGGCCCGCGGACGGGTTGCGGCTCAACCGGGCGGCAGGGCCCCCGCCCGGCGCCGCAATGCCGCGCGCAGCCGCTCATCGCCGGCCAGCTCCACCGCCCGGTCGTACGCGGCGCGGGCATCCGCCACCCGCCCGGCCTCGGCGCACAGGTGCGCCCGGGTGGCCCAGAACGGCTGGAACGACGCCGTGTCCGGGCGGTCCCGGGCCACCGCGTTGAGCACGTCGAGCCCGGCCGTCGGCCCGTCCACCTCGCCGATGACCGCGGCCAGCGCCACCCGGGCGCCCGCGGTGGGGGAGAGGCGCACCAGAGCGGTGTGCAGGGTCTTCAGCGCCGCCCAGTCCGTCACCCCCGAGCGCGCCCGGTCGCAGTGCGCCGACTGGATCGCCGCCTCCAGCTGGAACCGGCCGATCCGGCCCAACGGCTGGGCGCGCCGCAGATAGCGCTCCCCGCGCTCGATGAGGGCGGTGTCCCACAGAGCCGGGTCCTGGTCGTCGAGGGCGACGAGCTCACCCGTGCCGCTCATCCGGGCCGGCAGCCGCGCGATCGAGAGAGCCATCAGGGCGGCCAGGCCGAGCACCTCCGGTTCCTCGGGCAGCAGCGCGGCGAGGGTCTCGGCCAGGTACAGTGCTTCGCCGGCCAACGAGTCCGGCACGGCACGGGCATCCGGCTCGGCGCTGGCCCAGTCGATCGCGTAGGCGCCATAGACAGCCTCGAGCACGGCGGGCAACCGCTGGGGCAGGTCGGTGAGCGACGGCAGCACGAACGGGATGCGCGTGGCGCGGATGCGCCGCTTGGCCCGCACCAGCCGCTGCGCCATGGTCTGCTCCGGCACGGCGTATGCGGCGGCGATGTCGGCCGCGGTCAGGCCGAGCACGGTGTGCAGCATCAACGGGGTGCGCACGGCCGGGTCGATGGCCGGGTGCGCGCACACGCAGAGCAGCTCGATGCGCTTGTCGGGAATCGCCTCGGTGTCGAGGGACTCGAGCGCATCAATCCCCACCGTGCCGGCGCTGCCGACCCAGGCGTCCGGCCGCGTGCGCCCGGGTCCGTTCACTGTCGATCGGGCGCCGTCCCGCGCGGTGCCGTCGAGCGCGCCCTCCGCCAGCGGAGTACTCAGCCGCACCGCCGCGGATTTCCACAGGTCCCTGAGCCGATTGCGGGCCACGGTGAGCAACCATCCCTCCGGATTGTCGGGAACACCATCGCGCGGCCAGGTGATGAGCGCACGCTCGAAGGCGTCCGAGAGCGCGTCTTCGGCGGCCGCGATGTCGCCGGTGGGCGCGGCCAGCACGGCGAGCAGGCGCCCATAGGAGGCGCGGGCGGCCAATTCCGCCCGCGCCAGGGCGGTCACGCTACCTGGTGCCATTCGCCGTCGGTGAACACGATCGCCGACGGGCGCACCTCGATCGCCCCGTACTGGGCGGCGGGGCATTTCCCGGCCCAGTCGAGGGCGGCGTCGAGGTCGGGCACCTCGATCACGAAGGTGCCGTTCAGACGTTCCTTGGTGTCGGCGAACGGGCCGTCCTGAATCTGCAGGGCGCCATCCCGCAGCGACACCGTCGTCGAGGCCGACACGGGCTGCAGGATGTCGGCGGACACGAGCACGCCCGCCGCGTCGAGGGCCTTTCCGTAGGCGTCGAACGCCGCCCGGCCCCATTCCATGTCCTCTTCGGTGATTCCGGCGTCCCCGGACTCCTGGCTGATGACGAGAAGCGAATATTGCATGAGCTGTCCTTTCACGCGTTACGGATACTGACACCCCTATGACGACTGAACCAGTCCCCAATCGACATCGGCCCCGCAACTGTTGCCCGTGCGGACAAGTGCGCCCGGCGCACCGGGACCATTTGTCCGCTTCGGCAACAGTTGCTGCCGGCGCGCGGCTCAGGCGGACGGAACCGCAACGGTCGCGGGCGCCGCGTCACGCCCGACCCGGCCCACCAGCAGCAGGCCGCCCACCGCAAGCAGCGCCGAGAGCGTGAACGAGGCCGTGTAGGTGGCGGTGCCGCCCAGCGGCGCGAAGGCCACGAACACCACGGCCGTGGCCGCCAGGGCCAGCGCCGCGCCGATGGAGTCGGCGATCAGTAGCGCGGAGGAATTGAAGCCCTGCTGCTGGGGCGCCGACAGCCGCAGCACCCGGCCGCTCTGCCGCGGCACAAGGGTGCCCATGCCGGCCCCGGCAACGGCCCAGCCGGCGATGGCGACGGCGGGCGCCAGGCCCAGGGCGCTGGTCAGCGCCGACGCGGCGATCGCCACCAGCAGCAACGCGCTGCCCAGCAGCATGCTGCCCGCATCGCTGAGCACCGTGGCATACCGCCCCTGCAACCAGGACGCCAGCGCCCAGGTGACCCCCGCGCAACTCAACGCCAGCCCGGCCAACACGGGGGAGAGCCGGTACTCGCCGGTGAGCAACGCCGGCAGGTACACCTCGGTGGAGAGGAACGCCCCCGACACCAACCCGCGGATCGTCATCACCACGGGCAGTCCACGCCGGCCGCTGAGCGTCCCGGCCGGCAGCAGCGGACGCAGCGCCACCCCGGCCAGCACGAACGCGGCGCCGGTGCCCACCCACAGCAGCGCGCCGGGCAGCTGCGCCGCCATAGACGCGCAAAGCACCGCCGCCGCCGCACCCAGCGACCACAGCGTTCGCGACAGCCGCCACGGTTCCCGCACACCGACCGGCCGCTCCCGCTCCGCCGCCGCGATCGCAACCAGCCCGGGCCGCAGCATCCCCATCGCCGCCACCACCAGCACCACTACGCCGAGGAACACCCACCGCCAGCTGGTGTACTCGGCCACCAGACCCGCAATGAACGGCCCGATCAGCGACGGCACCACCCAGGCGCCGGCGAAGGCGCCGAAGATCGCCGGATGCATCCGCTGCGGATACACCCGTGCGACGACCACGTACAGCGACACGCTCAGCGCCCCGCCACCGAGGCCGTGCACCAGGCGTCCCACAATGAGGGCGGGCATGGATGCGGCGGTGCCGGCGATCACCAGGCCCACCACGAACAGAACCACGGCGGTCAGCACCACGGGCACCGGCCCCGAGCGGTCCGCCCAGTTGCCCGCGGCCACCATGCCCACTACGCCCACGGCGAGCGGACCGGAGAACGCCAGGGCGTACAACGAGTCGCCGTCCAGCGCCGCACTGATGATGGGCATGACCGTGGTCACGGCCAAGGCCTCGAACGCGGCCAGGAAGATCAGCGCGAGGATCCCGACGGTGACCCAGACGTGCTCCCGGCCGAAGATCGAGGCCGGGCGCAGGGGGACCGAAGGCGGCGAGGAGGGGAGGGGCACGAGAGCGATAGTAAGACCTCAACCGTGGTTGAGGTCAACCCGAGCGGATGCGGCCACAACGACAGCCGGCAGCAGCCCGCCGCACACCCGCCGAACCGTTCCGGCCCGCACTGGCTGTTGCTTCGGCGACAGTTGGGCGTTAAAAACGGAAACGCCCGCTCGAAAGCGGGCGTTTCACTGGCGGAGAATGGGGGATTCGAACCCCCGAGGGCTTTCACCCAACACGCTTTCCAAGCGTGCGCCATAGGCCACTAGGCGAATTCTCCTGAGCCGGCCGAATCGTGAAGACAACGACCAGGGAAAATCTTACCTGCTTCCGGGGGCCCCGAGTGACACGTCACCAAACCGCCGGTTTTGGGCCCGGGGCCCGGACGCCCTAAACTGGCAATGGCTCCTCGCGTGGCGCTATCTCAGCCAACTCCCCCAGGACGGAAACGTAGCAAGGGTAACTGGGCTCTGGTGGGTGCGCGAGGAGTTTTACTTTGCCCGGATGCTGCCCGGATGCGCCCCCGAGTGCGCCCCGGATGCGAACCGGTCAGCCTAGCCCTATCGCCGGCGAGCAAAGGGGACCAACGTCCCCCCGGAGCAGGAATCGTCGCTCCTAGACTTGAACGGCGCCTGTGGCGCCCATAGAGCACTTGGAGTCCGTGATGGTACATTCGTCCAACGCCACCTCATTCACCTGGCCCAGCCGCCTGCCGCACGCGTTGAGCGCCGAAGCTCTCGCCAGCGTCGACGCGTGGTGGCGAGCCTCGAACTACCTCTCGGTCGGGCAGATCTACCTGCTCGACAACCCGCTGCTGCGGGAGCCGCTTCAGAAAGAGCACATCAAACCGCGGCTGCTCGGCCACTGGGGAACCACCCCCGGCCTCAACTTCCTCTACGCGCACCTGAACCGGGTCATCCGCGAACGCGAGATCAGCACCCTCTACATCACCGGCCCCGGCCACGGCGGGCCCGGCATGGTCGCCAACGCCTACCTCGACGGCACCTACTCCGAGGTCTACTCGAGCATCGACCAGTCCGAAGACGGCATCAAGGGCCTGTTCCGCCAGTTCTCCTTCCCCGGCGGCATCCCCAGCCACGCCTCACCCGAGACCCCCGGCTCGATCCACGAGGGCGGTGAGCTCGGCTACGCGCTCAGCCACGCCTACGGCGCCGCGTTCGACAACCCCGACCTGCTCGTGGCCGCCGTCGTCGGTGACGGCGAGGCCGAAACCGGCCCGCTGGCCACCAGCTGGCACTCCAACAAGTTCGTCGACCCGCTGCAGGATGGCGTCGTGCTGCCGATCCTGCACCTCAACGGCTACAAGATCGCCAACCCCACCATCCTGGCCCGCATCCCCGAGAGCGAACTGCTCGAACTCATGCGCGGCTACGGCCACAACCCGCACATCGTCTCCGGCGGTTTCGACGGCGAAGACCCCCTCGCCGTGCACCAGCGCATGGCGCAGACCATGGACGAGGTGCTCAACGAAATCGCCTCGATCAAGCGCGCCGCCCTCGCCGGCGACACCAGCCGGCCGCGCTGGCCGATGATCATCCTGCGCACCCCCAAGGGCTGGACCTGCCCGCCCGTCATCGACGGCGTGCAGGTGGAAGACTCCTGGCGTTCGCACCAGGTGCCGCTCGTCAACGCCCGCGACACCCAGTCGCACACCGACGTGCTCGAATCCTGGCTGCGTTCGTACCGTCCGGAGGAACTCTTCGACGACGCCGGCGCCCCCGCCGCCAACATCACCGCGCTCGCCCCGCACGGCGACCTGCGCATGAGCGCCAACCCCGTCGCCAACGGCGGGCTGCTGCGCCGCGAGCTCAAGCTGCCCAACTTCCGCGACTACGCGGTGGAGGTGCCGACCCCCGGCGCCACCGTCGACGAGGCCACCAAGGTGCTCGGCATCTGGATGGCCGACGTCATCCGCCAGAACCCGGACAACTTCCGTATCTTCGGACCCGACGAGACCGCATCCAACCGGCTCGCACCATCCGTCTACGCCGCCACCGACAAGCAGTGGAACGGCGAATACCTGCCCGAAGACACCAACCTTGCCCGCGCGGGCCGGGTCATGGAGATGCTCAGCGAGCACCAGTGCCAGGGCTGGCTCGAGGGCTACCTGCTCACCGGCCGGCACGGCGTCTTCAACTGCTACGAAGCATTTATCCACATCATCGACTCGATGTTCAACCAGCACGCCAAGTGGCTCAAGGTCACCCGCGAGATCCCGTGGCGCCGCTCCATCTCGAGCCTGAACTACCTGCTTTCCTCGCACGTCTGGCGCCAGGACCACAACGGATTCAGCCACCAGGACCCCGGTTTCATCGACCACGTCGTGAACAAGAGCGCCGACGTCGTGCGGGTGTACCTGCCCTTCGACGCCAACACCCTGCTGTCGATCTACGACCACTGCCTGCGCAGCGTCGACTACGTCAACGTGGTCGTCGCCGGCAAGCAGCCGGCGCCGAACTGGCTCACCATGGATCAGGCCGTCGCGCACTGCGAGCGGGGCCTGGGCATCTTCGAGTGGGCCGGTACCGAGATTCCCGGCACCGAACCCGACGTGGTGCTCGCCGCCGCCGGCGAGGTGCCCACCCTCGAGGTGCTCGCCGCCGCCAAGATCCTGCGCGAGGCCATGCCCGACCTCAGCGTGCGCGTGGTCAACGTGGTCGACCTGATGCGCCTGCAGAGCGAGGACGACCACCCGCACGGCCTGAGCGACCGGGAGTTCGACGCCTACTTCACCGCGAACAAGCCCATCGTGTTCGCCTACCACGGCTACCCGTGGCTGATCCACCGGCTCACCTACAAGCGCCACGGCCATGGCAACCTGCACGCCCGCGGGTACAAGGAGAACGGGACGACGACGACGCCGTTCGACATGGTCATGCTCAACGACCTCGACCGGTACCACCTGGTGATGGATGTCATCGACCGGGTGCCCGGACTCGGAGCCCGTGCCGGACTGCTTCGCCAGCAGATGCAGGATGCCCGCCTGCGTGCCCGGCAGTACACCCGCGATCACGGAGAAGACATTCCCGAGGTCACCGACTGGGTGTGGGCTGGGAACGATGTCGCGGCAGCCGCTGCGCGCGCACTAGATACCACCGGCGGGGATAACGTATAACCGTGGCTCGAAGCATTTACATCACCTCCGCCGAGGGAAATACCGGCAAATCTACTATCGCCCTGGGTGTTCTTGACACCCTGTTGCACTCCATCGAGCGGGTGGGTGTCTTCCGTCCGATCGCTCGCTCCAAGCACAAGCCCGACTATGTGCTGGAACTCCTGCTCAATCACCTGCAGGCCCGCAAGCCCGTCGGTACCCACTCCGTCGCGCAGCCGGCGCTCAGTTACGACGAGTGCGTCGGCGTCACCTACGACGACGTGCACGCCGACCCGGATGCCGCGCTGGCGCGCATCGTGGCCCGTTACAAGGCCGTCGAAGCGCAGTGTGACGCCGTCGTGGTCATCGGCAGCGACTTCACCGACGTCGGAAGCCCGACCGAACTGGCCTACAACGCCCGCATCGCCGCGAACCTCGGCGTGCCGGTGTTGCTCGTGCTGGCCGGCCGGGTGGCCTTCGGTCAGGGCGAGGGGCTCAACCAGAGCGACCAGCTCGGCCAGAGCGAACCGCGCACCAGTGACGACATCCGCCAGCTCACCGATGTGGCCCTGACCGAACTCGCGTCAGAGCACGTCTCGCTGCTGGGCGTCGTGGTCAACCGCGCCGACCCCGCCAACCTCAACGGCCTCATCGCCGCGGTGCGCGAGGGCGTCGACAACACCCCGGCCACCGCGGATGCGCTGCACGCCGCCGTTGTGCCCGTCTGGGCCATCCCCGAGGACGCGTTCCTCGTGGCCCCGAGCATGAAGACCATCCTCGAAGCCACCCACGGCACCCTGGTGCAGGGTGACCCGGAGCTGCTTTCCCGTGAGGCGCTCAGCGTCGTCGTGGCCGCCATGTCGATGGTCAACGTGCTGCCCCGCCTGGCCGAGGGCGCTGTCGTCGTCATCCCCAGCGACCGCCCCGAGGTGCTCCTCGCCGCCCTGATGGCCAACTCGTCCGCGACCTTCCCGTCGCTGGCCGGCGTGGTTCTCGTCGGCGGTTTCGCGCTGCCCGAGTCGATCGAGCAGCTCATGAAGGGCCTCGCCCCGTCGGTGCCGATCATCCGCACCGACCTGGCCTCCTACGAGGCGGCCCTCCGTATCACCCACACCCGCGGCCGCCTGGCCGCCGACTCGCAGCGCAAGCACGACACCGCCCTGGCGTTGTTCGAGCAGCACGTCGACGGTGCCGCCCTGCTCGACCGGCTCAAGGTGAGCCGCGCCGACGTGGTCACCCCGCTGATGTTCGAGTACACCCTGCTCGAGCGTGCCCGGCAGAACCGCATGCGCATCGTGCTGCCCGAGGGCGACGACGACCGCGTGCTGCGCGCCGCCGCCACCCTGCTGGCCCGCGATGTGGCCGACCTGATCATTCTCGGCGAAGAGTTCGAGGTGCGCTCGCGCGCCATCGGCCTGGGCCTGGACATCGCCAAGGCGCAGGTCGTCAGCCCGTTCGACGACGTGCTGCGGATGCGTTTCGCCGAGGAATACGCGCGCCTGCGCTCCCACAAGGGCGTCACCATCGACCAGGCCCGCGACGTCGTCACCGACGTCTCGTACTTCGGCACGATGATGGTGCAGCTCGGCCTGGCCGACGGCATGGTCTCCGGCGCATCGCACACCACCGCGCACACCATCCGGCCCAGCTTCGAGATCATCAAGACCCGCCCCGGTGTGTCCGTGGTCTCCAGCGTGTTCCTGATGGCCCTGGCCGACCGGGTCCTCGTCTACGGCGACTGCGCGGTCAACCCCGACCCCACCGCCGCCCAGCTGGCCGACATCGCCATCTCGGCGTCGGAGACGGCCATCGAGTTCGGCATCGAGCCGCGCATCGCGATGCTGTCGTACTCCACCGGCGTCTCCGGCAACGGAGCGGACGTCGAAAAGGTGCGAGAGGCCACCGCGATCGTTCGCGAACGCCGCCCCGACCTCGCCGTCGAAGGCCCGATCCAGTACGACGCCGCAGCGGATGCCGCCGTGGCCGCCGCCAAGATGCCGGATTCGGACGTGGCCGGCAAGGCCACCGTCTTCATCTTCCCCGACCTCAACACCGGCAACAACACCTACAAGGCGGTGCAGCGCAGCGCTGGCGCCGTGGCGATCGGCCCCGTCCTGCAGGGCCTACGCAAACCCATCAACGACCTTTCCAGAGGAGCCCTCGTGCAGGACATCGTGAACACCGTGGCGATCACCGCCATTCAGGCCGCATCTCTCGCAGCGGTGGTGGCAGCCGTATGACCGCCATCCTCGTCATCAACTCAGGTTCGTCCTCGTTCAAGTACCAGCTGATCGACATCGACACCGAGACCGAACTGGCCGGCGGACTCGTCGAGCGCATCGGTGAGGCCAGCGGACACGCCCGGCACACCAACACCGCCTCGGAGGCCGGCCGCCAGGAAGCGAACCTGCCGATCCCCGACCACACCGCCGGTTTCGACGTCATGATCGCCGCGTTCGCCGAGCATGGCCCGCAGCTGTCCGACGCCAACCTCATCGCCGTGGGCCACCGCGTCGTTCAGGGCGGGGCCATCTTCACCGGCCCCACCGTGATCGACGACGCCGTTCAGCAGCAGATCAGCGACCTCGCCGACCTCGCCCCGCTGCACAACCCCGCCCACGTGCAGGCCATCGTCGCCGCCCGCATCAACTTCCCCGACGTGCCGCACGTGGCCGTCTTCGACACCTCGTTCCACCTCACCATGGCGCCGGCCGCGTACACCTACGCGATCAACACCGAGCTGGCCGCCAAGCACGACATCCGTCGTTACGGTTTCCACGGCACGTCGCACAAGTTCGTCTCAGAGGCCGCTGCCGAGTTCCTCGGCCGTCCCCTGAGCGAGCTGAAGACCATCGTGCTGCACCTCGGCAACGGTGCGTCCGCTACCGCCGTCGACGGCGGCAAGTCGATCGACACCTCGATGGGCCTCACCCCGTTGCAGGGCCTGGTCATGGGCACCCGCTCCGGCGACATCGACCCCGCCGTGCTGTTCCACCTGCACCGCAAGGCCGGCCTGTCGATCGAAGAGCTCGACACCCTGCTCAACAAGAAGAGCGGCATGCTCGGTCTCACCGGCAACGGTGACATGCGCGACGTCGAAGACGCGGCCGTGGCCGGCGACGCCGTGGCCCAGGCCGCGCTCGACGTCTACTACCACCGCATCCGGGGCTACGTGGGCAATTACATGGCCCAGCTCGGCGGCCTCGACGTGATCGTCTTCACCGCCGGTGTCGGCGAGAACTCCGGCATCATCCGCGAGGGCGCCCTGCGCGGCCTCGAGGGCCTCGGCATCGAGATCGACCCGGCGAAGAACGACCCGTTCTCGCGCGTCGCCCGTGTTGTGTCGACGGATGCGTCTCGCGTCACCGTGCTCGTCATCCCCACCAACGAGGAGCTCGAGATCGCCCGCGAAACCCGCGCGGTCATCTAACTCTTCGGCCGCTGGACGAGCTCGGCCGCTGGTCGAGCTCGTCCAGACCTAAAGGCGGAGATTCACCCGACACGCCGCACCGCTACCACGCAGCGCGGCGTGTCCCGAGAATCTCCGCCTTTGCTGTCGGTCTACGCCGAGCAACGGATGCCGACGGGCCGACCGCGAGTAGAATTCCGGCGTGCGCACACTCCTCAACCTGATCTGGCTCGTCCTCTCCGGCTTCTGGCTGTTCCTCGGCTATGTCGCCGCCGGCATTGTGCTCTGCATCCTGATCATCACGATTCCGTGGGGCATCGCGTCGTTCCGCATCGCCGGTTATGCGCTCTGGCCGTTCGGCCGCACCGTCGTCGCCAAGCCGTCGAGCGGAGCCTTCTCGTTCCTCGGCAACGTGATCTGGGTGATCCTGGCCGGCTGGTGGCTCGCCCTGGCCCACATCGTGTCGGGCATCGCACTCTGCATCACCATCATCGGCATCCCGCTGGGCATCGCCGACTTCAAGATGGTGCCGATCTCCCTCGCGCCGCTCGGCAAGGAAATCGTGCCCATCGGCGGCGGCGCGTTCGACCAGGCCCGGGCCCAGCGCACCCCGGCCTAGCCGAACCACCCCGGCGGGCCAGCGCAAGCCGCGCGTCCGGAGGCACCGGACCGCCGTGCCCGGTGGGCGATTTTCCGATTCGGCGTGACGTTTGACGACCCGCCACCGTCCTACCCATAGCGGTGCCCGCCATCCAGGACAGGGCAGCGAGAGCCCTAAGGGGAAATGGACATGGGAAAGCTCATCTCCGGCGCCACCGAGGTCGATTTCGAGGACCGCGCGCTGGTGCACTTGCAGAGCGTCATCGGCTCCAAGCTTCGCCGCGGCGAGAGCTTCGCCCTCTTCTGGAGCGACCCGGCCGCGCCAGACGAGGCGCAGCCCAGTCTGTGGCTGCACCCCGGCATCCCGCTGTATTTCAAGTTCACCGGGACCACGACCCCCGGGCTCAACCGGGCCTGGATAGAGGTGCTCGCGACGTCGGCCGACAGTGCAGACGGGTTGCTGTTGAGCAGCGAACCGCGTGGTCAGGATGCCGACCAGAATCACACCGACTGACCAGGCCGGAGTGAGATTTCTTCACGCTGGAGCATGACAGGTGCGGGGTTCGGACCGTCTTAGAAGCAGCAGAGCATGTCAGGCGGATGCCCGACAGGATCTCCCACCGCACCCCGCACCATCCTTCAGAGGAGAACATCATGACGTCAGCACCCAACGACCCGCGCCCCATGACACCCAACGACCAGCGCCCCACGGCACCCAACGACCAGCGCCCCACGGCCCCCCACGACTCGCGTCCCACGGCACCCGACCCCGTCGAACCCGTCGCATCGCCGGCGACCTCGGGCACCACCATCCGCCAGGAAGTCGTCGCCAAGCAGAAGGCGCAGTTCGGCGGCATGAAGTTCGGCACGGCCTTCTTCGGCTGGCTCACCGCCACCGGCGCAGCCGTGCTCCTCACCGCGCTGGTAGCCGGTGCCGGCGCAGCCGTCGGCCTCGGAAACCAGGCCGACCCCGCTCAGACGGCGGATGCCGCGGCCGAGAACGCCTCGACCGTCGGCCTGATCGGTGCCATCGCCCTGGCCGTCGTCGTCTTCGTGTCCTACTTCTGCGGAGGCTATGTCGCCGGCCGAATGGCGCGGTTCAGTGGCGCAAAGCAGGGCATCGCCGTGTGGCTGTGGGCTCTGATCGTGGCCGTGGTTCTGGCCATTGTGGCCGCTATCGCGGGAAGCCAGTTCAATGTGCTCGCCAACCTCAACAGCTTCCCGCGGATCCCGGTCCAGGAGGGCGACCTGGCCCTGGGCAGTATCCTCACGGCCGTTGCGATCGCCATCGTCAGCCTCGGCGGCGCGATGCTCGGCGGCCTCGCCGGCATGCGGTTCCACCACAGGGTCGACAAGGTCGGCCTCGGCAAGTGAGCGGAACCCGCTCACACTGAGCTGATTCGCCCACCCTGGCGAGAGTGAAGGGCCCCGGTGACACAGTCCCGGGGCCCTTTGGTCTGCCGGCCGGTAAGGCGGCATCGGCTCTTACTTGGTCTTCGGCGCGGCCTTCGCCGGGCCGAACGACACGTCCACCTCGGCCATCTCCATGTCGGCGGTGGCTTGGATCAGCTCCATCAGAGCCGGATCCAACCCGGGGGCGAACTCCTCCATCCTTTCGCCGGCGATCACCGACGGCACACCCTCAGGAGCCTGTTCGTCGGCGACCAGGTTCGTGCCGTCCTTGGAGGGGGACATGCCCTGGAAGATCTTGCCCGCCTCCGACTGGCCGGCGAGGTCGAAGGTGTACTGCTTGCTGTGCAGGTTGAGGTCGAGCAGCTTCTTCACCTCGGGGAACTTCTCCGCGTTGGTCTTCGGGATCGGCAGCAGAGTGTTCCAGTGCACACCCAGGGTCTCGAGCGCCTTGGCGTACGCGTTCTCGTGAGCCTGGTCCCGCACGATGAGGTAAGCGATGGTGGAGCGTGCAGTCTTGTTCGCGGTCATCTCGTAGATGCGGCACTTCTGCAGTCGGCCGGTGGACTCCAACATCAGGTTGTAGAGCAGGTCGAGCACCAGGTTGCCGGAGTTGTACACGTAGCTGCCGCTCCACGGGTTGCCCACGGCGTCCACCGGCAGCGCACCCTGCGCACCCACCAGGTAGTGGTGGATGTTGCCCTGGTCGAGGGCGATCTCCAGCGGGATCGCTCCGCCCGAGCCGGCCTTGTCCAGCGGGTCGGTGACCTTGCCCTGGTAGCGCGGCGAGCCGTCCACCAGACGGGAGATGGTGGTGCCGATCAGTTCCACGTGGCTGATCTCTTCGGTGCCGATGCCCTGAATCAGGTCGCGGTACGGCTTCGCCGCGGGCCCACGGAAGTTCATCGACTGGAACAAGTACTGCATCATGGTGCGCATCTCGCCGAACTGGCCGCCGAGGCCCTCCTGCAGTGCGTTGGCCGCTGCCGGATCCGGCTCGTCCTGCGCGATGTCGTGGATGAGTCGTTGCACGTGGAAATACATAATTGTCCTTTCCTGGGACGTGGTGGATCAACGGTCGGATGCGGATGGTGTCGGGATCAGCTCTTGGTGTCGTGGCGTTCCGCGCTGTCCTCGCGCAGGCGCCGCCCCGCAATGATGTCGGCACGTTCCTTCTCGGCGGTTTTGTCGCTCTTGCGGGTGTCCCGCGGTGGCAGCTGAATGTCTTCCTCCGCCTTGATACCCGCCTGCAGTTGGCGGGTCCGCTCGAGTTCGGCGTCGAACTCGGCGCCGAACAGCAGGGCAAGGTTGGCGATCCAGAGCCAGAGCAGGAACACCACGACACCGGCGAGCGAGCCGTAGGTGCGGTCGTAGTTGGAGAAGTTGGTGACGTAGAGACCGAACAGGAACGACGCGATCACCAGGGCCACCAACGCCAGCAGCGCGCCCAAGCTGATCCAACGGAATTTCGGCTGCTTGGCGTTCGGGGTGGCGTAGTAGAGGATTGCGATGATCAGCACAGCGGCCAGAGCCAGGATCGGCCACTTGAGGATGGACCACACTATCTGCACGGTTTCGCCGAGGCCCAGGGCACTGCTGACGGCATCGGTGACGGGCCCCGACACGATCAGGACCACGACCATGATGAGGATCAGCAGGATGGTGACGATGGTCACCACCAGCTGCATCGGGCGCAGCTTCCAGAACGGCCGGCCCTCCTCGATCTCGTAGATCCGGTTCATGGCCCGGCTGAACGCGCCGACGTAGCCGGATGCCGACCAGATGGCCAGCACGATGCCGAAGACCAGGGCGAACCCGGCGGCCGGTGACGAGCTGAACTGTTCGAGCGGTTCGCGCAGTACGTCGGCCGTGCCGCCGGGGGCGACCTCGTTGACGAGGTCGAGGATGGTGTCGGTGGACCGCTCGCCCTGACCGAACACGCCCAGCAGAGAGATCAACGCGATCAGCGCCGGGAACAACGCCAGCACCGCGTAGTACGTCAGCGACGCGGCGATGTCGGTGCATTGGTCGGCGGTGAATTCGCGCATGGTCTTGCGCATCGCGTACTTCCAGGACGGCTTCTTCACCTCGCCCGGCGAATCCGGCTTGCGTGGATCGTCGGGCGAGGGAGCGCTGTTCCTCTTGCTACGGGCGTCGTTGCGGGCCACCGGTACTACTCCTCGTGATCATCTAGCGGTTGGTGCGGGTGACTCCGTCAGCCGACGGTGCCCTGCCCGGCGTGCTTGGCGGTGTCGCGCACCTCGTCAGCGGACGACCCCGTCTCGGACTTGACGGTGTCGGCGGCATCCGTGGCCGTGCCCTTGACAGCATCGGCGGCGTCGGCGAGGGGCTGCTTGAGGTTCTCGCCCATCTGCTTCGCCGCGTCGGTGACCTCCTGGGTCAGTGGCTCAGCGGCCTCCTTCACGTTCGCCGCGACCTTCTTCTCGACGGTGCTGGCGGGCAGGAGAGACGACGCGAGCCAACCCACGCCGAATGCGATGAGACCCACCGCCAGCGGGTTGCCCTTGACCTGGGAGGCCGCGTCGTGAGCGGCGCCCGATACGTTACCGGTCGCTCCGCTCACCGAACCGCCCAGGTCGGAAGCGGTGCCCATGACCTTGTCCTTGGCCGAGCTGAACACGCCCCGCACCTTGTCCTTCTGGCGGTCCATGATCTTGCTGGGCGTTACCTTGTCGGCAAGGGCGTCGACATCGGCGCCGAGGCCCCGTCGGGTGTCTTCGATTTGGCTCCGAAGAACCTCGGGGTCGGTGCTGGATTCGTCATAGGTGCTCATCGGTTTTCCTCATTTCGTTTTAGTGCGTCAGGAATCTGCTTCAGGGAATCGACTGTCTTGGGCGCTCCCGTGATGGTCTTCATCTCTTTGCGCCCGCGCGAGTAGAGCACGGCGGCCACGATGCCCCAGACGACGGCAACGATCACGGCCGCCCAGGCGATGTCGATGACGTGTCCGAGCCCCCACCAGGCCGCGAACGACAGGAACAACACCGTCAGGTGGGCGGCATAGCCGGCTCCGCCGAGCAGTCCGGCTCCTTTGCCGGCGCGAGTGGCCGACTGCCGTAACTCGGCCTTGGCCAGTTCGACCTCCTGGCGCATGAGAGTAGACACGTCGCGTGTCACCTCACTGAGCAGATCGCCCAGCGAGGTCTCTTCGGCCTTGCGTTCAGAAGGCGTGGGCATGTCAGTCATTGCGGTTCTCCGTGTAATTCGGGTACTCCGCCGTGAGCGGGGTGCCTACGCCGGTGGCGGTGCCGGTGGGCGTGGTGGGGGTGTCGAAGGCCGTGTCGATTCCGGTGGTGGCGCCGGTGCCGAACTCGGTTCCGACGCCGGTGGGCGCGGTGGCCGGGGTACTGCTGCCCGTCGAGGCGGTCTCGGAGGAGTCCTTGGCCTCGGCGATGACCGAGCGGGTCAGGCGACCGGCCACTACACCGGCGACGGCGGCGATGCCGATGAACATGCCGGGGCTGCGCCGGGCGTAGCCCTTGACCTCGTCGAGGAGGGCGCCCGGGTCGCGCTGGTCGAGCCAGTCGGCGATTCCGGCAGCACGCGAGGCGGCCTGGTGGGCGATATCGCTGGCTACACCCTGAGTATCGGACTTATCGGCCATCGCACCCAGCTCGTCGCCCAGGGAACGGAGACCGGCGGCGACCCGCTTCTGTTGTGCGGCCGCCTGGTCGGCGAGTTCGCCCTGCGTCTGGCGATAGAGGTCCTTGGCTTGCTGCTTGGTCTCGCTGCCGACCTTGTGCAACTCGTCCTTGGCGACGCCGGCGACGTGCTGGCCAGCGGCGACCGAGGTGTCCTTCACCTCGGTGGCGCGTTCTTTGGCATCGGGGCCGGCTCCGCTGTCGGACGCCGTGCTGGTGTCCAGGTCGGGGTTTCCCGGGACGGATGCTGGGTATGTATTCGACATGACTCTCCTAGATAGATCGGGGTGTGCACGACGCCCGGCATCGACGTCAGTGTCGTGTTCGGGAATATCCTTTGTCTTGCGAGCCGCGATTACAAGCACTCTGAGAGAACCCGCGAAATTAAGTTTTTTCCGTGACGAATCGCTGATTTTGCCGTCTATTTAAGGGGTGCGGGACTTTACGCAGCAACGTTGGAGGGGGTAGCGGATACCCCACAATGGGGGGTATCCTCCCGTCACTCCAGCGGGCGCTCGTGTCGCCTCTGTTGCTCCCGCTGAGCATCCTCGACGACGCGCTTGATCACGAGGAACGTGGTCTCCCACTCGTCGAGAATGTGGCGCTGCGTGAGCCGCAACACCCGGCGACCGAGCCCCTCGTAGAGGAGGTAGCGGGTGGAGGAATTGCGGACCCGCCGCATCCGCCGGCCCGTGGCGCGGCGTGCCCCGCAAAACTCCGCCTTTGCGGGCGCGCGGCCGCCCGGGACCCCCGGGCCGGGTGCCTAGCGGGGCGGTGGCGCGGTGCTCGCCCGCACGACGAGGTGCGTGGGCACGATTGTCGTACCGGGGCCTACGGCCGCGGGGGAGTCGATCTGGCGCAGCAGCTTCTCGATGCAGAGCCGCCCCACTTGGCCGAAGTCCTGGTGCACGGTGGTCAGCGGCGGCCAGAAGGCATCCGCCTCGCGCATATCGTCGAAGCCGACCACGCTCACGCCAGCCGGAACCGAGCGGCCGGCCTCGTGCATCGCCCGCATCACGCCGAGGGCCATCTGGTCGTTGGAGGCGAAAATCGCCGTCACCGACGGGTCGGCGGCCAGCGCCACCCCGTGCCGGTAGCCGCTCTGCGCGCTCCAGTCGCCCTCGAGCACGGGCGGCACCGGGGCGCCGGCCGCCTTCAACGTGGCCCGCCAGGATGCCGTGCGGCGCCCGGCCGAGAACGACGACTCCGGCCCGGCGATGTGCCAGACCGTGCGGTGCCCGAGGTCGAGCAGGTGCTGGGTGGCCAGCCGAGCACCCTCGGTCTGGTCGGTGTCGACCACCGTGTAGCGTTCGCCGGCATCGGAATCGACGATCACGACGGGCAGCCCGGTCGGCACGGTCACGTCGATCCGGTCCAGGATGTGCGCTTCCATAATGATCACGATGCCGTCCACGGCCTGCTCGGCGAGCCGGTTCACAGCGCCGGCGACGGCGCCCTGGGTGGGCAGCGCCACCGGGATCAGGGCGATCGAGTAGCCGGCCTCGGCGGAGGCCGTGGCAACAGCGTCGAGGGTGCGCATGTTGCCGAAGCTGGACAGGCCGAACATGATCACGCCGATGGTGCTGAACTTGCCCGACTTCAGCGCGCGGGCGGCGCTGTTGGGCCGGTAGCCGATCTCGTCCATGGCGGCGAGCACCCGGTCGCGGGTGTCGGCGTCGACGTTGCTGCGACCGTTCACCACCCGGGAGACGGTCTGGGAGGAGACGCCGGCCAGCGCCGCCACATCCGCCATCGACGGCAGGCGCTGCGCGCGGGCCGTGGGAGCGGCCGAAGAACTGTCTGTCGTGCTCGCCGTTGCCACGTGCCCTCCCCGGTCCCGAAAAAAGATTTCCGTATGTTTACGTAAACATGCTAGCGTGCTTACACGTCATGTTTACGTAAACATGCCGTCAGATTCACCGTCCGTTGCATCACCATACCGAGTCAGAGAAAAAGGCATGACGACGCTGTCAACACTCCCCCCCAGTGGCCAGACACGCAGTGCACGGGCCCAGCCGAACCGCCGCAAGCCCAAGCCCCACGTGCAGAAGCGCGACTGGACCGGCTGGAAGTTCATCGGCCCGTTCATGATCGTTTTCGCCCTCGTGCTGATCGCCCCGGTGCTGTACTCGATTTACCTGTCCTTCTTCAAGGACCAGCTGGTCGGCGGCAACTCCTTCGTCGGCTTCGAGAACTACGGCCAGGCGCTCACCGATCCCAAGTTCTGGGAGTCGATGGGCCGGGTCACCCTGTTCTTCGTCGTGCAGGTGCCGATCATGCTCGGCATCGCACTCTTCGCCGCCCTCGCCATCGACAGTGCCCGCCTGCACCTGTCCAGCTTCTTCCGCATCGCGATCTTCCTGCCGTACGCGGTTCCCGCCGTGGTCGCAACGCTCATGTGGGGCTTCATGTACGGCACCAAGTTCGGCCTGGTCGGCAATCTCAATGAGTTCTTCTCGATCGCCATCCCCAACCCGCTGGGCAACACCTGGGTGCTCGCCGCGATCGGCAACATCGTCACCTGGGAATTCATCGGCTACAACATGATCCTGTTCTACGCCGCCCTCCGAGTGATCCCCACCGATCTCTACGAGGCCGCCTCGCTCGACGGCGCCAACGCGTTCCGCATCATCCGCAGCATCAAGATGCCGGCGCTCCGCCCCGCCATCGTCATCGGCGGCATCTTCAGCGTGATCGGTAGCTTCCAGCTGTTCAACGAGCCCAGCATCCTGCAGTCTCTGGCACCCAACACCATCTCCACCTATTTCTCGCCGAACATGTACGCCTACAACCTGTCGTTCTCGGGTCAGCAGTACAACTACTCGGCCACCATCGCGATCATCGTCGGCCTCATCACCGCCGTGATCGCCTACATCGTGCAGAACTCCGGTTCCAGGAAGGAGGCCTGACATGTCGACGACTGACCAGACCCACGCCCCCGCCGCACGGGCGAAAGCCCCGCGGATGTCCCGCTACACCAGCGAGAAGAAGGCCGGCAAGTCCACCCAGGGCCTGCACACCAAGAAGTCCATCATTCTCACCATCATCATGGGCGCCCTGCTGATCTACAGCCTGCTGCCCCTGTTCTGGCTGTTCGTGAACTCCACCAAGACCCAGGCCGAGCTGCTCAACTCGTTCGGCCTCTGGTTCTCGGGCGACTTCGCCCTCTGGGACAACATCGTCGCCACCCTCACCTACAACGACGGCGTCTTCGTGCGCTGGTTCGGCAACACGGTGCTCTACGTCGTCGTCGGCGCCGGCGGCGCCACCTTCCTCGCGGCGCTCGGCGGCTACGGCCTGGCCAAGTTCAACTTCCCCGGCAAGAAGGCCGTCTTCGCCGTCGTGCTCGGCGCCGTGGCCATCCCCGGCACGGCCCTGGCGGTGCCGACCTTCCTCATGTTCAGCCAGATGGGCCTCACCAACACCCCGTGGGCGGTCATCCTGCCCTCGCTGATCAGCCCGTTCGGCCTCTACCTGATCTGGACCTACGCCATGGACGCGGTGCCCACCGAGGTTCTCGAGGCCGCGCGAATGGATGGTTCGGGTGAGTTCCGCACCTTCTTCACCATCTCGCTCAAGCTGCTGGCCCCCGGCCTCGTCACGGTGCTCCTGTTCACCCTCGTGGCCACCTGGAACAACTACTTCCTGCCCCTGATCATGCTCAGCGAACCCACCTGGTACCCGCTGACCGTGGGCCTGAAGCAGTGGAACATGCAGGCCCAGACCGTGGGCGGCGACGTCATCTACAACCTCGTCATCACCGGGTCGCTGCTCACGATCGTGCCGATCGTCGTGGCGTTCCTGTTCCTCCAGCGCTACTGGCAGTCCGGCCTCGCCGCCGGCTCCGTCAAGTCGTAGCCCCACTACCGTTCCACCCCCGCACCATCCGTCATCCGCAGCACCGAACATCCGTTTACAAGGAAGTGAAAGGCACCCCAATGAAAGCACCACACAGCAACACGCGCCTGCGCCGCACCGCACTCGCCGTCGCCACCGGACTCGCCCTGAGCGTCTCCCTGGCCGCCTGCGCCTCCACCGGCGGAGGCGGAGCCGAGACCGGCACCGCCGCCGACATCGAGGCCGCTCTGCAGGAGGAGACCACCCTCACCGTCTGGGCCTGGGCCCCGGCCGTGGAAGACATCGCCACCGCATTCGAAAAGAAGTACCCCAACGTCACGGTCGACGTGGTCAACGCCGGCACCGGCAACGACCAGTACATCAAGCTGCAGAACGCCATCAAGGCCGGCTCCGGCGCACCCGACGTGGCCCAGATCGAGTACTACGCGCTGCCGCAGTTCGCTCTCTCCGAGGCCCTCGTCGACCTGAGCGACTTCGGTCTGGACTCCCTCGAGGACCAGTACACCGCCAGCACCTGGGGATCGGTGAACCTCGACGGCGGCGTCTACGCCCTGCCACAGGACTCCGGCCCCATGGCCATGTTCTACAACCAGGCCGTGTTCGACCAGTACGGCCTGACCGTGCCCACCACCTGGGACGAGTACATCGCCACCGCCGAGAAACTCCACGCGGCCAACCCGAACGCCTACATCACCAACGACACCGGCGACGCGGGCTTCGCCACCAGCATGATCTGGCAGGCCGGCGGCCAGCCGTTCACCACCACCGACTCCACGAACGTCGAGATCAACCTGCAGGACGAGGGGTCGAAGAAGTTCGCCGACACCTGGAACCAGCTGATTGAGAAGGACCTCATCGCACCGACCACCAGCTGGAGCGACGAGTGGTACCGGGGTCTGGGCGACGGCACCATCGCCACCCTCAACATCGGCGCCTGGATGCCCGGCAACCTGGAATCCGGCGTGCCGGAAGCCTCCGGAAACTGGCGTGTGGCCCCGCTGCCCGTCTATGAGGCCGGCGACACCGCCAGCGCCGAGAACGGTGGCGGCGGCGACGCCGTGCTCGCCCAGAGCAAGAACAAGCTCGCCGCGGCCGGCTTCGTCGAGTTCATGAACTCCGGTGAAGGCACCCAGATCTCCATCGACGCCGGCGGCTTCCCCTCCACCGTCGCCGACCTCGAGTCCGAGGAGTTCCTCGGCGCCGAGAGCGAGTACTTCGGCGGCCAGAAGATCAACGAGGTCCTCGTCCAGTCCGCCAAGGACGTCGTCGAAGGCTGGAGCTACCTGCCGTTCCAGGTCTACTCGAACAGCATCTTCTCCGACACCGTCGGCCAGTCCTACGCCGACAAGTCCGACCTCAACACGGGCCTGACCGACTGGCAGAAGGCCATCGTCGCCTACGGCAACGAGCAGGGCTTCACGGTCACCGAGTAACGCAGCGGCACAGGGTGGGCCCGTCCGGCCGGACGGCCCACCCTTTGCGCACCATCAGCTTCCAACCAGAGGATCTCCTTCGTGTTTCACGCCCGGCTCAGCATCTCCCGCGACGACATCGTGGCCCCCGTCTCACCCCGGCTCTTCGGTTCGTTCGTCGAGCACATGGGCCGTTCGGTGTACACGGGTATCTACGAACCCGGGCACCCCACCGCGACCGCGGATGGCTTCCGCCAAGACGTGCTGGACCTCGTGCGTGAGCTGAACCCCAGCCTGATCCGCTACCCGGGCGGCAACTTCGTATCGGGTTTCCGCTGGGAAGACAGCGTCGGCCCCGACCGCCCCACGCGCCTGGACGTGGCCTGGCACTCCGTGGAGACCAACGAGGTTGGCCTGCACGAATTCGCCGACTGGGCCGAGAGCGCCGGCGTCGAGATCATGCAGGCCGTGAACCTGGGCACCCGGGGCATCACCGAGGCCGCCGCCCTGCTCGAATACTCCAACCACCCGACCGGCACCGCGCTCAGCGGCCAGCGCCAGGCCAACGGCCGCACCGAACCGTTCGGCATCCGCGTCTGGTGCCTGGGCAATGAGATGGACGGCCCCTGGCAGATCGGCCACAAGACCGCAGAGGAATACGGCCGCCTCGCCGCCGAAACCGCCCGCGTGATGAAGTGGGTCGACCCCACCATCGAACTCGTCGTCGCCGGCAGCTCCAACGCCGAGATGCCCACCTTCGGCAGCTGGGAACGCACCGTTCTCGAGCACACCGCGGAGCTCGTCGACCACATCTCCCTGCACGCCTATTACGAGGAAAAGCCCGGCGACCTCGGCAGTTTCCTCGCCTCCGGCGTGGGCCTTGACCGCTTCATCGGCGACGTCGCCCACATCATCGACGAGGTCACCGTGGCGCAGGGCCTCGACAAATCCATCGGCATCAGCGTCGACGAGTGGAACGTCTGGTACCAGACCCGGTTCAACGAGGTCGACAAGGAACCCCTGTTCACCGGCGACTGGAACACGCAGCCGCGCCTGATCGAGGACGAATACAACGTCAGCGACGCCGTGGTGGTGGGGTCCCTGCTGATCTCCCTGCTGCGGAACAGCGATCGGGTCAGCATGGCCAACCTCGCCCAGCTCGTGAACGTCATCGCGCCGATCCGTTCCGAGCCCAACGGTTCGGCCTGGCGCCAGACCACCTTCTTCCCGTTCGCCCTCACCGCAACCGCCGCCCACGGCGACGTGCTGGCTGCCACCATCCACTCCGACACCTACGACACCAGGGAACACGGCACCGTCGACCTATCGGATGCCGCGGTGACCGCTACCGACGAGGAGATCGTCTTGTTCCTTGTCAACCGTTCCAGCTCCGACCCGCTCACCCTCGAGGTAGACCTGGCCGGCGCCCCCGCCGACTCGGTGCTCTCAGCGCAGAGCCTGTTCGCGCCGGAGGGTGGGGACCGGTTCGCCACCAACACTGTTGATCATCAAGACACCGTGCACCCGGTCGACTTGACGGACGTGACACTGGCCGACGACGGCACCGCCGCCACGGTCGTGCTGCCCGCGCTGTCCTGGTCGATCGTGCGTCTGGCCGCCAAGGCTGCAGCATGAGCGCCGTGAGCACGGTCTCGACCAACGAGCATCGCTGGGTGCGCTGGCCCGAGGCGCACACCCTCGCCGACGGCACCGAGAGCCTGCCCGCCGACGCCGCCCGCATCGGCTACGGCGCCGACTACAACCCCGAACAGTGGCCCGAAGAGGTCTGGGCCGAAGACATGCGCCTGATGCGCGAGGCCGGTGTCAACATCGTCAGCGTCGGCATCTTCTCCTGGGCGCTGCTGCAGCCCACCCCGGACAGCTGGGATTTCGGTTGGCTCGACCGCGCCATCGATCTGCTGCACGCCAACGGCATCGCCGTCGACCTGGCCACCGCCACCGCCAGCCCGCCGCCGTGGCTCACCGAGCTGCACCCGGAGGTGCTGCCGGTGAACCGGGTCGGCGAAACCATCTGGCCCGGCGGCCGCCAGCAGTGGCGCCCCACCTCACCGGTGTTCCGCCGCTACGCGCTGGCCCTGGTCGAGAAAATGGCCGAGCGCTACGCCAACCACCCGGCCCTGTCGATGTGGCACATCAGCAACGAGCTCGGCTGCCACAACGTCTACGACTTCTCGGACGACGCGGCAGCGGCGTTCCGCGCCTGGCTCGAGGCCCGCTACGGCACTCTCACCGAACTCAACCGGGCCTGGGGCACCGCCTTCTGGTCGCAGAACTACACCTCCTGGAACCAGATCCTGCCGCCGCGGCTGGCCGCGACGCATCCGAACCCCACCCAGCAGCTCGACTTCGCCCGGTTCTCGAGCGACGCCCTCAAGGGCTACCTCGTCGCCGAGCGGGAGATCCTGCGCCAGATCACGCCCGACGTGCCGATCACCACCAACTTCATGGTGATGGGCGAGTCCCGCGGCATGGACTACGCCGACTGGGCCGGCGAGATCGACCTGGTCTCCAACGACCACTACCTGCTCGTGGCCGACCCCGCCGCGTTCGAGGAGCTGTCGTTCTCGGCCAACCTCACCGGCCAGATATCCGGCCGGGCGCCGTGGTTCCTGATGGAGCACTCCACCAGCGCCGTCAACTGGCAGCCGGTGAACCAGGCCAAAACCCCCGGCCAGCTGCGCCGGGACAGCCTCACCCACCTGGCCCACGGCGCCGACGCGATCTGCTTCTTCCAGTGGCGCCAGTCCTTGGCCGGCGCCGAGAAGTTCCACTCCGCGATGCTCCCGCACGCGGGGGAGAACAGCTCGGTGTTCCGGAGCGTCACCCGCTTCGGCGGCGAACTCGCTTCCCTGGCCGAGGTCGCCGGCAGCCGCACCAAGCAGGCCCGCATCGGAATCCTCTTCGACTGGGACTCCTGGTGGGCCTCCGAACTCGACTCGCACCCCACCGAGCTGCTGCGCTACAAGGCCGAGGCCATGGCCTGGTACACCGCCGCGCTCACCAATGGCCTGCAGGCCGACATTGTGCCGGCCCGGTCGGTGCTGAACGGTCACGGCCTCGCCGGGTACGACCTCGTCATCGCGCCGATGCTCTACATAGTGCCGCAGCCGCTGGCGGATGCCCTGGCCGACTACGCCCGCACCGGCGGCCACCTGGTGGTCGGCGTGTTCTCCGGCATTGCCGACGCCGACGACCACATCCACCCCGGCGGTTACCCCGGCGCGTTCCGCGAGCTGCTCGGCGTGCGCGCCGAGGAGTTCGGCGGCCTGCAGCCGGGCCAGACCGTCGGCCTGTCCGGCGACCTGCCGGCCGGGTCAACCGGGTCGCTGCTCACCCACGACGTCACCGTGGCCTCCGATGTCCAGGTGCTCGCCCGCTTCCAGGACGGCCCGTTCCCCGGTGTGCCGGCGGTGACCAGCCGCGTGGTCTCGACCGAGTCCGGCGGCCGGGCCAGCTTCGTCGCCACGGTCCTCGACCCCGACGCGTTGGTGGCTTTGGTCGGCCGGTTCGCCGCCGCCGCCCACATCGTCTCGCCGCTGCCGAGAGACGCGCACGGCATCGTGCAGCTCGCCGTGCGCCAGTCCGACGACATGGACTATCTCTTCTACATCAACCACTCCGACAAGGCCGTGACCGTGCCGCTGGGCAAGGCCGATGGCACGCTCGTGGCCGTCGACCTCGGCGGCAGCACCCTCGCCGCGGACTCGCTCACCCTCCCGGCCACCGGCGTCGCCGTGCTCGGCCGCGCCCGAACGGCGGCCTGATCATGGGCGCGTTCGAGATCGGCGACGAGCACTTCCTCCTCAACGGTGAGCCGTTCCGGGTGCTCGCCGGGGCCATCCACTATTTCAGGGTGCACCCGGATCACTGGGCCGACCGCATCCACAAGGCCCGCCTGATGGGCCTGAACACCATCGAGACCTACGTGGCCTGGAACGCGCACTCGCCGGCTCGTGGCGGTTTCGACACCGAGGGCCAGCTCGACCTGGCCCGTTTTCTCGACCTGATCGCCGCCGAGGGCATGTACGCCATCGTGCGGCCCGGCCCGTTCATCTGCGCCGAGTGGGACAACGGCGGCCTGCCCGGCTGGCTGTTCACCGACCCGGCCGTGGGGGTGCGGCGGAACGAGCCGCTCTATATGGCGGCCGTGGCCGAGTACTTCGAGCAGCTGCTGCCGATCGTGGCGTCCCGGCAGATCGACCGGGGCGGCCCGGTCATCCTGGTGCAGATCGAGAACGAGTACGGCGCCTACGGCGACGACAAGGATTACCTGCGCGCGCTCGTCGAGCTCAACCGGGCCGGCGGCATCACGGTGCCGCTGACTACCATCGACCAGCCCACCGACCAGATGCTCTCCGACGGCAGCCTGCCCGAGTTGCACAAAACCGGCTCGTTCGGCTCCCGCGCTACCGAGCGCCTGGCCGTGCTCCGCCGCCACCAGAGCACCGGACCGCTGATGTGCGCCGAGTTCTGGAACGGCTGGTTCGACCACTGGGGTGCGCACCACCACACCACTTCCGCGGAGGACTCCGCCCGCGAGCTCGACGACCTGCTCGCCACCGGCGCCAGTGTGTCGCTGTACATGTTCACCGGCGGCACCAACTTCGGCTTCACCAACGGCGCCAACGACAAGGGTGTCTTCCAGCCCACGGTCACTTCTTACGACTACGACGCGCCCCTCTCGGAGAGCGGTGAGGTCACAGCCAAGTACCTCGCCTTCCGCGAGGTGCTCGCCAAGTACGCGCCGGTGACCGGGTCGTTGCCGGCCCCGGCCGCGCCCGCGCCGGCCTTCGAGGTCGCCCTCGACGAGTTCGTTTCGCTGTGGGACGCGTTACCCGAGCTGGCCGACATAAGCGCCGCTCCGACCGCCGGGCTGCCCAGCATGGATGCCCTCGGCCAGTACACCGGGTTCGCCCTGTACCGCAGCCGGTTGACTCCGGGTGCCCGCGTGCTGTCCTTCGGCGAGGTGCGCGACCGCGCCCAGGTTTTCGTCGACGGCAACCCCGTCGGTGTGCTGCAGCGCGACCACCATGACCGCTCGATCGGCCTACCGCCGGGGGAGCACCTCGACCTGCTCGTGGAGGACCAGGGCAGGGTCAACTACGGCCCGCGCATCGGCGAGGACAAGGGCCTGATCGGCCCGGCCACCCTCGACGGTGTCACCCTGGCCGACTGGCAGGTGCTGCCGCTCGACGTCGACGGGTTCGTCGCATCCGGCAGCGCCCGCTTCGCCCTCGACCTCGCCGGTTCCGGCTCGCTCAGCGGTCCCGCGTTCGTGCGCGGCCGGTTCACCGCCGAGCCCGGTAAGGACCTGTTCCTCAGCACCGCCGGCTGGGGCAAGGGCCAGGCCTGGATCAACGGGTTCAACCTCGGCCGGTTCTGGGACCGTGGACCGCAGACCACCCTCTACGTGCCCGGTCCGGTGCTGCGGGCCGACAACGAGCTGGTCATCCTGTGCCTGCACGGCACCGAGAGCACCCTCGCCCACTTCGTCCCCCGCCCCGACCTCGGCCACACCGACTTCTAGCCCGCCCAACTGTTCCCCGAGCGGACAATTGCACCCGGTACGCCGGGCGCAATTGTCCGATTCGGGCACAGTTGAGCCGCCTCGCGTGCTCGGCGGGTCCGGCGGGTCCGGCGCCATGGGTGCGCATTGGACAATACCGGAGAGCTTAGGTTACCCTAACCAAGGTCCAGTAAGGATTGCCTAACCTAAGTGCCTCAGGAGGCCCCGCCGATGTCCCTCACCCGCCCTCTCGCGACCCTCTCGTTCGCCCTGGCCTCCGCGCTGATCCTCGGCGGTTGCGCGTCAACCGAGGCTGACGCCGGCACTGCCGGCACCGCCGCAACCCCCGCGGCCACGACGGTGTCGTTCTCCTGGGACCGCAACATCGCCGGCGAAGACGAAGACCCGCAGTACGAGGCGACCACGGTCGAGGTGCCCACCAACCCCCAGAACATCGTGGTGTTCGACATGGCCAGCCTCGACACCATCGGAGCCCTCGGCGGCGAGATCTCCGGCGCCCCGCTGGACTCGGTGCCCGACTACCTGCAGGAGCACCTGACCAGCGAAGCATTCAACGCGGGCACACTCTTCGAGGCCGACCTCATCGCGATCGAGGCAGAGCAGCCCGACCTCATCGTCATCGGCGGCCGCTCGGCGGCGCTCTACGAAGACCTCAGCGCGATCGCGCCCACCGTCGACCTGAGCATCAGCGGCTCGTTCCTCGAGACTCTCGAGCGCAACACCGAGTTCCTCGGTGAGGTGCTCGGCGCTCAGGACGAGGCCGCGGCCGCCCTGGCCGACCTCGAGGCCGGTATCGACGACGCACAGGCAGTGACGGCGGATGCCGGCACCGGCCTGGGCCTGATGGTCTCCGGCGGCAAGCTCAACGCCATGGCCCCCGCCGGCGCCGACGCCACCGGGCGCAACGCCCGCGGCGGGCTGATCTACGACGTGTTCGGCGTCACGCCCGTCGTCGAAGAGATCGAGGCGGCCACCCACGGTGAGCCGGTCTCGTTCGAGTTCCTGCTCGAGCAGAACCCCGACTACCTCTGGGTCGTGGACCGTGACGCCGCGACCGGCACCGAGGACGCCCAGGCGGCCGCGACCGTTCTCGACAACCCGATCGTCAAGCAGACCACCGCCGCGCAGCAAGACCAGATCGTCTACCTCGACCCCACCGCCTGGTACATCGTGTTCGGCGGCATCACCACCACGCAGCTGATGATCGACGACGTCCTGCAGATCGCCGAGTGACCCCCGGGATCGCCCGCACACTGTGACCGACCTCCTCACCCGTCGCACCCCCACCCCGGTGCCCGCCCGTCCGCGGCGCACCGGGGTGGGGGTGCTCATTGGCACCATCCTCGTGATCCTTGCGAGCGCGAGCCTGTTCATCGGGGTCTCCGATGTCTCGCCGCTTGCGCTGCTCACCGGCGGGCCCGACAGCAGTGCGGCGTTCCTCCTGGTGACCAGCCGCATCCCACGCACCGTCGCCGTTCTCCTGGCCGGCGCGTCCCTGGGCATCGCCGGCCTGATCATGCAGATGCTGGTGCGCAACCGGTTCGTCGAGCCCGGCACCACCGGGGTCACCGAATTTGCCACACTCGGAATGCTGATCAGCACCGTTTTCTGGCCTGGGATGGCGGTGGTCGGCAAGATGGCCGTCGCCGCGGTGTTCGGGCTGCTGGGCACCTGGGTGTTCCTGAGGGTCGTGCGCGCGGTGCCCGTGCGCCAGCTGGTGCTCGTGCCGTTGGTGGGCATCATGCTCGGCGGCATCGTCGGGTCGGTCACGGTGTTCTTCGCGTATCGGCTCGACCTGCTCCAGTCGCTCGGGCAGTGGTCACAGGGCAGTTTCGCCTCGGTGATGCAGGGCCGCTACGAGTTCGTCTGGATCGCCGGGGCCATGGTGGTCGTGGCCTGGTTCGCCGCGGACCGGTTCAGCGTCATCGGCATGGGCGAGGACTTCGCCACCAACCTCGGCCTCGACTACCGCCGCGTCGTGGCCGTGGGCATGGTCATCGTCGCCCTCATCACGGCGTCGGTCCTCGTGACCTCCGGGGTGATCCCGTTCCTCGGCCTGGTGGTGCCCAATGTGGTCAGCCTCATCATCGGCGACAACGCGCGTCGGTCCATCCCGTGGATCGCCGGCCTCGGCGCCGTGTTCGTGATCGCCTGCGACATCGTCGCCCGGGTGGTGCGCTTCCCCTACGAGATCCCGCTGTCGGTCATCGTGGGCATCATCGGCGCCGCCCTGTTCCTCTGGCTGCTACTGCGAAGGAGGGGTCGTGCTCACTGACACCGTCACCGGCCGCACGCCGGCGCCCGCCCGGCTCGGCCCGCTCTGGGCCCGCCCCGGGCTGCGGTTGGCCCTGCTCGCGATCGTAGCGCTCGCCCTGGTCGCGGTGTATTTCTTCACGGATGTGCCCGGCTCGTTGGCCTTCGCGGTCAAGATCCGCAGCCTCACCGTGCTCGCCATGCTGCTCGTCGCCACCGCGGTGGGCGTGTCCACCGTGGTGTTCCACACCATCACACAGAATCGCATCCTCACCCCGTCGATCATGGGGTTCGACGCCTTCTACGTGCTCATCTCCACGGTGATCGTGTTCTTCTTCGGCCCGGCGTCGTTCCTGGGCGCCGACCCACTCACCCTCTGGCTCGTACAGGTCGTGGTGATGGTGGCGTTCAGCGTGTTCCTGTTCACCTGGCTGTTCGGCGGCAAACGCCGCTCGATCCACCTGATGCTGCTGGTCGGCATTGTGCTGGGCACCTTTTTCCGCAGCTTCACCGAGTGGATGCAGCGGATGCTCGACCCGCTGGACTTCCAGGTGCTCTCCGACGCGATGTTCGCGTCGCTGACCCGCCCCGACGAGACCCTGTTGCTGCTCACCGGCGCCGTCGTGCTGCTCGCCTGCGCCGCCGTCCTGCCGCTGCTGCGCATCCTCGATGTGTTGACCCTGGGGGAGCCGGCGGTCGGACTGGGGGTGAACCATCGGCGCACTCTGCTGATGCTGTTCACCATCGTGTCGGTGATGATCGCCGCGTCGACCGCTCTGGTCGGGCCGATCCTGTTCTTCGGCCTCATCGTCGCTAACCTCGCGTACTCCTACGCCGGCACCTTCCGCCACGTGTGGACGCTGCCGACGGCCGTGCTCATCGGGGTGATCTGCCTGCTCGGCGGGCAGATCGTGCTCGAGCAGGTGTTCAACCTCGGCGGCAGCCTCTCGATGATCATCGAGTTCGCCGGCGGGCTCTTCTTCCTCTACCTGGTTCTGCGAAAGGGGGCGCGATGATCGTTCTCGACGGCGTCAGCAAGCGCTACAACGGTCACACCGTGCTCGATGAGGTGAGCATCGCGTTCGGTGCTGAGGGGGTGACCGCGCTCATCGGCCCCAACGGTGCCGGCAAGTCAACCCTCTTCGGTGTCGTGGGGCGCCTCATCCGTCCCGAGGCGGGCAGCGTCGCCGTGGACGGTTCGGACGTGGCCACCGCCCGGTCGAGCGACCTCGCGAAGACCCTCGCCGTGCTCCGTCAGGACAACCACATCGCCGCGCGCCTCACCGTGCACGACCTCGTCGAGTTCGGCCGTTTCCCGCACTCGAAGGGGCGACTCACGGTCACCGACCGCGACCACGTCGACCGGGCCATCGACTACCTCGAGCTTGATGACTTTCGCAACCGGTTCCTCGACGAGCTCTCCGGCGGGCAACGGCAGCGGGCGTTCATCGCGATGGTGCTCGCGCAGGACACCAAGTACATCTTGCTCGACGAGCCGCTGAACAACCTCGACCTGCGCCATATGACCGAGATCATGAAGCTGCTGCGCCGAATGGCCGACGAGCTCGGCAAACGTGTCATCGTGGTGCTGCACGACATCAACTTCGCCGCCACCTACTCCGACCGCATCGTCGCCATCCGCGATGGCCGGGTCGTGGCGGATGCCGCCGCGGCCGAGATCATGCGCCCGGAGGTTCTCGAGGCGGTCTACGACACCAAGGTCGACGTGCGCCAGATCGACGGCCGCCCGGTCGCCCTCTACTACTCCTGATCCGCGCGGGCTCGCCCCAGCCGCGCTCGCCTTTAGGTACCGCCGGCCGAGCCGGGCGGATGCGCCTCCGCCGCCCTGTGCACCATCCACCCGGGGTGTCAGTGGCAGCAAGTACGATTGACCTCGTGGTTACCGCCCTGTATCGCCGTTACCGGCCAGAGACTTTTGCCGAAATGATCGGTCAGTCCCAGGTGACCGATCCGCTCATGACCGCCCTGCGCACCAACAGGGTCAATCATGCCTACCTCTTCAGCGGACCCCGCGGCTGTGGCAAGACCACCTCCGCCCGCATCCTCGCCCGCTGCCTCAACTGCGCAGAGGGCCCCACCGACACCCCCTGCGGCGTCTGCCCCAGCTGCGTTGAGCTCTCCCGCGACGGCAGCGGCTCGCTCGATGTGGTCGAGATCGACGCGGCCAGCCACAACGGTGTCGACGACGCCCGCGACATCCGCGAACGCGCCATCTTCGCGCCGGCCCGCGACCGCTACAAGATCTTCATCCTCGACGAGGCGCACATGGTCACCCCGCAGGGCTTCAACGCGCTGCTGAAGATCGTGGAAGAGCCGCCGGAACACGTGAAGTTCATCTTCGCCACCACCGAGCCCGAGAAGGTCATCGGCACCATCCGTTCGCGCACGCACCACTACCCGTTCCGGCTGGTGCCGCCGGCGCCCATGCTCGACTACGTGCAGCAGCTCTGCGACAGCGAGAACATGACCGTGGCGCCCGGCGTGCTGCCGCTCGTGGTGCGTGCCGGCGGCGGCTCGCCCCGCGACACCCTCTCGCTGCTCGACCAGCTCATGGCCGGCTCCGAGACCGACGCGATCGAGTACGAGCGCGCCGTGGCACTGCTCGGCTACACCCACGCGACCCTGCTCGACGACGCCATCGACTCCATCGCCGCCCGCAACTCCTCGGCCGCGTTCGACGCCGTCGACCGCGTCATCCAGACCGGTCAGGATCCCCGCCGCTTCGTCGAAGACCTGCTCGAGCGCATGCGCGACCTCATCATCGTTGCCGCCACGAGCGCCGCCGCCGCCGCGGCCGTGCTCCGCGGCGTGCCGCAGGACGAACTCGACCGTATGCACGTGCAGGCGTCCAAGTTCGGTCCCGCCGAGCTGAGCCGCACCGCCGACATCCTCAACGCCGCCCTCACCGAGATGACGGGCGCCACCTCGCCGCGCCTGCACCTCGAGCTGATGATCGCGCGCGTGCTCATCCCCGCCGCCGACGACAGCACCCGCGGCGCCCTCGCCCGCGTCGAACGTCTCGAACGCCGCATCGGCGTCGACGGCGGCAGCACGGATGCGCCGGCTGAGCCCGCTCCCGCCGCCACGGCCCCACGCACCCCGGCTGCTGCACCGGCGCCGCGCACCCCGGCCGCGGCATCGGCCCCGCGCCCTCCCGCCGCACAGGTTTCCCCTCCGGTCGCGACCCCGCCGGCTGCGACGACCGTCCCTCCAGCCGCCCCAGGCTGGGCCACCCGGACGCCGGGCACCCCCGCTGCCATGCCGGTCGAGCCCGCCGCGGCGGTCGCCACCAGCCCGGCTGCCGACGTGAGCCCCGATCGCGCCCAAGCCGACCGTCCCGATCCGACCGCCGAGACGCCGCCGCCCGCCGCCCCCGTCGTGCCCGTCGGTCCGGTCACCCTGGCCCAGATCAAGGACGCCTGGCCCCAGATCCTCGAGGCCGTCAAGGAGGTCAAGCTCAGCGCCTGGCTCGTGGTCTACACCGCCCGCGTGCTCGATCTGCGCGGCGAAGACATTCTCGTGCTGTCCTTCCCCAGCGAGCAGGACATGCAGGGCTTCAAAGCTCAGCAGGCTCCAGGCCAGGGCGTCAGCGAGTTCCTCCGCGGCGCCATCGTGAAGGTGCTCGGCCTGCGGGTGAAGTTCATCGCCCGCGCCGACTCCGAAACCTTCGCGCCCACTTCCGCACCCGCGTCCTCTGCCGAGGTGCCCACCTCCGGACCAGCTGCCCCGGTGCGCCAGGGTAACTCGTCCGCAGCAGGGCAAGGCCCGGAGGGGAACTCCCCGGCCGGCGCGACGCCAACCGCCTCGACGACAGGGTCAGCGCCCGCTGCCTCCGCGACGAGCACCACGCCGACCTCGGCCGCTGTCGATCTGCCTTCGTCCGGTCCCGCCGTCTTCGGCGGCCCGTCCGGCGATGCCACCTCCAGCTCCACCTCTGGTACCGGCCCGGCATCGGCCATATCCACCGGCACCGCGACGGCGACCCTCGCACCGCCGGCCACCTCCACAGGCTGGGCCACCGTGGTCATCCCCGGATCCGCTGCCGCCCTGGCCGCTGCCGAGACCGCGGCCGGTGAACCCATCGTTGTCCCGCCCGTCCTCGGGGCACCCGGCAGTGCATCCACCAGTGCACCCACCAGCGCGCCGACCAGCGCCCCCGCCGGCACACCCTCCGCCCCCGCCGGCACACCCTCCGCCCCCGCCGGCACCCCGGACGCCACGAGCGCCCCGGCCGACACCGCACCGTCGTCAGCACCAGCCGCCGCACCCACATCTGCCACGTCGCAGTCTGCGCCGCAGTCCGCGCCGTCCTACGACTACGCGCCCGAGCCCGACTTCGAGCCCCCCTTCGACGAGGAGCCGCCGCCCTACGACGACCTTCCGCCGGACCCGCAGCAGTTCGCCGCACCCCCGGAACCGCCCCGTGGCACCCGGCCGGACACCCAGCAGGCCCCAGGCCAGCAGGCTCCCCGCCAGCAAGCCCCCGGCCGGCGTTCGCCCGCGTTCGCCGAGAAGCAGCGCTACGGCGAGGCCGTGGTGCGCGAGATCCTCGGCGCCACCTTCATCGAGGAACAGCCGCACGACCCGATCTCGCGACAGAGGAACGATAACTAAATGTACGAAGGCATCGTTCAGGAACTCATCGACGAGCTCGGCCGGCTGCCCGGCATCGGCCCCAAGTCGGCGCAGCGCATCGCGTTCCACATCCTGCAGACCAAGAACTTCGACGTGACCCACCTGGCCAACGTGCTGCTCGAGGTGCGCGACAAGGTGAAGTTCTGCGAGATCTGCGGCAACGTGTCCGAGCAGGACACTTGCATGATCTGCCGCGACCCGCGCCGCAACCCCACCTCGATCTGCGTGGTCGAAGAGGCCAAGGACGTCGTCGCCATCGAGCGCACCCGCGAGTTCAAGGGTCTCTACCACGTGCTCGGCGGGGCGATCAGCCCCATCGACGGCATCGGCCCCGACGACCTGCGCATCCGTCAGCTGATGACGCGCCTCGCCGACAACACTGTGCAGGAGGTCATCATCGCCACCGACCCCAACCTCGAGGGCGAGGCCACCGCCACCTACCTCTCCCGCCTGCTGACCACCCTCGACATCAAGGTCAGCCGCCTGGCCTCTGGCCTGCCCGTCGGCGGCGACCTGGAGTACGCCGACGAGGTCACCCTGGGCCGTGCTTTCGAGGGCCGCCGCACCGTCACCAGCTAGCGCTCCGCCCGGTCGCCCGGGCTCCGCCGCGCCCCGGGAGCCCCACGCCACCCCGCCTCGCACACGGCGTCACATGAACGCCCGAGAATACGAACGCATTTAGGATGGGAGCGCGGGATGTCGCCGCGTACCCGGAAGCCAGGAGTGCCCACGTGAGCCTGATCGTGCAGAAGTTCGGCGGATCATCCGTTGCCGACGCCGAGAGCATCAAACGCGTTGCCAAACGCATTGTCGACACCAAGAAAGCCGGCAACGACATCGTCGTGGCCGTCTCCGCGATGGGCGACTCCACCGACGAGCTGCTCGACCTCGCCCACGAGGTCACCCCGATCCCGGCGCCCCGCGAGCTCGACATGCTGCTCACCGCCGGCGAGCGCATCTCCATGGCCCTGCTGGCCATGGCGATCAAGAGCATGGGCTACGACGCCCGCTCGTTCACCGGCAGCCAGGCCGGCATGATCACGGATGCCCAGCACGGCGCCGCCCGCATCGTCGACGTCACCCCCGGACGCCTGCGGGATGCCCTCGACGAGGGCGCCATCGCCATCGTCGCCGGTTTCCAGGGCTTCAACCGCGACACCAAGGACATCACCACCCTCGGCCGCGGCGGCTCCGACACCACCGCCGTCGCCCTCGCCGCCGCACTCGGCGCTGACATCTGCGAGATCTACACGGATGTCGACGGCATCTTCAGCGCCGACCCTCGCGTGGTCCCCAAGGCGCACAAGCTCGAGCGGGTCTCCAGTGAAGAGATGCTCGAGCTCGCCGCCGCCGGCGCCAAGGTGCTCTACATTCGCGCCGTGGAATATGCTCGCCGGCACGGGGTCACGCTGCACGTGCGGTCGTCGTTCAACAACAACACCGGCACCATTGTCTACAACCCGGGCGCCACCAGCCCGTACGCCACCGAAATATTGAATGGAGAGCCCGTGGAAGAGCCCATCATCGCGGGGGTCGCCGCCGACCTCAGTGAGGCCAAGGTCACCGTCGTCGGTGTCCCCGACATCCCCGGCAAGGCCGCGCAGATCTTCAAGATCGTCGCCAAGACCAACGCCAACGTCGACATGATCGTGCAGAACGTGTCGGCCGCATCCACCGGTCTGACCGACATCTCGTTCACCCTGCCCAAGTCGGAGGGCCAGCAGGTACTCACCGCGCTCACCAACGAGCAGGCCAACGTCGGTTTCGCCGGCCTGCAGTACGACGACCAGATCGGCAAGCTCGCCCTGGTCGGCGCCGGGATGCGCACCAACACCGGGGTCTCGGCGAAGCTGTTCGAGTCGCTGTTCGAGGCCGGCATCAACATCGAGATGATCTCCACCAGCGAGATCCGCATCTCCGTTGTCACCCGCGCCGACACCATCAACCAGGCCCTGCGCGTGGTGCACACGGCCTTCGGGCTCGACAGCGACGACGAAGCCGTCGTGCACGGCGGCACCGGCCGCTAAGGCCCCGTCCCGCCCGCACGGCAGCCAACTGTTGCCCATGCGGACTTCTGCGCCCGGTACGCCGGCACCATTTGTCCGCATCGGCAACAGTTGAACCCCGCGGGCACCCACCGGCCCGCCAGCCCACCGGATGCCAAAACCCGCGCACCCCCGGCATAACTCCTGCAATTTCTGCCAAAAACCCATGTTTTGTCCCGTTTGGGCTCCAACCGGGGAGAATTGCAGGAGTTATGCGCATCCCGGCACGAGACCGACCCGCACCAGACTTGACTGAGTAAGGACCACACAGTGACCAGCACCGCAGCCACCAGCACCGCAGCACCCCGCCGCGCCGGGATCAACATCGGCGTCGTCGGCGCCACCGGCCAGGTCGGCGCCGTCGTGCGGCGCCTGCTCGAGGAGCGCGACTTCCCGGTCGCCAGCATCCGCTACTTCGCGTCCGCGCGCTCCGCCGGCACCGTGCTGCCCTACAAGGGTGAGCGGATCGTCGTGGAAGACGCCTCCACCGCCGACCCCACCGGACTCGACGTCGCGATCTTCTCCGCCGGCGCCACCCTGTCCAAGAGCCAGGCGCCCCGGTTCGCCGCGGCCGGCGTCACCGTGGTCGACAACTCGTCGGGCTGGCGGATGGACCCCGACGTGCCGTTGGTGGTCAGCGAGGTCAACCCGGAAGCCATCGACCAGGCCGTCAAGGGCATCATCGCCAACCCGAACTGCACCACCATGGCCGCCATGCCTGTGCTCAAGGTGCTGCACGACGAGGCCGGCCTCGAACGGCTCATCGTGAGCACCTACCAGGCGGTCTCCGGCAGCGGCCTGGCCGGCGCCCAGGAGCTGGCCAGCCAGATCCGCGCCGCGGCCGGCGACGACAACCTCTTCCAGCTGGTACACGACGGCTCCTCGGTGAGCATGCCCGAGCCCACCATCTACAAGCGGCCGATCGCGTTCGACGTCATCCCGCTGGCCGGGTCGATCGTCGACGACGGTCTGTTCGAGACCGATGAGGAGAAGAAGCTCCGCAACGAGAGCCGCAAGATCCTCCAGCTGCCCGAGCTTCTCGTCAGCGGCACCTGCGTGCGGGTGCCGGTCTTCACCGGCCACTCGCTGTCGATCAACGTCGAATTCAGCAAGCCGATCTCCGTCGCCCGCGCCACCGAGCTGCTCAGTGACGCGCCCGGCGTGCAGCTGAGCGACATCCCGACGCCGCTGGAGGCCGCCGGCGCCGACCCGAGCTTCGTGGGCCGCATCCGTCAGGACCCCGGAGTGCCCAACGGCCGCGGCCTGGCGCTGTTCATCAGCAACGACAACCTGCGCAAGGGTGCGGCGCTGAACGCGGTGCAGATCGCCGAGCTCATCGCCGCGAAACTCGCGACCCAAGTCGACATCGGATAGCCCCGCGGGCACGCCGCCGGGTCCGCTCCGCTATTGTCAGAGCTTGTGGAGACGATCAGGGCAGCAGGAACCGGGAGCCGGGTGGCTTTCGCCGTATTCGCGGCGACCGCGCTGGCGCTCATCGGCTCAGCACTCATCCAGCTCGTACTCGGCGGCAACGCCGAACACCTGTTCATCGCCCTGATGGCCGTGGCCGTCACGGGCGTCCTCGAGATCCCCCGGCTCCGGCTGGGCACGGTGCCGCACCGTAGCCCGGTGGTCAGCCTGCCCATCGTGGTCGTCCTGGCTCTCGACCCGGTCTTCGCGCCGCTGATGTCGGTGGGCTTGGTCTGCCTGGGCGTTCTGATCGTGGTCTGGGTCCGCGCCCACCGGCCCGAATTGGCGTTGTACGCGGCCGGGCTCACGGGCCTGGGCGGTGCCGCGTTCGCGGGCGTCCTCGGCCTGCTCAAGTCCCTCGATGTGACCGCCGCCGGCGCAACAGCCGCCGCAGCGGTCGCCTACCTCACCACGGTGGTGGTCCTGGAGGCCCTCCGCCGGCGGTTCGACCGGCCCAGCCTCGACCTTGGCCCAGGACGTCACTACTCGGTGGCCCGCCTGGCCCTGATCGGCGGCGGGTTCGCCGGGTTCTGCTCACTGATCAGCCAGTGGACGCATCCGTTCTTCGACACCCGCACCGATACCCTCGCCACCGCCGTCACCCTGGTGCCCCTCGCGATCGTCGGCGTCGGCACGATCCTGCTCGTACGCGCCAAGGCGATGCGCCGCCGCCTGGCCGGCGTGGTCGACGGAGTCATCGACCTCAACGCCACGAACCACTTCGTCAAGTCCGGCGGGCAGGCCACGCCCATCACCATCAGCCCGGCCAGCAGCAGCGTCGACCTCGCCAGCGTGCTGCGTCGCGCCGCCATCGCCACGGTGGGCGTCGAATCCGCCGGCATCCGGCACGAGCCGGCCGGCCTGGGCGAGATCGACGCCCCGCTGTCGATCGGCGCGCTCGGCCAATACCTGGTGGCCCGCCGCGACGTGATGGACTACCCGTTCACCGGGGATGACCGACGCGCCCTGCAGGCCCTCGCGCACACCGCCGACGTGGTCTACGCCGCCCGGGAGAGCATCGGCGGCCTCACCATCCGCGCCAACACCGACCCGCTCACCGGGCTGCCCAACTATGGTGCCTTCCAGGATGCCCTGGCCAACATCAACGACCACCGCGACTACTCCGAGGCGCTGGCCGTGCTGTTCATCGACCTCGACGACTTCAAACGGATGAACGACCGCTACGGCCACCAGGCCGGCGATGAGATTCTCAGTGAGATCGGTCGTCGACTCAGCGCCGTCATCCGCCCCTACGACGTCGTCGCCCGCGTCGGCGGTGACGAGTTCGTCGTCATCCTCACCCGGCTGTCGTCGCTGGCCGAGGCGAAGCTGCTGGCCGAGAACATCATGGAGGCCACCGGCGAGCCCCTCGCCGTCAGTGGCACCGTGCTCAACCCGATCCTCAGCATCGGTCTGGCCTACTCCGCGCACCGCGAGACGGATGTCAACCAGCTGCTGCGCGACGCCGACCGCAGCATGCTCGCGATCAAGAAGTCCCGCCGCCGCGGCGGCCCGGCCAACGAGAGCAGCATCAACATCTCCGGGCACCGCTCGTCGCAGATGAACGACATCGTCGCTCGCGCCATCGACGAAGACCTGCTCGAACTGGCCTTCCAGCCGATCGTGAGCCTGGTCACCGGCCAGATCTGGGCCTTCGAGGCGCTGGTGCGGTACTCCGACCCCGAGCTCGGCCCGTTGTCACCGCCGTCGCTGGTGGAGAAGGCCAAGAGCCTCGGCCGGCTCGACGCGCTCACCCGCCAGGTGGCCCTGAAGGCGATGGCCGCCGCTGCGGACTTCCGCCTGATCGAACCGCGCATCGTCTGCATGACCATCAACGTCGAGGCCGGCCAGATCCTGCCGCAGCGGGTCGGCAGCTTCGTCGAAGAACTGGCTGACCGCTACCCGGGCATCTCGCTCTGCCTCGAACTCAACGAACGCTCTGTCGCCCGGGTGTCCACCGCGGTGCGCGCCCAGGCCGACCACCTCCGCGACATCGGCATCATGATCGCCCTGGACGACTACGGCTCCCAGGATTCCTCGGTCGACGCGCTGGTGCGGATGCCGATGGACATCCTCAAGATCGACAAGAGCCTCGTCGACGACCTCGACGATGTGCGCCAGCGTGAGGTGCTCACGGCCCTGCAGGGCTTCGGTGACAACCTCGAGTATTCGATGATCGTGGAGGGTGTCGAGAACGAGGCGATGGCCACCCATCTCTCCGCGTTGGGCATCCGCAGCGCCCAGGGTTTCCACTACGGCGTGCCGCGCAGTTTTGAAAAGACCCTCGCCCGCCTCGAAGAGTTCGGGGCTGCCGCGGTACTGCCCGTGCGCGCCGCGTCTGAGCTCCCCCTCTGAACGCTAGGGTCGCAGTATGGTCGAGCAGAGTTTGAGGTTGCCGCACGTCGGCGTGCGGGAGCGCGTTGAGCGGTCCGTTTTCCTCTCCCAGCTGCTCCTGGCCGCGGCCACCCTGCTGCTCGTCGCGGTCACGGTCGCCAAGGACGCGTCAATGTTCGTGGAGCCGCTCTACTTCCTCGGCGTCATGGTCATCTTCGCTACCACCGGACTGGCCGCCGCCGTGCCCTGGCGCCGGCTGCCCAAGATCTGGATCATCGTCCTGCCACTGCTCGACATCGTCGGGCTCACCCTGGCGCGCGAGGCGCAGCCGCAGCTCGGCGTCAGCTTCCTGCTGGTGTTCCCGGTGATCTGGCTGTCGACCCACTTCGGTCAGGCCGGCGCCGCCGGCAGTGTCATCTTCGCCAGCGTGCTGCTCTGGGCCGGCCTGCCGTTGAAGCTCTTCACCGACCCGAACAACGCCACCGGCTATGCCACCTCGCAGGCGCCGCTGCTGGCCGTCGTGACGATCATGCTCGCGTTCGTGGCCTCCGTCACCTACACCACCAACCGGCGAGCGCTGGCCCAGCGGGTGCTGCTCACCCAACAGGCCGGTCTGTTCGAGGCGGCCCTGCAGCGCTCCCGGCGCCAGGAGCAGACCCTCGACGAGATCTTCAACACCGTCGACTTCGGTGTGGTCGGCTACGACAGCGACGGACGGGTCAACTTCGTCAACCGGGCCCAGCGGTCCATGCTGACCCGGTTCGGCGTCAGCGACGGCATCGGCCTGGCCACCATCGTCTACAAGGAGGACGGTGTCACGCCCTTCGACGGTCCCGACCGGCCCACCCAGCGCGCCATCCGCGGTGAAACCGTTGACAGGGTCACGGTGTGGCTGGGTTCCCCCGACCAGCCGCAGGCCGCCGTGCTCGTGTCGGCCCGGCCCATCCACGACCACACCGGCCGGTACGACGGCGGCGTGATCGTGACCCGCGACGTCACCGCCGAGGTGCGGGCCGTGCAGGCCAGGGACGACCTCGTCGCCTCGGTCTCCCACGAGCTGCGCACCCCGCTCACCTCGATCCTGGGCTACCTCGAACTCGCTCTCGACGACGAGACGATCGACCCCGACACCCGTCGGATGCTCGAGATCGCGTCGAAGAACTCCGACCGGCTCCTCGAAATCGTCTCCGGCCTGCTCACCGCGGCCAGCGAGTCCAAAGAGGGTTTGGCGCTCACCGTCGCGCCCTGCGACCTGTCCGCGATCATCACGGAGGCCGTCGAGTCGGCCGAGCCGCTCGCCGCGCAACGCGGCATCCGGTTCGAACTGGCCGAGCTGACGCCGATCACGGTCACCGCGGATGCCTTTCGGCTGCGCCAGGTGATCGACAACATCTTCTCCAACGCGATCAAGTACAACGTGGAGTCCGGCAAGGTCAGCGTCGAGGTGCTGGAGGTGTCCTGCGGCATCGAGGTGCGCGTCGCCGACACCGGCCGGGGCATGAGCGAAGACGAACAGGGCAACCTCTTCGACAGGTTTTACCGGGCCGACTCGGTGCGGGGCTCCAGCGTGCACGGCACGGGACTGGGCCTGAGCATCAGCCGGGACATCATGCGCGAACACGGCGGCGATCTGCGCCTGGAGTCGACCAAAGGCAAGGGGACGACGGCAATCGCCACGCTCCCGGTAAACAGAGGTTGAGCGTGGCACGCCGCGCTCAACGGGGGACAACATGCACCTAGACGGACCCACCCTGCAGATGATCAGTGGGTTGATCACGATCCTGTGCGGGGTCTCATTCATCTTCAACACCGCGCTGAACCGCAACGACCCGCCGGGCCGTTTGTGGAGCCTCGCGTTCGTGGCGGGCATCATGGTGGCCGTCGGTTACGGCGTCTACATCGTCAGCGCCGAGGCATGGTGGTCGATCACGTTCGCCAACGTGTCCCTGGTCATCGCCGTCGGCGCGCTCTGGTCGGGCAGCAGGGTCTACAACGGCCGCGGCTCCGGCTTCGCCGTGGTGGGGGGCCTGGCCCTGGTCGTGGGCGTCATCAGCCTCCTCCCCGGCGCTGACGGCGGCGAGTGGGCCGGGGCTGCCCCGCTCTGGCTCGTCGTGGCGCTGATGGGCGCCTTGGGTGGCACCGAGGCCCTGCGCGGCCGTCTCCGCCGCAACGTCAACGGGCGGATCTTCGCGCTCGTGCTCTTCGTCGTCGCCCTCTTCTACTCCGGCCGCGCCATCGTCTTCACCGTGGACGGCGTCGACAGCGCCACCTTCATCACCTTTTTCAACTCGGGCACCACCTCGATCCTCAACATGGCGCTCATCGTGACGACCTGCGTCGCCACGTCGATCCTGCGCGCGGAGCGGGTTGGCAGCAACGCCGTCGGCGACATCACCGTGGGCATCCATTCGGCCGCGGGCGTGCTGTCCGGCACCGCGTTCCAGCAGGCCGCCACCGACCATCTGCAGCGGGCCGAACGGGCCGAGCTGGGCCTGGCCCTGATCGGCGCGGACATCGACAACCTCCCCGAGATCAACACGGCGTTCGGGCGCGTCACCGGTGACGAGGCCATCGCCCGCTTTGCGGACACCCTCCGCGGCAGCGCGCCACTATTGGCGCAGATCGGACACCCGGCTGCCGGCCGCTTCTACGTGCTGGCCGCCGTCGGATCCGCGACCGAGGCTCTCACCATCGTGCAGCGGATGCAGAACGCCCTCGTCGACGGACCGATGGGGGAGTCCTACAAAATCCGGCTCACCGCGAGCTTCGGCATCGCGGACACCTTCGACCACGGGTACGACCTCGCGGCCCTCACCGCCGCGTCCGGCCGGGCCATCGACGTGGTCAAGCGCCGCGGCGGCAACGACATCGCCGTGACCACCGAAGCCGCCGTCACCCGGGAACCCTAACCTCGAAACAGCCGGCGGCGGCCTAGGGCACGATCGCGACGGTGATCTGGTCGCTGGCGGTCTGCTTCGCGAACGAGGCCGAGGTGGGCGTGGTCTGGATGAGCAGCTCGTAGGTGAACGACAGTGTGACGCTGGTGGCCGTCGGGTCGAGGGCCGACAGCACGTAGGTCTGTCCGTAGCTGTACGGCGCCTTCATGAGGTAGCCGGGCACTATGGTGGTCTGGTCCACGAAGGGTGCGGGCGGCTCCAGCGCGCCCGTGGGCCCGGTGACGGCCGTAATGACGGTCATCTTGGACAGGAACACGTCCTGGCCGTCGTCGGTGCCGAGCGTGGCGCTGAGGGAGAGGCTCACGGGCTTGTTCGCGCCCGCGGTCCACTCGCCCATGTTCAGGCTCGAGGAGTAGTCCACGGTGAGAGCCGCATCCCCGGCCGTGATCTGGTGCCGGGTCGATCCCGTGGCCAAATCGTTCTCGATCGCCGTGATGGTGGCTTTGGCCTTCGGGGTCGCGGATGGGCTCGCCTCGAGGCCGGCCCAGGGGGCCTGACCGCAGGCGGCGAGAGTAATCGTGAGGCCGGCCGCACAGGCCAGCGCCGCAAGGCGGGTACGGGTTGACGTCGTCATGGGATCCCCCGGGGGTGCACTGGTGCGCGCGGCTGGTGCGCTGGTCTTGAGCATATCTTGTGAAAACCTTGCCCCCGACCGGGGGTCAGACCGTGTTTTGCCCTGACACAGTGGGGACTGTGAATGACAGCAACAACGCCACCCAGACCGCGCCCAGCCCGGATGCCCACGCCAACGAGTTCAATTCGATGGTGGCGGGCCTGCCGACGTACCGGTCCACCGTGGGCTGCATCGTTCCCGCGTACAACGAGGCCGACTCCATCGCCGGCGTGCTCGACTCGCTGCTGGCCCAGACCCGGCTGCCCGACGTCATCCACGTGGTGGTCAACAACACCACCGACGACACCGTGAAGATCGCCAGCCAGTACGCCGGCCCGCACGAGGTCGTCACCGACGGGGTGATGCAGTTCACCGAGGTGTTCGTGCACGACATCGGGGTCAACCCCGACAAGAAGGTCGGCGCGCTCAACTACGGCTTCTCACTCATCGAGGGCTGCGATTTCCTGCTCGGCGTCGACGGCGACACCACAGCGGCGCCGAACGCCGTCGAGCAGCTCGAGGCCGAGATCGCCTCGGACACCCGCGTCGGCGGCATCTCCGCGATCTACAGCATCGACGACACCGTGATCCAGGGCCTCGTCCCCAGCTTCCTCATCGCCGGCCAGCGCGCCCAGTTCGCCGCGTTCAACATGCAGAACATGCTGCGCGGCCGCAACATGGCCGTGCTCGGCGGCCAGTTCTCGATCTTCTCCATCAAGGCCCTGCGCGAGGTCATGGTCGACAGCCACCAGGCCACCCCGTGGGTCAAGGACAGCGAGGTGGAGGACTCCCTGCTCTCGCTGCAGATCAAGAGCGCCGGCTACCTCACCAAGATCAGCGCCCAGGCCCGCGCCAACGTGGGCGGCATGACCACGCTGCGCGGCCTGGATGCCCAGCAGGTCAAGTGGAACTTCGGCGCCATCGAGCTCATGTGGCCCGGTCAGCGCGGCGACACCAAGGGGCAGCCGTTCCACCCCAACCTGCGCCTGCGCTGGCTCGAGAACTTCTCGATGATCGTCAACGTCATCACCCGGGTGATGTTCTTCATCCTGCTGTTCGCTTCGCTGTCGATCGACGCGTTCGTGTTCAGCCCGATCTGGCTGATCCCGCCGGTCATCGCCATCCTGCTCAACTTCCGCACCGCCATGTCGATGAAGAGCCGCACCTGGAAGGACATCGTCTTCGCAATCGGGTTCCTCCCCGCCGAGATCTACATGTGGGTGCGGATCGGCCACTTCGTGCGCGCCTGGACCAAATTCGCCAGCAACAAGCAGGTCGACAACTGGGCCGAGCAGGCCAAGGCCGAGCGCGGCTCCGGCAACGCTTACCTGGTACCCCTCCTAGTGGGACTCGCCGCGGCGGCCGCGATGGTGTTCATCTGGTTGCAGCTACCCATCATGGTCCAGTCCACCATCCTGTGGATCGGATGGCCGATCCTTGGAGTGACCACAGTGCTGCAGACTTTGACTATGTTCTTCACACTGATCAAGCGCCACCGCGGCTACCGGGTGTGAGCGCCCACATCGAGGCCCTCGCCCTGCGCAAACTGCTCGCCCAGATGGGCGGCGACCAGAATATGCAGCGCCGCTTTGTGCACGACTTCGTGCACCTGTGGCACAGCCGGTCCAAGCGGCTGGCCGTGGCGCTGACCCAGCGATTCCCGGATGCCGAGGAAGCCCACGTGGTGTTGCTGAGCATCCGCTCGAGCAGCACCATGGTGGGGGCGGTCACGGTGGAGGCCACCGCCGCGATGATGCACGACGCCCTGCGCGACGGCGATATCGCGGGTTCGGTGAGTCACATGACCAGGCTCAACGAGGTCGGCGAGCTGGCCTGCTCCGACCTGGCCGCCATGTTCGCCCTGCAGCGCTAAGCCCCCGCCCGCCTCGTCGGTCGAGCTTGTCGAGACCCCGCGACGCGCCTACAAGACGCGCCCATCCCGTCGGTCGAGCCTGTCGAGACCCCGCGACCCGAAAGCGACCCCTAGTACGAGTCGCGCCCGGCCTGATCCGACGCCGCCAGCCGGTAGCCCACGCCGCGCACGGTCTCCAGCCAGCGCGGGGCGGTGAGGCTGTCACCGAGCTTGCGCCGCAGGTTGCTCAGGTGCGCCTCGACGGCACGCTTGTCGGCCTCGTTCACGTAGTACGACGTCACGTAGCTCTCGCCGCGCAGCAGCAGCGCCAGGTCGGCCTTGCTGCGCACCCGCCGCTTCGACTCGAGCAGTGCGGCCAGCAGGTCGAACTCGGTGCGGGTCAGGTCCAGCTCAGTGGTGCCGAGCATGGCCAGGCGCATGTCGTTACTCAGCCGCAGCCCGTTGTGCTCGATCCAGTCGTCGGCGCGTGCGTCACTGCTGGCGGATTCGGCGGTGCCGGCCTGGGGAAGCGGCACGGTCGCGACGTGCTGCCCGCTCATCGCAACCGGGGCCAGGCTCGGCGGCAGGTCGGCCGCCGGGGGAGCGGGCGCGGTGACCGGCGGAACGTACGCGGGGGTGTACTCGGGTTCCGCGGCGAGCTGTGCGCCGGCGGCCGGTGCGAACGCGGGGGCGGCGGGCTCGGTGATGACCTCGGTACCCTCCGGCGGCAGTGCCAGCCGGGGGCGGCGCAACATGGCGTCGATGCGGGCGCGCAGTTCGCGCGGCCGGAACGGCTTGGTGAGGTAGTCGTCGGCGCCGGACTCCAGGCCCTGCAGCGTGTCGATCTCTTCGTCGCGGGCGGTGAGCATCACGAGGTAGGTGGCGCTGAACGCGCGAATCCGCTTGGCGGTCTCGAACCCGTCCATGCCCGGCATGCTCACGTCGAGCGTGGTGACGATCGGGTCGTACGCGCGAACCGCACGCACCCCGTCGAGCCCGTTGCTCGTGGCGATGGTCTTGAACCCGGCCTGGGTGAGTACGGCTTCAAGCAGATGGCGGATGTCTGCGTCGTCCTCGATAATGACCGCTACCCTGCGTATTTCCCCGGTCGTCGACATACCTGAGTATATTACGCGGGTCGAGCATCCATCAGATAGGCCCGATTCGGCCCGCCGCCCGGCTACCAGCCGGCAGCGGCCGCGAGCTCGAGGGCCCGCTCGTTCCACCATTCGCCGGCGGCCGGACCGCCGTTGCAGGTGCCGTCGCTCTCGCCCGGCTCCTTCACCCACAGATTCGCGTCGCGCAAGGCCCCATCCGTTGTGGCCTCGGGAGTGCCGCCCAGGGCCCGCCCGGCAGGGTTGCACCATTCGCCGTTGCCGCCCCGGCCGTTGCGCGAGGTGTCGACGACGAAGTGGGCCCCGCCGGTGAGCGCGGAGACCGCCTCACCGAAGGCCTGCTCGGCGGCCGAGTCGTTGTAGTTCGAGACGTTGGTCGCGAAACCGCGCACCTGCGCGACGCCGGCGCGGTTGAGCAGATCGGCGGCGGTGGCCGGGGTGAGCCAGTCGGAGTGGCCGGCGTCGAGGTAGACCGTGGCGACCGTGGGCGCGAAAGCGGCCACGCCTTGCTGAATCTGTGCCACCCTCTGCTCCACGTTGCCGCACTCGGTGGCCAGCGCCAGCGCATCCGGTTCGAGAATAACCACGGATGCCTTCAGCGTCAGCGCCGTCGCGATGGAGGCCACCCAGGTGGGATAGTCGGTCTCCGAGAGGCCGCCGGCCGAGAAGTTGCCGCAGTCGCGGTCGGGGATGCCGTAGACCACGAACACCGGCGTCTGCCCGACCTCTTCGGCGGCATCCGCGATGGCGGTGACGTCGGCCTGCACGGTGTTCAGCGGGTACTTCTCCGGCATCAGCCAGATCGCGGTGGGCTGCTCGGCCAGCTTGCCGAGGGTGGCGGCCGCGGCGGAGTCCGGGTCGGCGACCGCGGCGGCGGTGGCAGCCACCTGCGCGGTCGAGTTCGGGTTGGTATAGAAGGAGCGGCCGGCGAGAGGGTTGCCGGCGGCTGCGCTGGTGGCGGTGACCGCGAAGCTGCCGATGAACAGGCCGAGCGCCACGATGGGCGCAGCGAGGGTGATGATGCCCAGGGAAAGGCCGAGACGACTACCGGTCGAGTCCATTTTGCAACCTTATCGCCCGCATCCGGCGTTCGCAGCCGGGGGCTGCTGCGCCCCGGCGGAGCGGCCCGCGCGGCGGGTTAGAGTTAGAGCGTGAATTCAGAAAAGGTCGATGTCGCCCTGATTGGCGGGGGAATCATGAGCGCCACCCTGGCCACCCTGCTCGCCGAACTGCAGCCGGACTGGAACATCCAGGTCTACGAGCGCCTCGGTGAGCTCGCGCAGGAGAGCTCCAACCCGTGGAACAACGCCGGGACCGGCCACGCCGCGCTCTGCGAACTCAACTACATGCCCCAGGCTGCCGACGGCACCGTCACGGCCGAGAAGGCCGTCGCCATCAACGAGCAGTTCCAGATCAGCCGCCAGCTCTGGTCGCACCTGGTGGAGACCGGGGTGCTGCCCGAGCCGGAGAAGTTCATCAACTCCACCCCGCACATGACCTTCGTGCACGGCACCGCCAACGTGGACTACCTGCGCAAGCGCATGGCCGTGCTCGCCGACCAGCCGCTGTTCGCCGGGATGGAATACAGCGAGGACCCCGCCGTCATCGAAAAGTGGACCCCGCTGCTGACCAAGAAGCGCGCCGCCAAGCAGAAGATCGCAGCGACCCGCATCGAGTCCGGCACCGACGTGGACTTCGGCGCCCTCACCCGCTACCTGTTCGCCTCGCTCAAGAAGCGCGGCACCGACGTGCACCTCAACCAGCAGGTCACCGCGCTCAAGCAGCTGGATGACGGCTCCTGGAAGCTCAAACTGCTCAGCCTGGTGGGTCGTTACACGAACACCGTCGAGGCCCGCTTCGTCTTCGTCGGTGCCGGCGGCGGCGCCCTTGCACTGCTGCAGAAGAGCGGCATCCCCGAGATCAAGGGTTTCGGCGGTTTCCCGATCAGCGGCCAGTTCCTGCGCACCGACAACCCCGCCATCGTCAAGCAGCACCAGGCCAAGGTCTACGGCAAGGCCGCCGTGGGCGCGCCGCCGATGTCGGTGCCGCACCTCGACACCCGGGTAGTGGATGGCGAGACCTCACTGCTCTTCGGCCCATTTGCCGGGTTCAGCCCCAAGTTCCTCAAGACCAGCACCTGGTTCGACCTGCCCTTCTCCGTGCGCGCGCACAACCTCGTGCCGATGCTCGCCGTGGCCAAGAACAACTTCGGCCTGATGAAGTACCTGGTCGGCGAGGTCTTTGCCTCCCGCACGGCCAAGCTCAACGCGCTGCGCGAGTTCATGCCCACGGCCAAGGCCGAGGACTGGGAGCTGATCACCGCCGGCCAGCGGGTGCAGGTCATGAAGAAGGACGCCAAGGCCGGCGGCATCCTGCAGTTCGGCACCGAGGTCATCACCTCCGCCGACGGCAGCATCGCCGGGCTCCTCGGCGCTTCGCCCGGAGCCTCCACCGCCGCGCCGATCATGGTCGACCTCCTCAAGCGCTGCTTCCCGAGCGAGTACTCCCGCTGGGAGCCGCAGCTGCGCGAGATGGTCCCGAGCCTGGGCACCAAACTCTCCGACGATCCCGCCGCGGCCGCCGCCTCCCTGGCCGCCACCGCCAAGACCCTGCACCTCACCGCGTAGGCGCGGCCGGCCGGCCTGCGCTGCGCCTGCGTCCCGCATCCGCTGCCCGACCGCGAGCTATGCGGGTCAGGCGCCGCTGTGCGGGTGGCGTGCCCCCCGCATAACGGCGCCTACCCCGCATAACGTCAAGACCGGCGGATGCGGCGCCCCGCCGGTTGAGCCACCCCGCATGACACCCACCACCTTGCATCCCACTCGAACATGTGTTCGACTGGATGCATGCGCTGGAGTGGACAGGAACTAACGACCGAGCAGGCCGGCGCGCTGCCCGGCCTGGCCCGGCTGAACAACCTGGTGCGCAGCGTCCGCACCCCCGAGTTCGACGGGATCACCTTCCACGAGGTGCTCGCCAAGTCCGCCCTCAACCGGGTGCCCGGCCAGAGTGCGATGCCCTTCGGCTGGACCATCAACCCGTACCGCGGCTGCTCTCATGCGTGCACCTATTGCTTCGCGCGCCCCACCCACAACTACCTCGACCTCGACGCGGGCAAGGACTTCGACAACGAGATCATCGTGAAGGTCAACGTGGCCGAGGTGCTCAGTAAGGAACTCGCCAAACCCACTTGGGGCAAGCATCCGGTGGCGCTGGGCACCAACACCGACCCCTACCAGCGGGCTGAGGGCCGCTACCGGCTGATGCCCGGCATCATCGCCGCGCTCGCCGACTCCGGCACCCCCTTCTCGATCCTCACCAAGGGCACCCTCCTGCGCCGGGACCTCGACCTGCTCCACGAGGCCAGCCAACAGGTGCCGGTGGACCTCGCCATGTCCATCGCCATCTACGACGACGCCCTGCAGCAGGCCGTCGAGCCGGGCACCCCGAGCACCAAGGCGCGCCTGGCCACGGTCAGCGCAATCCGCGACAAGGGCATGGACTGCTCGGTTTTCCTGATGCCGATCCTGCCGTTCCTCACCGACACCAAGGCGCACCTCGACGAGGCCATGCGCCAGGCCAAGGCCGCCGGCGCCACCGGGGTGCTCTACAGCGCCCTCTACCTCAAGCCCGGGGTCAAGGAGTGGTACTTCCAGTGGCTCGAGCAGGATCATCCCGAGCTCATGCCCCAGTATCGCGAGCTTTACAAACGCGGGACCTACGCGCCCAAGGAGTACCGCCAGTGGTTGGCCGAGCGCATCCAGCCGCTGATCCGCGCGCACGGCCTGCAGCGACGCCGGGAGGACCCGGCGACCGGCGGCATCCTCTCCAAGCCGCTGACCGCGCCCAGCAACCCCAACTCCCCGCCGCCGTCCCTCATCGCCGCCGAACTCCCGCCCGAATTCTCACCCACTCTGTTTTGACCCTCACCGAGCACACACCACCGTCGAACCGGCTGCCCGCCAACCCCCGCACACCTGAGATAATCAGACGCGGAGAGGGCGTAATGTCACTTGGGTTACCCGACCACCTGGTCAAGGCCACGCTCAGCCGTGCCCTCGCCCGGGCGTCGCACTGGTTCGGCCTGGTCTGCCTGGCCGGCGCCCTGTTCTCGGTCCTGGCGCTGAGCGTGTTCCCGGTCACCGAGCGGCTGCAGATCACCGTCGCCGCGATCCTCGGCATGGGCGCCCTGCTGGCGGTCCTCGCCCGCTGGCGCACGGTGCCGCTGACCATCGCCTACCTGCTGGTCGGCGCCCTGTGCACCTACCTGTTCACCAGCGCGGTGCTGGGCATGCCCGGCGTCTTCCCGTCCTCGGACATGTTTCTGATCTCGCTGCCCAAGATGGCCCTGATCATGGTCGGCGGCGCCGGCACCGGCGCGCTCGTCGGCGTGCTGTGGAGCACCCTGGGCTTCCTCCTCGCCGAGGCCGCCGCCACCCTTGCCATCTCGCAGACCCCCGTGCCCGACCGCCCCGACGTGTTCACCGTCGTCACCTACCTGTTCTTGGTCGGCGTGATGCTGCTCGACGGCCTCGCCCGCCGCACCGGACGCGCCGCCCAGCCCGCCATCCACCGCGCCGTGCAAGACGACGAGTCCCGCATCCTGCGCCACGACTTCGACGTGCGCGCCATCGCCCTCATGCACGACACCACCCTCAACCAGCTGGTGTCGGTGGCCCGCGCCAAACCCGGCCCGCTCAGCCGCGGCCTCGAGGCCGGCCTCCGCGAAACCCTGCAGACCCTCGCCGAGCGAGACTGGCTCACCCACGTCGACGAGCGCACCGCCGCCGCGGCGGGCAACGACGGATGGCTGTCCAGCGCCGTGTTCCGCGCCATCGACCGTATGCGCGACCGTGGCCTCGTCGTGGACATCACCGGCGACAAAGAGGCCCTGGCGCGCCTGGACCCGCAGAGCGACAAGGAGCTGGGCCTGGCGGTTCAGCAATGCCTGGTCAACGTGCTGCTGCACGCCGGCATCGTCACCGCCGAAGTGGTCATCGACGCCGACGGTCAGAACGTCTCGGTGATGGTGCTCGACGCCGGCCGCGGTTTCATGGAGTCCGAGACCGGCAACGACAGGCTCGGGCTGCGCCAGTCGGTACGCAAACGCATCGAACGGCTCGGCGGCTCCGTGGTGATCTGGTCCCGTCCCGGCGCCGGCACCTCGGTGTTACTGACCCTGCCCGCCCCGCCCATCGTGCCGAGCACCATCGCCGCGGCCGCCGAAGTCGCTGCCGAAACCGCCCCCGCCGCGGCTGCGGCCGCCGCCGAAACAGCCCCCGCCTCGACCACCGAGACCGACCCAGCCACCACCCCCACCGACAAGGCCACCCCGTGACCGCCCATCGCGCCACGCAGCAGCGCCTCGACCCGCTGGGCACCCTCGCCGCCTGGCCGCTGTCGCCAGCGATCGCCTCGATCGTGCTCTGCTACTCGGTGATCGCCACGGTCCTGCAACAGGACCAGATCCGAAACCCCCTGATGGCCACCCTCGCCGTGCTGGCCATGGCCGCCGCCGCGGCCACCCTGGTGATCGGCACCCAACCGGCGCGGTCGCCGTTCGGCCGCCGGATCCACCTGATCATGGCCGGCTTCGCCCTGCTCGGGTACGTCTGCGAGCAGCTCAGCCGGTGGGGCGACAACCTACTCGTCCAAGACGACTTCGGCCCGGTCTGCATCGGTTTCCTCCTCCTGGCGCTGGCCCCCTACCGGCCGTGGCGGGAGATCGCCCTCTCCGGCGCCGTCGCCAGCGTCGTCGCCATCCTGATCACCGTGCCGCAAGCCGGCTCCTATGAAGTGCACGTCCCCGTCGCCGTGTACGCGATCGTCTCGGTCACCCAGATCCTCGCGCCCACCGCCGCCGGCGCCGCGTACTCGCGCCGCATCGTGCGCTCGATCCTGGCCTGGCAGACGGATGCCCGCCGCGCCATCGTCGCCCGCACCGAAGAAGCCCGCGGCCAGATGGCCCGGGCCGTGGTGGAGCAGCAGGTCTTCGCCCTGAAGTCCGGCGTCATCCCGTTCCTCGCCGAGCTCCTCGAGCGTGGCACCGTCACCGCCCTGGACGTGGCGCAGGCCGGCCAGCTCGCCGCCGAGGTTCGCCGCACCCTGGTCGCAGAGATCGACCGCACCTGGCTGGACTCCGTGGCCACCCGGGAACGTGCCGCCCTGGCCGAGCGCGGTACCCCGGGCCTGCTCGTCGTGGCCGACCCCGAGCACCGGGCCACAGCGTTCCGCGCCGAACAGCGTGCCGCCACCGCCGCCCTGATCGGGGCCCTCTGCGCCGCGCCCGGCTTCGACCCGCACAGCCTCGTCGTGCAGATCACCGGCTCGAGCACCCCCACGCCGCCCCGGCCCGCCCCGGCCACCCTCACCGCCCCCAGGCCAACCCTCACCAAAACGGCACCGCCGACATCCGTCGCGGTCGACACCATCACCATCCAGGCCGCCCTCGACCTGCCGCCCCGCAAGGTGCGCGCGCTGCTGCGCCCCTACCTCGGTGTCATCAGGGTGGTCTTCGCCAACGTGCGGGTCACCGTGCGGCGCCCCTCGCTCACCATCGAGTTCGACGGCGCCCGCGACCCGCACCAGGTTGGGCCACCCCGGGAGGCCCTGGCGACCCCGGCCACCCCCGCCGGGGTTCGCGCCAAGCAACCGCCCCGCCAAGTACGCTGAACCTCAAGAAACAAGACGTACAAGACGTATAAGAGGGCGGTACCGGCGGTAATGGCGAAACTGTATTTCCGATACGGGGCGATGAACAGCGGCAAGAGCACCTCGATGCTCCAGGCCGCCTACAACTATGAGGAGCGCGGCCACCGGGTGTTGCTGGCCAAGCCGTCGGTCGACACCAAGGGCGACCGCGGCATCCTCTCCCGCCTGGGCGTCACCCGCGGCGTCGACTTTCTGCTCACCCCCGAGACGGATGCCTACGCCCTGTTCCAGCAGCACCGGCACGAGACCGAGGCAACCACAGGGCTCGACGTCAGCGCCCTGCTCGTCGACGAGGCACAGTTCCTCACCGAAACCCAGGTCGACGACCTGCTGCGCATCGCGATCCTCGAGAACATCCCGGTGCTCGCCTACGGCATCCGCACCGACTTCCAGACCGTGGCCTTCCCGGGCAGCCGCCGGCTGCTCGAGGTGTCGCACAGCCTCGAAGAACTCAAAACCATCTGTCGGTGCGGTCGCAAGGCCGTCTTCAACGGGCGCAAGGTCGACGGCGCGTTCGTCTTCGACGGCGACCAGGTAGCAATCGACGGCGTCGAGGTGACCTACGAGTCGCTCTGCGGCTCCTGCTACCTCGAGGAGAGCCACGGCGTGCTCAACAACCGACGCCGGGAACCGGCGGAGCGAGGGCGCTCAATCGGCGTGGATTCGCACGAAGCGAGTCCGGCCACCGAGAGCGCCCCAGCTTGCCCCCCGGCAAGTTCCCCATCATCACCCTAGGGAAGCATCCGCGGCGGCAAAAGCCGTCATTTATCAGGGCACTCGATTCCGCACGGCAGAAGAGGCAGATATGCACAGGTTCCGCGTTGCGCTGATCGACGACCACGAGATCGTGGCGCGCGGGTTCGCCGGCCTGTTCGCCACCCTGCCCGAGATCGAGGTGGTGGCCACCGTCGCCACGGTCGCCGAGCTGCTGGCCGAGGTGGGGGAGACCCCGGTCGACCTGGTGATCCTCGACCTGCGCCTCTCCGACGGCTCCACCGTCACCGGCAACGTCGACCGGCTGCGGGCCACCGGCGCGGCCGTGCTCGCGTTCACCGGCGGTGACGACGCGGGTCTCATGCGCGCCGCCGCCCGCAGCGGTGTGCTCGGCGTGGTGCGCAAATCCGAACCCACCGACGTGCTGCTCGACGCGGTCACCCGGGCAGCGGCCGGCGACACCATCGCCTCCACCGAGTGGGCGGCAGCGCTGGATGGCGACCCCGACCTCTCCGATGCCGGCCTGAGCCCCCGCGAGCGGGAGGTGCTCTCGCTCTACGCCGCCGGTGCCAAGGCCCCGCTGGTGGCCTCGCACACCGGACTGTCCGAGCTCACCGTGGTCGACTACATCCGCCGGGTGCGCTCGAAGTACGAGAGGGTCGGCCGGCCGGCGAACACCAAAATCGACCTGTACAAGCGTGCGCTGGAGGACGGCATCCTGCCGGTGCCCGGCCGCTCATGACCGCGCTGACGGGCAGCCCCGGCACGCTGCAGGCCACCGACCCGACCGTCCCGATTCCCATGGTCGCCGAGCGACCGGCCCACACGGCCACCGCCAACCTCACCCGGCTGCTCTGCATCGCCGTGGCGGCCGCGGCCGGCATCTTCGGCCTGCTCTCACTGCCGTCGTTCCTGGCGCAGGCCTGGCCGAACTCCGCGTTGGCTGCGGCCGCCTGGGCCGCGTCGTTCGGCCTGCCGATCGCCCTGGGCCTGACCGCCCGGTGGGGATCGGCGCGCATCCTGCGGGGCATTGTCGCAGCCGAGGCGCTCAGCTTCGTCGGGATCCTCGGATTCTGGCTCATCGTGCGCAGCACACCGCTGCCCGCCGGCGCCGACATCCCCTGGGTGATCACCTTCACCGGGGTGCCTTGCGTGGCCGTGGCCGTCTTCGCCCAGCCCCGTCTGGTGTGGGCGTTCACGGTGCTCACCTCCACGCTCAGCGGTTTTGTGCGCTTCACCACTTCCGCCGAGGCCGACCCGGCCCTCATCGGCCTGGCCGACGGCCTGTACTCCCTGCTGCTGGTCAGCGTGTTCGTCGCGTTCACCCTGGCCGCCCGACGCGCCTCGGCCCGCGTCGACGAGGCCACCCTGCTCACCCGGCAGGCCGAGGCGCACCGGGCCGCGCGGGTGGCCCGCCGGCAGGAGCGACTGAGCATCGACGCGCTGGTGCACGACAGTGTCATTTCCACCCTGCTGATGGCGGGCCTGGGCCGCACCCCGCCGTCCGTGGTTTCCGGCCACGCGTCCAAGACCCTCACCCAGCTCGATGCGCTGCGCGCCCCGCCGCCGCAGCCGGTGCTGCTGGTCTCCGACGCCGCCGCCCGCATCGGCACGCTCGCCAATCAGATCGCCCCGGCTGCCGTGGTGCAGGTCGACAACCCGGCCCGCGCCGGCCAGGAAGCGGGCATCGAACGCACCGTACCGTCGGCGGCCGTGACGGCCATCCTCGGCGCGGTCGGCGAGGCCCTGCGCAACTCGGTCAACTCGGCAGCGGGGCAGGACCCCGCCCGGACGGTGCACCGCCGTGTCACGGTGCTCTCCACCACCGACGGCTTCCAGGTCACCGTCAGCGACGACGGCGTCGGCTTCGACCCGGCCCAGGTGCCGCCCGAGCGGCTGGGCATCGCCGAGTCCATCCTGGGCCGCATGTCCCGGTTGCCCGACGGCGCCGCCCACGTGCGCTCCACCCCAGGCCGCGGCACCGACGTAGTGGTGGCCTGGGCCCCCGACCGCGAGCCCGCGAATCGCGCGCCAATTTACCCAACGCCACCCCAATCGGTCGAGCCTGTCGAGACCCCATCGATCGAGCCCCATCCGTCGGTCGAGCCTGTCGAGACCCCCACCTTCCTCTCCAGCTCCCTCGACCTCACCACCCCCATGGCCCGCCTCATCCTGGCCCTCTTCGTCTTCGTCCACGGCCTGCTCGCCGTCATCAACATCGTCCCCGGCCGGCCGCTGGCCCTGATGCTCGGCGCCTACGTCGCGATCGTGCTCTCCGCCATTACCCTGATGCGCCCCATGAACCGCCCCTTCCCCCGCACGCAGGTGGCCGTGGCCCTCACCCTCAGCGGCGTCGGCGCCATTTTGATGTTCGGCTACCTGCCCGCCCACGACGAGGCTCCGTTCGCGCACTGGCACCTCGGCGCGATCACCCTGATCCTGGTGGTGCTCGCCGCCCGCGGCCAGATCCGGTCGGCCTGGATGGGCTACGCGGTGCTGGCCCTTCTCACGGTGGGCTGGGCGGTCGAGACCGGCCAGTCGGCCATGGTCGGGGTGGACCTGGTCAGTCGGCACGCCGGTACTCTGCTCGCCGGCAGCCTCTTCGTCGTCGGGCTCGGCCGCTCCGAACGTGACCTGCGGGTGCTCACTCAAGACGACCTGGCCCGCGCCCGGCAAGACGCCACCACCGTGGCGGCCATCCGTGAGCGCAAGGCCCAGCTCCGCCGGGTCAACGCCCTCGCCCGGCCCACCCTGCTGCGCCTCGCCGAGCCACACGCCCTCACCGCGGAGGAGCGCGCCCAGTGCCTGCTCGTCGAGGCCAGCCTCCGCGACGCCATCCGCGGCCGCTGCCTGTTCGTGCCCCCGGTCGTCCACGCCGTCCAGGCGGCCCGGCTGCGCGGCGTGGAGGTCACCGTGCTCGACGACAGCGCCGACACCCCGCCCGAGCACCTCGAGACCCTCGCCCGCACCGTCGCCGACGCGCTCGACACCATCGAACACGGCCGCGTCACCGTACGTGTGCTGCCGGCCGGCCGAGCGGATGTGGCCACCCTCGTGATCGAGTCCGGCACCCACCGCATCCTGGGCGTCGGCCCCGACGGCACCGTGCGGACCCCCGAGTAGCCGGGCCACCCTCCGCAGCACCATGTGCCGCACCTCCCGTTCGAGGGTCATTTTGCGCCACACATGTGCAAGGATAACTCTGGGGATAATGCAATTCGAGCGGTTCCTCTCGACGAGTACATACCGAAGGAACGCGCGTGGAACTAAAGGACTATCTCAGGATCTTCCACAAGAGTTGGATCCTCATTCTGGCTTTGACCCTGTTCGGGGTGGCCGTTGCCGCCACGGCCTCTATCGCCACGACACCCACATACGTGGCCAACACCCAGCTCTACGTCTCCGTGAAGTCCTCCGGGGACGCTGGCAGCGGCGAGCTCGTCGCCGGCACCAGTTTCGCTCGCCAGGCCGTCACGTCCTACGTTGATGTGGTGAACAGCGCGATCGTGCTGGACAAGGTGATCACCGACCTCAAGCTCGATCTCACCGCCGCTGAACTCGCGGAAATGGTCGAGTCCTCCTCACCTCTCAACACGGTCCTCATCGACGTCTCCGTCACGAACCACGACCCGGAGCTCGCTGCAAAGATAGCCAATGCTGTGGGCCAGAACTTCAGTAGCATCGTGGTCGACCAGCTCGAGAAGCCCGACGGTGAAGCCTTGAGCCCGGTGAAGATCGCGACGATTCAGCCGGCTCTGGTGCCAGAAGCTCCCGCCAGCCCAAACATCCCGCTCAACATCGCGCTGGGACTACTCGTCGGTCTGGCGCTGGGCGTCGGCCTTGCCGTGCTGCGCAGTGTCCTTGACACCCGCATTCACAGTTTGCACGACATCGACCTCGTCACGGATGCCCCCATGCTCGGCGGTATCACGAACGACCCCGATGCGCGGATCCGGCCGCTAGTCGTCCACTCCGACCCCAAGAACCCCCGCGCCGAGTCTTTCCGCAGCCTGCGCACGAACCTGCAGTTCGTCAATATTGAAGGTGGCCCACGCAGCTTCGTCGTCACCAGCTCGATTCCGGGTGAGGGCAAGAGTACGACCACCTCAAACCTCGCCATCGCGATGGCTGAGACTGGTGCCCGCGTTGCCTTGATCGACGGGGACCTGCGACTGCCACGTGTCGCCGATTACATGGGCATCGAAGGTGGCGTCGGTCTCACCGACGTACTGATCGGTCGCGCAGAACTTGCCGATGTCCTGCAGAAGTGGGGCAAGAACAAACTCTTTGTTCTTCCCAGCGGACGCGTACCCCCGAACCCCAGTGAGCTGCTGGGCTCGAGTGCGATGGCGCATATGCTCGCCGCACTGACCGAAGAGTTCGACATCGTCCTCATCGATGCACCGCCGTTGCTCCTCGTCACGGATGCCGCGGTCCTGAGCAAACTCTGCGGCGGTGCCATCATGGTTGTGGCCTCTGGCCGTACGAAGCGCAACGAGCTGTCCGCCGCGGTGAAGGCACTCGAACGCGCAGGCAGCCGGCTGGTGGGCATGGTCATCACGATGCTTCCGACGAAGGGGCCGGACTCGTACGGCTACGGCCAGTACAGCTATGGCTCCGCTCTCGAGGAAGAAAACAGCGGCGTTGAAGCTTCCGTTCTCCCCAGACGGCACAGCTTCACCAAGCCCCGGCGGAGAACCGCGTAGTGGCGGGCTTCACAATCCTCACGGTGTGCTCGGGCAATATTTGCCGGTCACCACTGGCGGAACAGTTGCTCCGCGTCGGTTTGGCGCACTGGCCGGAGGTCACCCTCGGCAGCGCCGGAACCATCGGGTTGACCGGGCAGGCGATGCCTCCTGAGGCTGCCGACCTGTCCCGCTACTTCGGCGGGGACCCCTCGGAGCACATTGCGCAGGTGCTCACCGTGGGACACCTCAGCGAGGCCAACCTGGTCTTCGCCATGTCCCGAGAACACCGACGGGCCATCGTAGAGCTGTTCCCCAAGGCCATTCGTTACACGTTCACCATCCGTGAATTCGCTCGGCTTGTCGGGGGAGTCTCTGACGATGACCTCGACGAGGCCGCGGCGCTCCCATTGAACGATGTTGCTGGTCGGTTCTCCACGCTGGTCGGATTCGCGGCCTCGCAGCGCGGAGTCGTGGGTCCGCCGGAGTCTCCCGACGATGATGACGTCGTTGACCCGTATCGGCGCAGCGATGAGGTCTACGCCGAATCCGCTCGTCAGCTTGTTCCAGCCGTGAATGACGTCATCTCGCTGTTCCACAGATCCGCAAAAGTTCACCAGCCCTAGGGGGGTCTCATGGGCGCTTCTACACCCCAAAGTCGAGGGAACCGCAATAACCGCACTCGTCAACGAGTCGTCGTCGTCGGCCTGGCCGTCTTCTTACTCGTCGATATCGGTTTAGTTGCTTTCGCCCTCACTGCAACAAAACCGCCCGTCAACGCGGGAACTGTTGCGGCCGCACCGACCGTGACCCCATCGCAGGTTGAGCCTGTCGAGACTTCTCCGCCCGTTGAGGTCGCGCCGGCGGAGATCGCCGCAACAGCAACGGTCGCTCCCACTCGCATCCTCGCTGCTCTCGACGATTCAACTGCCTGGCGTGCCACAACCGGTGGATGCCCTGCCACCTCGGCCGATCCCGAACTCACGACCGATTCCGGGTCCACCTGGGAGGGATTCAACGCCTCTGACGAGACCGGTGCCTCCTCCATCCTGGCGATCAACGTCGCCAACGCCGACACGATGTCCCTGGTCACCCTCGACGACACGGATTGCGCACCCCAACTCGTCACAACCTTCGTCGCGGGCGATGCGTGGAAGGCGTACCCCGAACGCGTAACGGCGGAGTGGTACATCAACCCGGCAACGCCAGGCACCGTGCACACCCCCGGCGGGGATGTGGCTGCCCCGTGCGCGGCGGTCTCCGCCATCGCGGCAACCGACAACGCCGCTGCAGCCGTCCTCTGCCTCGACGCTTCGGTCGTCACAACCCTGGATTCCGGCACAACGTGGTCTGAGCCTGCCGTTGTCCCGGGCGCGGCCGCCCTAGCGGCAACGACCGAGGGATATGCAGTGGCGGTGGCCAACCCGCCTGGGTGCACCGGTGTCTCTCTGGTCAGCGTTTCCCAGGAGGGCACCCTCGTTGCTACGGCCGACACGGCCTGCTTGCCCGCAACGGTCAACCCTGGCGAGACGGCCATCTCCGTTGCAGCAGACAGCACCGTGTGGCTATGGGCAGGCGATGCATTCGCCCGGTCTACGGATGGCGGCATGTCGTGGGTCTGAGCGGGGTCTCCTGGCAGCGCGCCTACGCCTCACGGCTCTTCTTCACTGATCTCACCATCGTCGTGCTGATGGTCTTGGGGAGCCAGGTCTTGTGGTTCGGAGCTCGACGTTCAGAGCTGCGTATCCCCATCGAGAATCTCACCGATTTCACCATCGGTTACACGCTTGTATCCCTGGCCTTGATTGGTTTCTGGATGCTCGCATTGGAGTTCTACGCAACACGCGACCACAAGATCATCGGCACCGGGAGCACCGAGTACAAGCGCATCATCGACGCCAGCGCCCGGATATTCGGTCTCACTGCAATCGTGGTCTTTCTGCTCAAGGTGGATCTGGCCCGGGGGTACTTCCTCACGGCCCTCCCCATTGGGCTTCTTTTTCTTCTCATCGGTCGCTGGGCCTGGCGGAAGTGGCTGATTGCCCGCCGTCGGGACGGCCAATTCGTGCACCGGGTCATAGTTGTGGGAGAACGGGAGAAGAGCACCCATGTCGTAGAAGGGATCAGACGCGACTTTGCAGCCGGTCTGTACCTGGCCGGTGCCGTGACCGAGAACGGCAGCATTGAGCAAGACCTCGTTGAGGGTGTTCCCGTGCTCGGCGATTTCAATCAAATTGTCCAGGCCATCGAATTGTCTCGTGCGGACACGGTGATTTTCACCGGAGCCGACGCTTTCGGCCCGCGGCGCCTCCGGGAGCTCGGCTGGCAGCTGCAGACGCTGAGGATCGACCTGATCATGGCCCCGGCACTGACCGATATCGCGGGTCCGCGCATCCACACGCGCCCTGTCTCGGGCCTGCCCCTGATCCAAGTGGATTTTCCTGCATTCACGGGTAGCCGGCACGCGGCGAAACGCACGTTCGACATGATCTCCTCCGGGCTGGGGCTGGTGCTGTTGAGCCCTCTGTTTGCGTGGATTGTGGTCGCGGTGCGTCGCGGTAGCGCGGGCCCCGCGTTCTTCTATCAGGAGCGTGTTGGCCTGAACGGCAACCACTTTCGCATGATCAAGTTTCGGTCGATGGTCACGAACGCTGAGGACAAGCTTCCCCACCTGCTCGACAGGTCGGATGGCAACGGTGTGCTCTTCAAGCTGAAGGTCGACCCGCGTGTGACCAAGGTGGGGAGTTTCCTGCGCCGGTTCAGCCTTGATGAACTTCCTCAACTGATCAACGTCTTCCTCGGGCACATGTCCTTGGTCGGTCCGCGGCCGCCGCTCGCGAAGGAGGTCGAGCAGTACGACAACCATGCCGAGCGACGCCTGCTGGTCAAGCCGGGCATTACGGGACTGTGGCAGGTGAGCGGACGCTCGGACCTCTCATGGGAAGACAGCATCCGGCTCGATCTCTACTACGTCGAAAACTGGTCACTGATTGGCGACGTCATGATCTTGTACCGAACTGTGCGCGCAGTTGTGAAACCGAATGGAGCCTACTGAGCATGCCCAGTGTTGTGATTATTGGAACGCGTGGCTACCCGAGCTACTACGGCGGATTCGAAACTGCGGTGCGTCGGCTTGCCCCCTACCTGGCCGAACAGGGCTGGGACGTGACGGTTTACGGGAGGCATGGGTCGACCCGCAGTTCTGACCCGGACGTAGACACGCGGGTGCGCTCCGTAGTGACGCGGGGCCTCGAGCGGAAATCTCTCAGCACCCTTTCCTACGGGTTGACCGCATGTCTCGACGCCGCGAAGCGAAAGCCCGATGTTGCCCTCGTCATGAACGTAGCGAACGGATTCTGGCTCCCGATCCTGAAAGCCCGGGGAATCCCGACGCTGATAAACGTGGATGGAATCGAGTGGGACCGGGCCAAATGGGGTCGGCTAGCCAAATGGATGTTTCGCACCGGGGCGAAGCTGACTGCGCGTTTCGGGACTCGTCTCGTTTATGACTCGCGCGTCATCGCGCAACGATGGAATCAGGATTTCGGTACTGATGGTGTGTTCATCCCGTACGGAGGAGCTGTCCCTCCTGAACTGCCGATCGAACCCGGGCTCACCCACCGGGGTTATGTGCTCGTGGTGGCCCGCTTTGTGCCGGAGAACACCATCCCGGAATTCCTCGATGCCGCAGAGTCGATTGCACAGACCCACGATGTTGTCATCGTGGGGTCGGAGGGATATGGCGGTCCGCTCGATAAGAAAGCGCAGCTTCTTGCCCAATCGAACGAGCGCATCACCTGGCTCGGCCATGTGAGCGACGACCGTCGTCTCTTCTCCCTGTGGCAGCACGCTGGTGTGTACTTCCATGGTCACAGCGTCGGCGGCACTAATCCGGCTCTGGTGCAGGCCATGGCGTGTGGTGCGCCCACCGTGGCGAGGGACACCGAATACAACCGTGAGGTCCTGGGCTCATCGGGCCTGTTCGTTCGCCCCACCAGCACAGACATCGAGCAGGCAGTTCTTGGCGCGATGGCTGATTCTCAGTGGCAGATCAACGCGATCGAGCATGGGCGTCGGCAGGTGGCTGAGATCTACACCTGGGAGAAGGTGTGCCAAGCGTACGAGGACAATCTCCGGGCGCTGTTCCAGGCAGAGCCTGGTGCGGGCTCTGCCCGTCACAGGGTCGATTCGGTTCTGGGGCGGAAATCTTGACTCTTTTTAAACGCTTTCACGGATTGCCAACATCCCGGAACGTGCACGCGACCGCGGGCGTTTTTTTGCGTGTGGGGTTGATGACCGCACGCGGCCTCGCGGTAGTCCCGTTCCTCAAACGGTCATCGGGCCCGCTCCTCCTCGGGCGCGGGGCACGAATACAGAATCCGGGATACGTAAGCCATGAGGGCAGACTCGTACTGGAACCGTACGCGGAGGTTCAAGGCATTTCGAGTGAGGGTATCAATTTCGGCTCGGATGTCTCCATAGGCAGGGGCACTCTCATTCGCCCGAGCAGCTACTACGGCGGTGAGATCGGTGAGGGGCTGTGGATCGGCGACAGGTCGAGCATCGGTTGCGACGGGTTCATCGGATGCTCCGGGCGTATTTCCATAGGGTCCGATGTCATGATGGGTCCGGGAGTTCGAATCTTCTCAGAGAACCACGTATTTGCTGACCCGACGGTGCCGATAAAGGCACAGGGAGTCTCTCGGAGTTTCGTGGAGATCGGCGACGACTGCTGGATCGGCAGCGGCGTCACGATCACGGCCGGCGTCCGAGTCGGGTCCGGAGTAGTCATAGCTGCCGGCAGCGTAGTGACCCGGGACATCCCAGACAACTCCGTCGCCGGAGGCACCCCAGCCCGGGTGCTTCGCAAGCGAGGAGATGCTGATGACTCGAAATAGGACGGGTGTCGTCTTCGTGCACTCGTCGAACGAGATGTACGGTGCGGACAAGGTACTGCTCCAAGTGCTCAAAACTCTGCCCGAGGCTGACAAACGGGCCGCGACGGTCTGGTTGCCCGATGACGCGGCGCCGTCCGTGTTCAGCCTTGATGCCGAGTTGAAGCGCAACAATCTGAGGTTCGAGATTAGGGCACTGCCAATTCTTCGGAGGAAGTACCTCTCACCACGTCATCTCCCGAAGACTCTGATGATGATGATTCGGACGCTCCTCGAACTACGTAGGCTGAAGCCGCACACTGTCTATATGACGACCTCGGCCTCGCTCGCCGTGGGTATTCTGGCGCGGATCCTAAGAGTTCCCCATGTCGTCCTCCATTGCCAGGAGGTGTGGCGAGGGCGTGAAGCGCACGTACTGGGCGCCCTCGCGACAGCAGCCACAGAATGCTTGTGCATCTCGAACGCGGCACAGGATGGGCTCAGGGGCCGTGTGAGAAGGCGCTCACGCGTGTTCCTCAATGGCGTGTCCGACTACGACCGTCCCCTCGTTGATCCCATCGCTCGCGGCGGGGTGCTGAAGTTCCTTGTTGCGAGCAGATGGAACTCCTGGAAGGGTCATTCGACTCTCTTGGAGGCCTGGGATTCAGGGGAACCACTCGGCGAGCTCGTCGTTGTTGGAGGGCCGCCGGAGATGGGCAAGCCGGTGGACGTCCGGGGCATCGTCTCCCGGATGAAAAACCGTGAATCCGTCGTTATCCAGGGGGAAGTGCAAGACATTTCCGCCCTGGTCGATGCTGTCGACTTCGTTGTGGTGCCGTCTGATGAACCCGAACCTTTTGGCCTGATCGCAATTGAAGCTTTCGCGCGGGGGCGCGCCGTGATCGGGAGCGATGGGGGCGGACTTTCGGAAATCGTGGATGACGCACAGACGGGCCGCCTGTTCCCACTTCGGGACAGCGCTGCGCTGAGATCGATCATGCAGGACCTTGACAGTCACCAGGCACAGGTCATGGGGGCCGCCGCCCGGGACTCCTATCTTCGTTCGTACTCGATCGAGGCATTCAACAGCAGGTTCAGTTCCTTCTGGTCAGAGATATTGCCGCCCGCGGGTGCAAAGTGAATCCGCGCGCAACGGTCGTCTACTGGTACGGCCGGGAAGACATGCCCCGAGACGGAGGCGGTTTGCGGGTGATTGCCTGGGAAGAGGCCCTGAAGTCGCTCGGCTACACCGTGACCATTCACGGTCTCAACACCCGCGGCCCCAGCCTGGACCGGAAGCCGACATTCCGCACCAAGGCCAAGCGAACTCTCGCCCCGATGCCGCTCTCGCGCTCCCTCGCGCCCCTACCGCCGGCCGATCTCCACGTCATTGCCGTTCCTGTCGTGTTCAAGGCTGCCGCCCGCGACCTTCCTCGAGATGAGATCATTTTCGACTGGATGGATCTGTGGAGCGTCAATTCGCGCACCATGGGCGCTTCTTCGCCGCTTTCCATGCTGGGCGGCCTGACTCAGAGTGCAATCTGGCGTCGTCGGGAATCGCAGCTCCCGTCGAAGGCGCGGTTCAATACCGTTGCCGGGTACGGGGATCTGACGTCGATTGGAGCGAACGCCAGCGCGGAGTGGCTCCCGACGCCAACCCAGACATTCGCTTCCCACGACCGCGGCCATGGACCCGTTACGCGTGTCGGCTTCCTGGGTAACCTCGGATACGAGCCCAATGAAATGTCCCTGAGAAAGTTCTTTCGTGAGTTCGGTCATCTGTTGAAGGCCCAGAAGCTGGAGATTGTGGTGGCAGGATTCGGTTCCGAGCGGGTACGCACCTGGGGTGTTCCCGCCACCGTCCTGGGTGCTCTGGACAATCTCGATTCCTTCTACGACAACATCGACGCCGTTATCGTGCCGATCGACCACGGTGGAGGCATCAAGGTCAAGGCAGTCGAAGCAATCGCACGTGGGCTGACCGTGTACGGAACCGACCACGTTCGGTCGGGCTTCAGCCCGGACTATGGACCGTGGATCCGAAATATCGAGGAGCTGTTTCGATCGGCACCGGCCCAACGCACTGCCGTGCCAGGGCTCGACCGCTCGCAACTCAGCTCCCGCTTCTCGCAGGGAGCATTTACCTCGTCGGTTGACGACATCCTTGGGCGGTGGTGAGCGTGAGAAAGTCGAACGTGATTTCGTGCTGATAGTCGCGGGGATCGTCAGCCTCGTGGTCCTCCTGGTCATCGGGCATTTCCTTGGTGCCCTGAACGTCCTGCTTCCGCTCATGCTCACCAGCCTCTGTTTTCTTCCGAAGGTACTGGCGGGCGCCACGGTGGCCGATCAAACCCGAGCCTCAATCTCTGGTGCTGAACCGCGCGTCATGACCTACACAGTCGCCATTTGCCTGGTCGTCCTGACTGCAGTGTTCCTGCGCAGGCAAGGGACACAGTGGCTGACCTACGGTGCTTTCGGCCTGTTCTTGTTCGTCTGGATTTTCTTGGTGTGGGACGGCAATAACGAGCAGTGGTCCGGGGTCATGCATTTCGGTGTCGCGGCGTTGGCGTGGGTTGCGGGCAGCTACATCTCCACGTTCCTCAAGATCGGGGACAAGTCGGAACGGATCCTGGTCGGCTGGCTGTTCATCACGGTCGCTGTCCAGGTGGTGATCTCGGTCGCACAGTTCGTCGGCGTTCCGCTCTTTCCGTTGGGCGCTGCGGCGGCCTCGGACCTGGGGCTGGTCGGCCGGGTGAACGGTTCCTTCGGCCACCCCACGGGACTGGGGAAGGTCCTTCTGTTGCTCTTGGTCCTTCTGTTGCCCTTGACGAAGTCAACTCAAACGACGGTACGCAAGCTCGCCTGGTGGTCGATCTGCATTTCAGCCATTCCCTTCGTGCTTTCCGGCGGCCGGGCCAACTTTTTCGGAGCGATCATCATGATCGTGATCTGGGCGATGACTTCGCAGGAAGCGAAGAATATCGGTCGACGCGTGATGATTCCGCTCGCCGCGCTCGGTGTCGTGGCGGCTTCGGCCGGCGTTTGGCTGGGCCGGTTCGAGACCGGCGAAATCGGTGGATTTCGCACTCACTTCACCGATGTTGCGCTCCAGCAGATCCAGATGCGGCCATGGTGGATCGGAACCGGCCCGGGGACTTACGTAACCGCGGTCGGACCGTTCGATGCTCTGACGGCGACCGGCTGGCCGGTACACAACTCTGTGCTGCTGGCCGTCGTGGAGTTGGGATTCATCGGTGCCACGCTCCTCTTCCTGCCGATTCTCATCCTGGTTGCCCGAGCCTGGAAGACTCGACGAGCGATGCACCCCAGCGGGATGTACGCGCGAGCCGTTCTTGCCTCCCTCCCCGGCATCATGATTGTGGCCTTGACTGGCTGGGGCATGATGTCGGACACGTTGCCCCTGTGGCTGTTCGTGCTCGGCTTCTGCGCTGAGCAGATCAGACGTCCGAGTGAGACTCCTGACGGGTCTATTCCGACCAACGCGCGAGTTCGATTGCCGGCGCCCACGGTGTCGTGACAGTAGTCCTCTCTGCCTGCGGGGGTCGACCTCCATTTTTAGACAACGACAGGAAGTACACCAACTTATGATGCAACGCATGAAGGCTCTGGCCAAGAACATGCTGCCCTCCGGCGCCCTGGACACATGGAGAAGGCTGCGAGGGAACCTGAGCAACACCCACGAGGCGCTCCTTGACGCGAAACGCCATCGCCTTCTCGGTGGACCGGGGGAGGGATTGTTCAACTCCGGCTGGAGTGGACGCCAGCTCGAGACCCAGCTGACGAAGGATTACCACCGGGTGGAAAAGGGGCTGGCGCTGAGAAACCCGAAGCGACCTTTCGGTGTGGAGGTCGAAAAGAGACTCGTCGTGGGGCTTGGCAACCTCGACGGCTCCGAGGCCGGCGCTGACTCCTATGGCGTATTCGCCACGTCCGCCCTCGCCGCTCTTCAAACCTGGAACACAGGCGGCGACGCCGACGACAGCGTTGCGCTTCGTGTGAACAGGGATGACGTGTTTCGGCAGGCTGACCAGGGAGAGCCCGCTCAGGAGCGGTGGGAGCACTTCTTCTCGTCCCGTCGCAGCGTGCGGGATTTCGATGATTCCATCGGCGTGAACATGGCGGATATCGAGGCGGCCGTATCGATGGCGACGCACACTCCGTCTGTCTGCAATCGACAGGCTTTCCGAGTGCATGTATATACGGGTGAGGCGGCGGTCTCTGTTCTCGCCCAACAGAACGGGAATGCTGGATTTCGAAGTTCCATCCCGGTTGTGTTGGCCGTGACGGTGGACGCGCGGCTGTTTTCGGGCCCGTCGGAGCGCAATCAGCGGTGGATTGATGGGGGTCTCTTCGCGATGACTCTGGGCTGGGCGCTGCATTCCAGGGAGCTGGCCACCTGTTACCTCAATTGGTCGATGAAGAACAGCCAGTCAGACACCTTCCGGGCATCGTCTGGAATCCCCGCACACGAAGACGTCATCACTCTGATCGCCGTTGGGATTCCTCCGAAGAACTTCAAGGTGGCCAGGTCTCCCCGGCGCCAGTTGGACGAGATTCTTGTCCAACACGATTGACCTCACGGGCGGAGCGCGCACGACCTGAGGTGGGAGCACAGCACACCCCGGGGTGCCGCGACGACGTCGCCGGCACGCGCCGGCTTTAGTCGCGTACCCACCCCGGCGGCGTGGTGAACGACCTCAGGAACTTGGCCGGCGTGCCGGCAACGACGGTGTTGGGCATGACGTCTTTAGTGACGATTGAACCCGCCGCAACCACGGCGTTGTCCCCGATCGTGACCCCGGGAGAAATGATCGAGAGTCGGCCTAGCCAGACGTTCCTGCCGATGGTGATCGGAGCCGAAACCACTGGCTCGTCCGGTGAGACACGATGGTAGTTCGTGTCCTGGATGGTGACCAGGTCAGCGATCTTGGTATGGTCACCGATTGTGATCGTTGTCCTGGCGGCGATGCTGACGCCCTGGTTCAGGAACACGTGTTCACCGATGTTGAGCGTCCCATCGCGATCAACAGCGATCCCCACACGGAACCGTTGTCCGCGAACCTGGAACCCAGACCCAATGTTCAGAGTTCCCTTGTTCCTGACCTGGGGGAGGCGACCGAAAACCCGGGGGGTCCCATTCACGTGGGCCCCCGCCATCCGAAAAGCGATGACAGCTCTGACGATTCGTAGCGCACTAACGATCATCGGAGTTCACCACCCGCTGAGTGCTCCCGGACCGCGGGATTTCCAGACGTACCGATTTAGAGGTCACGGAAATTAGCCGCCGCGAGCACGCGTGCGCGTCGCACACCTGAAGTGATCGCTGCCGCGGTCGCGGAACGATTGATGTCGAGTTCGCGCAGTCGACCCGTTACCTGGCTTGCGAAGCCCCGGACAGGATCGATACACGAGTCTGGAGTCCCCACCAACTCCATCAATCCGAGAACCTTTCCCTGCGTCGCCAAGACAATGGACGGGACCCCGAAGCTCAGGGCGAGAATCGAGAGGTGCATTCGCCCCGTGACGACGACATCGGCCTGGGCGGCGAGAGCCTTGACCTCAGACGGTGTGAGGAGCCGGTCCACGTGGTTGACATCCGTGTGGTCTGGGCTGGAAGCCTTGAACGATTCGATCACGGGAATATCGGTCGAGACATGGGGGAGCAGGAGGATCTCGTAGCCGAGTTCGCCGAGCGTTTCGACAATGTGGGCGTACTCTTCGTTCTGGTTGAGGGTCGAGTTGATGAGTCCGCTCATATTCACAATGGCGACCCGTTTCCCCGACTCAACCCACCCCCGCACCAAGGCTTCATGCGCGTTGGGCTCGGCGACGCCAGCGTGCAGAAAAACCACGTCGGCAGCCTCGACCGCTTCGATTCCGTTTTTTCGCAGCCGGGCTCGTGAATGGGGGTCGCGGGCGATCGCGACGACCCCGCCCCGGGCGGCCCGACGTGCCGCACTCAGAATCGCCCGATCGACACTCTCCTTCCAGCTGAAGCCGAGCACACGCGTGGGGATCTGTGCCTTCGCGGCCGCGGTGGCCAAGCTCCATTCGAGCGCGGAGGGGCGCCGACCGTAGCCGCCGTCCATCACGTCCGCTCCGACGATGGAAAGAGACCGAGCGCCGCGCAGTGTTCGCGCGAAGGTCAGAACATCCATGAGGCGGCTCAGTCCACGCCCGTAAATGAGCCGGGGAAGGACCACCAACTCGACACGTCCCGGGGCCAGCGAGTCTGGCACGTCGAACGCATCGGTGCTGCGAACAATGGCCCGCACCGGCCCCTCGACGTTCGCCAGAAAGCTCTCAAACATAGCCTGGTCGCCGATGTTCCCGCCGCCGGTGGAATTGATGATGACATGCGGGCCCGACTGGCCGGTCTGCCGCTGGCGGGACCCCGCGCGGACCGTCAACGAGTCGGCAAGAGCGGTCAGGGAAAGGAGAGCACGGCTATCCAGAGCGGAGATGAGCGCACCTTTGGCAAACGATTTTGCTGTTGCCTTGGGGGGTGTCATTCGCGGGGGCGTCACAGACGTCAAAGTGCCTCTTTCTCTCTCACCGGCGGCCGAAGTGACCGTCACAGCTTTCGTCGAACAGCTTGGGTTGCGGATGTGGCCAACTGCAAAAGCTCGTTCCGCAGAGGACGGTGCAGGAGCGTGATCGCCAGGCCGACAATCGCGCCACACCCGTTGATAGCGAACTGCAGAAGTATGTTGTCTACGGTGAGCAGCGCTCCCGCCAATAACCCGCAGGATGCCACGGCGATGGCCAATCCGATTCCTCTGAGGGCAATCGGAGTGGTCTCCCTGACAGGAAAATCACTGACCCTGCTGAGCCAGAGCAACGAGACGGGCCACGACACCACGAGACCGAGCGAGTACCCCGCCGCCACACCGAGTGGACCCCAGCTGCTCCCGACGATGACGCAGAGGATCACGAACGTTTTCGTGACGAGGTTGTAGCGGAGCAACGACCTGGTGAGGGCGCGAGCCAGGAAAACCCAGTACCCGGTGTAGGTCATGACCTGGAAGAGGGCACCAACACTCAGGATCTGGAGGATCGGTGCTGACTGCACCCATGCTGGTCCCAAGAGCAGCCTGACGAACGGGTAGGCGGTGGCCACCAGCAACCCGAAGAAGATCGCTGAGGTGTAGCTGAGTATGAGTTGAATCCGCGTGATTGCCCGAACGAATACTTCCTTGGACTCCACTCTCGACAAGAGCGGAAGCACAACGTTCGAAAGCGGGCCGAGAAGTTGAACGACGGGAAGCGTGATGATCTGGAACGCGCGGTTGTAGAGACCGAGAGCCGCAGCGCCCGAGCGAGCGCCAAGAATGACGCTGTCAATGTTGTAGCTGATGTAGCCGACGATTTGTGCCCAGCCCAAGTGCCAGCCGTATTCGAGGAACGGCCTGATCTCTGATCGTCGAGAGGGCAAGCCGGGAACCCATCGTGCGGCCACAACGCGGAGGAGGCAGAGCGTGGTCGCAATTCCGAGCTGCAAACCCACCAGCGCCCAATATCCCGCCCCCGAGAGCGCGAGGACCACGGCCACCGCCAGGCCGGCCACCTGCGACGCGACGTCGGTTGCCGCCAGCGTGAAGAAACGATGATTTCGGGTGAGCTCGACCTGGAACTGGGTCTGGATGCCGTTAAGGAGGAACGTCACAGAGATGGCGATGATGACGTTGACGAGCCGAGGATCACCGTAGAGGGACGCGATCAGTGTGGCTGCCGCACAGCACGCGCCGGCGAGCAGCAGGCCAAGGAGGGAGTTGATCCAGAACAGATTTGACTTCTGCGCGGGCGTCACGGATTTTGCCTGCACGGCCGCTGACGACAGACCGAAATCCCTGAAAAGCTCGCCGACTCCGACGACAGCCATCACCATAGCCAGCAGGCCAAAGTCGGCGGGAGAAAGCAAACGCCCGAGAACGACGAGATTCACTAAGAGCAGGCCGAGTTTGATTACCTGACCGGCAACCACCGCTGCGCCCCCGCGAGTGGCGGTCGCCGAAAGACTCAAAGCCGTCTCTCGAAGCTTGCCGCCGGGCGGGGTCGATTCTGGCGCGTTTCCCCTGTGACGTTGAATCCCATGTGTGCGCTCAATCTACGACTTCCCTGGTTCTGTACGACTGCGAAGTGGAGACTGGCGCCTGCGCCCGCTCGTTTCCAACACTTCGCATTCGATCTTAGCTTCGTGCCACCCCCGGATTGGGGGGTGTGGGCCATTGTCGGAGCCTGCGTCGTCTCCACCTGCCGCCGCCACCCGATGCAACCCAAGCATCCCTCATGGGTTAGCTTTCCTAAGTGACTGATTCCATCGCTGACCGCGCCTCCGCTGTCCCCAATCGACCGCGCCGAAGGAAGCAGCGCCCTCGTCGCGCGTTGATCATCCTCGCCGTGTGCGTCGGCCTAGTCGTTGTGGTCGGAGCCGCCGCGGGCTGGGTCGGGTCCAGGGTCTTAACGGCGAAGGCGGAACTCGAACAGGCGCAGGTCCTGGTGGGCACCCTCAAGTCCCAGGCCACCGCCATGGATTTTGTCGGTCTTGGCGCAACATCGACCAAGCTGTCCGCGGCCACAAGCAAGGCAGTCGACCAGACCCAGGATCCAATCTGGCGGGCCGCAGAAATCGTCCCCATCGCCGGGCCGAACCTCTCGGCCGTTCGTCAGCTGGCCGAAGCGGTCGATGTGGTTGCGAAAGAAGCTGTCGCGCCCGTCGCCGAAGTCGCGTCTGGCCTGAGCGCCGCTTCTCTGAAGCCCGTTGACGGAAAGATCAACCTCACGCCGATCCTGTCGCTGAATACGGCCCTCACCACAGCGAGCGCCGCGCTTGATTCTGCAGCGGAATCCGTGGCAGCGATCGAGCTCGACGGCACTGTGGCGCAGGTTGACGCGGCTGGCACCCAGTTCGGAACCCTTCTCGACAGCGCAGCAACCACCGTCGGCGACGTGCGCTCCATTGCCTCTGTGGTACCCGACATGCTGGGCGCTTCTGGGCCGCGCTCCTACATTTTGATCTTCCAGAACCTTGCTGAGTCCACGGCGCTCGGTGGCACCGCGGCCGCCCTGACCGAGGTCACCGTTGACAACGGGCAGATCAGCATCGCCCGGCAGGCGTCGAGTCAGACTTTTCCGTGGCGTGACGGTGAACCGGTCATCGCGGAGGATCCCAAGCTGGCGGCGCTGTACAGCCCGCTCATCTACACCCGGCTGAACCTCGCGACGAGCCGACCCGATTTCCCCACTGCCGCCCAGATCACCCAGGCGTTCTGGCAACAGGACCTCGGCGGAACCGTCGACGGTGTCATTTCGATCGACCCAGCCGCGCTCGCACACATGCTCGGCGCCACCGGCCCGGTCGCCATGAGCACCGGGGACGTTCTCACGGAAGACAATGCGGTCGCCCTGCTGCTCAACGAGATCTATTTCCGCTACCAGGGCAAGAACGGGCCCGACCAGACCGACGCCTTCTTTGCGGAGGCGGCAATGACGATGTTCAATGCCGTGACCAATTCCCAAGGCGAACCCGTGGACATGCTGAATGCGGTTTCCCAGGGAGTGAACGAGCACCGGATCATGGCGTGGAGCGCGCACCCCGAAGAGCAGAAGATACTTGAAGGGACCCCGATGGCCGGCATCCTGCCGGCCTCGAACGAGGCCGCAACGACCACCGGGGTATTCTTCCGCGACACCTCGACCTCGAAGATGGATTTCTACCTGGAGACCGGTGCGACGCTGAGCACGGATGTCTGCACCGCCGCGACCCCGACCTTCACAACGAAGGTTGATCTGCACTCCACCCTCACCGAGGAACTGGCGGAGAAACTTCCCAGCTACGTGGCCACCGAATACTGGGGCGCCGATCAGTTCCGCACCGAGGTCTATGTCTACGGGCCACCCGGCACGAGTTTCGTCTCGGCCGGTGTCGCCGAGGGAGCGGACTTGCTGGCCACCACGGACGACCTGGGCAGACCCGTTGCGAAGTTCAATGTGATGCTCACTCCCGGCCAAACCAGCCAGGTCACAGCCACCTTCGCTGGGCTGGCCGGCACCTATGGGGAGCCCATGCTTCGCACGACGCCCATGCTGAACCCGACAACAGTCGCCGTGGACGCTCCCGGCTGCAAGTAGCCCCGGCACCCTCGGAGTCCTGAGGATGGCCCCTGCGCCGTCGGTACACTAGCCCCATGGGTAATTGCGAATGAAGATCTCTGTCATCGGATGCGGCTACCTGGGCGCCGTTCACGCATCGGCAATGGCCGAGCTCGGGCACGAGGTCGTCGGCATCGACATTGACGCTGAGAAGATTGCCGCCCTTTCCGAAGGACGGACCCCGTTTTTCGAGCCGGGCCTCCCCGAGGTGTTGGCGTCGGCCACGGCGTCCGGGCGCTTACGTTTCAGCACCGACATCGCGGATGCGGCTGGCGCACAGGTGCACTTCATCGCCGTGGGTACCCCGCAGAAAAAACTCAGCTACGCGGCCGACCTCCGATATGTGGACGCAGCCGTTGCGGGACTCATCCCGCACCTGAGCGCCGGCGATCTGGTTGTCGGCAAGAGCACCGTACCTGTGGGCACCGCCGCCCGGCTCGCCGCAATTATCGAGGCTGCTGGAGCGGGCGCTGCCTTGGCCTGGAACCCTGAGTTCCTGCGCGAGGGGTTCGCCGTGCAAGACACTATTGCCCCGGATCGCCTGGTCTACGGTGTTCCCGCAGGCGAGGCCGGTGAGCGCGCGGTGGAACAGCTCAATTCGGTCTATGCCAGGGCGATGTCGACCCAGACCCCGCTGGTGGTGACCGACTACGCCACTGCTGAACTCGTCAAGGTCGCGGCGAACGCGTTTCTGGCGACCAAAATCAGTTTCATCAACGCAATGGCCGAAATCGCCGAGGTGTCGGGTGCCGACGTTACTCAGCTCGCCGACGCCATCGGCTACGACGCACGCATTGGTCGCCGCTTCCTCAATGCGGGCGCCGGCTTCGGCGGCGGCTGCCTGCCCAAGGACATTCGCGCGTTCACGGCCCGCGCCGAAGAGTTGGGCCGCGGCGAATCCGTCGCCTTCCTCAAGGAGGTCGACGCCATCAACCTGCGCCGCCGCCAGCGGGTCGTCGACCTCACCGTCTCGGCCCTCGACCGCCCGGTCTACAACGCCAAGGTCGCCGTGCTCGGGCTCAGCTTCAAGCCGCACTCCGATGATGTGCGCGACTCGCCCGCCTTGGATGTAGCTGTGCAGCTGCGCGGCCTCGGCGCCGACGTGGTGGCCACCGACCCACAGGCGATCGAGAATTCCCGTTTTCGTCACCCTCAGATCACCTACTCCACCGATATCGAGGCGACGTTGCGCGACGCCGATGCCGTTGTGCTCGTCACCGAATGGCCGGAATTCAAGTCGATCGACCCTGAGTGGGCCGCCGGACTGGTGAAGAGCCGCACCATCATCGATGGTCGCAATACCCTTGATGCAGCAGCTTGGCGAGAAGCCGGCTGGACCTACTACGGATTGGGCCGACCTTAAATGGCATTGAACCACCCTCGCTTGGTCGCCTTCGACCTCGATGACACCCTGGCACCCTCGAAGTCGCCGATCGACCCGCGCATGGCATCGCTCTTCGTGCAGCTGCTGAGCGTGGCCGAGGTGTGCGTGATTTCCGGCGGACAATTCGCGCAGTTCACCATGCAGGTCGTCGACAACCTCACCGACGTTGACGACGCCACACTGGCGCGCCTGCACCTCATGCCCACCTGCGGCACTCAGTACTACCGCCACCGCGCGGGGGAGTGGGAGCAGGTGTACGCCGAGAACCTCACCGACGACCAGAAACAACGTGCCCTCGCCGCCGTCGAGGCCACCGCTCGTGACCTCGGCTATTGGGAAGCCGAACCCTGGGGCCCGATCCTTGAGGACCGCGGCTCGCAGATCACGTTCTCGGCTCTGGGTCAGGCCGCACCGGTGGCCGCGAAGACCCAGTGGGACGTCGACGGCGCCAAAAAGACAGCCCTGCGCGAAGCCGTTCAGGCACAGCTGCCTGACCTTGAAGTACGCTCAGGCGGCTCGACGTCGGTGGATATCACCAGGCGCGGAATCGACAAGGCCTACGGCATGACGCGCCTGGCCGAGCTCACCGGCATCCCCCTTGACGACATGCTCTTCGTCGGAGACCGGCTCGACGAGAACGGCAACGACTACCCGGTGAAGGCTCTCGGCGTCGACTGCGTCGCTGTGGAGAACTGGGAAGACACCGCGGCTTTTCTGGATACGCTCGTTCCTGCCTTAGCCCGCTAGAAGTCGACAGGGCTTGCCTCCAGCTCATACTCGTGTGTTGATATACGCACACCCTGTATGACTGGAGGCAACCCGATGCCCAATGTCCTGGCCGGCCTATCGCCGCGTTCACTGTTTGCGCAGCGCGGTCATCGTTGCCGCCAATGCGGCACCCCGATTGATGACCGGGGGAGGTACTGGTGCTCCGAAGAATGCGAGGACTACTGGGTCGACGACTGCCTGTAAGGGCTACTCGTCGTTGAGGTCCGCGGCTACGCGTTCGCTCTGGTCCGGACAGCTCTTGGCGGCGGACTGCTCGAGCACGCGGTGCGCCAGTTCAACTCTGGATTCCTCGGAGAGGCCCTCAGTGGCGTAGGTGGCCAGTACCTTGTCGACGGCGTCGTTCAGGTCGAGGTCAGGGCGCTCGGCCAGGTTGGTGCAGACCACCTGGCTGTAGAGGTTCACCATGGCCTTGGTCTGCTTGTCGAGCAGCTGCGGCTCCGTGAGCGCTGTAGCGGTCGGGGTGGGCGTCGGTGATGCGGTTGGCGTTGTTTTGCCCATCGTGGTGGCGGCAGTGCAGCCCGAAAGCAGGATGACGCCAAGGAGAACAGTGGCCGGGGCTATAAGACGCATTCGGCGAGCTTACCCACTAGGTAATGACCAATGGCAGTGCGGCCGAGGGGCGTCACATCGTTTGATAGGCGGCTACGGCAAGAGCGGCCGCGCCGACGGCGGCGATGATGATGATGACGAAGAGGCGGACGGCAAGCATCCCGTTGCTGTGTTCCAGTCGTCGGTACCAGCGCCTGCGCCGACGAGTCCGTCGGCGGATTCCCATGCAGCGAAGCTAATTGACGAAGGGGCAGTTTGGAACCCACGAGTTCCCCCCCCAATTCGGGCGTGACTCGAACGCGGATCACTATCCGGGCCCGAACCGGCGGTCTATGGTGTGCGCACCGTTACCCGACCGGTCCGCAGGAGGCAACCCGAATGCCCGAAGTGCAGAATGCTCTAACGCGCCATCAAGCTCCGCCACCGCCCCGCCGCCACGGCTGGCGGATTGTCTTTGTGCTGTTCAGCGTGTTCACGGTGGTGGTGCTGGGGGTGGCGGCGGTGACGGTGTGGAATCTGTCGCGCAGTTTCGAGTCGGTGGAGAAGATCAGCGAGGCGTTCCCGGCCGATGAGACGGCGCGACCGCCCGCGGCGACCGGCGCCGCGGCATCCGCGATGAATTTTCTGTTGCTGGGCTCCGACAGCCGAGGTGACAGCACCGGGTCGATCGCGAACCTCAGCGGGCAACGCTCCGACACCATCGTGATCGTGCACGTGCCCGCGGACCGCAAGACCCTGTCGGTGATGTCGATTCCCCGGGACAGCTGGCTGGAGATCCCCGGCTACGGCGAAGCGAAAATCAACGCGGCGCTGTCATACGGCGGGGTGCCGTTGGCGGTGCAGACGGTGGAGGGGCTGCTGGGCTCACGGATTGATCATGTGGCAGTGGTGGACTTTGCCGGGTTCGCGGCGCTGACGGATGCGCTGGGCGGGGTGGACATCGACAACCCGATCCCGTTTGAGTCGTACCATCTGTCGGGGCGCACCTTCCCGCAGGGACTGCAGCACCTCAACGGCACCGAGGCGCTGGCCTTCGCCCGGGAACGGTACGCGTTCGCCGATGGCGATTTTCAGCGGGTGCGCAATCAGCAGCTGCTGATCAGCGCGCTGCTCAGCGGATTGATGCACAAGTCGGTGCTGGGGAACCCGACCACGATGGGCGGAGTGATCGAGGCGGTTAGCCCCAACCTGGCGATTGATGAGGAGCTCTCGGCCACCGACCTGGTGACCCTGGGGGTGGAGCTGCGGGACGTGCGGGAGGGTGACGTGAGCTTCTTCACCATTCCTACCGCCGGCACCGGGACGTCTGCGGACGGGCAGTCGATCGTGAACCTGGACTGGGCGGCGCTGCCGGCGCTGCAGGAGGCGTATCGGAGTGATTCTCTCAGCGGGGTGGTGCCGGCGGTGCAGGCGGCGGGGTGAGGGCGAGCTGGGGGGAGCGGGCGGTGACGGCGGCTAGCAGAGTTAGGGCCAGGAGGGCGCCCAGGGCGGCGCCGGCGGTGTTGGCGAGCACGTCGAGCGGGGTGGCGAAGCGGGCGGGCAGGAAGACCAGCTGGCCCAGCTCGATCAGGCCGCTCGCGGCGAAACCGGCCAGAATGGCCACCCACCAGCGTGCCGAGCCCAGCAGAACCACCCCCAGCAGCCCCACAGGCAGGAATAGGGCGATGTTCGCGGTGAATTCGACCAGCGCGTAGTTCACCCAGCCTGGCACGCCGTGGGCGTGCAGGCGGGCCAGCAGGCTGGCGATGCCGTGCGAGGCGCCCCGGTCCACCGGGGTGGGCCAGAACGCGATCAGGGTGAGCGTGAGCAGATACCCGGCCGCCAGCCAGCGGGCGGCCCGGCGGAGGGCGGCGTGGCGTCGATCGGCCAGGGTGGGTGCCAGAGCGCTCACGTGACCTCCCAAGGGCTGCAGGTCACGGCCTCCGGCATGGTTCAGAGCGGGAGGTCATCACCGTCAACGGACCAAGCATTCAGAGTAGCGAGGCGAGGCTGGGAGGCCAAGGTGTGCCAACCGGATGGCGCTCAGCGGCCGCCGTGCACCTCGACGCGCTTGGGCAGCAGGAACACCAGCAACAGCGCCACCACGCTCAGTCCGGCACTGACGGCCATGGCCAGGGTGGCGCTGTGGGTGAAGCCGGCGGCGACGGCATCCGCGCCAGGGCCGGCCACCACCAGGGTGCCGAAGAACACACTGCCCACCACGGCGATGCCCGCGGCGCTGCCCACCCGCTGCATCACACCGATCACACCACTGGCGGCGCCGGCCTCGGAGGGGTCGACGGTGGCGACGATGAACGCCACGTTCGGCGCGATGAAGCACCCGCTGCCCAGGCCCGCGATGAACAGCGGCGGCAGCAGGATCCAGTTGGTGAGGTCGGCGGGGACGGTGAGCAGCAGCACCAGCCACACCCAGATCAGACCCACCGTGACCAGGGCCACACCACCGACGAGCACGGTGCGCCCCAGGCGCTCGGTGAGCCGGTTGCTCTGCGACGCGCCCAGGATCGAGCCGATCGCGAACGGGATCGAGACCAGGCCGGATTCCAGCGCGGTGTGGCCGAGGCCCGCCTGCCAGAGGATCGAGATGGTGAAGAAGATGCTCGTGAATGCCGCGAAGTAGACCAGGGCCAGGATGACGCCGCCGGTGAACGCCGGGTGCGAGAAGAGATGCGGCGGCACGAGCGGGCTGCTGCCGCGTTTGGTCAGGGCCACCTCCCAGGCGCCGAACGCCACGATGAGCAGCACCCCGGCGGCGAGCACCAGGTAGGTCCAGAGCGGCCAGCCGCGGTCCTGGCCCTCGATCAACGGCACCAGCAGGGCCACCAGGCCGGCGGAGAGCAGCAGCAGGCCCACCCCGTCGACGCGGGCAGCGGCCGGCGCGCCGGGCGCGGAGGCGGTGCCGGTGCCGGTGGGCAGCAGGATGGCGGCGGCGATCAGCGCGACGATGCCGATCGGCAGGTTCACCCAGAAGACCAGGCGCCAGCCCTCTTCCACGCCGAACGCCTCGATGATCAGGCCGCCCACGATGGGGCCGAGCGCGGTGGAGACGCCGATGACCGACCCCATGATGGCGAACGCCTTGCCGCGGGACGCCGCCGGGAACATCAGCTGGATGACGGCCGTGACCGCGGGCACGAACATGCCGCCGGCCAGACCCTGCACGACGCGGGCGATGATCAGCTGCAGGTCGTTCTGGGCGAGCCCGCAGGCCAGGCTGGCGACGGTGAAGAGCGCCAGGCCGGTGAAGAAGACCCACTTGTGGCCGATCCGGTCGCCGATGCGGCCGGCGGGAATGAGGGCCAGACCGAACGCCAGGGCGTAGCCGGAGATGATCCAGGACAGGGTCGCCTCGGAGGCGTCGAGGCTGGTGCGGATGCTGGGCAGCGCCACGTTCACGATCGTGGTGTCGAGCAGGGCCATGAACATGCCCGCCATCAGCACGATGAGGGCCTGCCAGGCGCGACGGGACACCTTGGTGTCTGGGGCGAATGCGGGGGAGTCGGTCATGTCGTGGCCTTTCCAACGCCGGCAACTGGTGAGAACAGAAAAACCCCCACTCACTTGAGTGGGGGTTTATTTCTGTCGGGGTAACAGGATTTGAACCTGCGACCTCGTCGTCCCGAACGACGCGCGCTACCAAGCTGCGCCATACCCCGATGGTCCTGTGGACCTCGACAAGTATAACCCCATCGGGTGCCCGGGTTTCGACCAGGCCTAGCCGGGCGGGGCGGACTTGCCGACGACCACGGTCACGGTGCCGCCCGGGGCGGTGGGGGTGCCGGCGGCGGGGGTCATCGAGAGCACCTTGCCGTTCTGGCTCGCGTCCGTCACCGGCTGCTCGCTGGCCACCACCCCGAAACCGCTCAGCGTGCCCTTGGCCTGGTCGAGGGATTGCCCGACCACGTTCGGCAGCAGAATCTGAGAGCCGTTGCTGGAGAACACCGTGACGGTGGCTCCGGTGCTGGTGCTGGCGCCACCGGCGGGGTCGCTGCGCGACACTGTGCCGGCGGGCAGCTCCGAGTCGGTCACGCCGCCGTCGAGGAAGCCGAAGCCGGCGCCCTCAATGGCGTCCCGAGCTGCATCCACGCTCATACCGCGTACGTCGGGCACGGTGACCTGCACCCCGCGGATGAGGTTGTTGGCAGCCTGCTCGAACTCCTCGCCGCCGTACTTGGCATTGGCCACGCCCATGATCTCCGGCCAGATGCGGTGCCGGGCGGTAGCCGCGGAACCGCTGTCGAAGTCGAGGTTGCGCTGGTTGTTGTCTTTTCCGGTGACGCTGACCACGCCCACGACGGTGGCGACCTCGGTGCTGGCCCCGCTCATCCAGGTGTCGTTGGAGCCGTCGGTGGTTCCGGTCTTACCGATCATGTCGACCCGCGGTGAGGTGTTTCGGTACGACTGCCCGGCGGAACCCTGGGTCATGACCCGCTCCATGGCGTACGCCATACCGGCGGCCACTTCGGGCTCCACCGACGCGGTGCAGGTGGACACGGGCGCGGGAATTTCCACACCATCCGCACCGATGATCCGGTCGATCACGATGGGGGAGCAGGTGATGCCCTTGTTGGCGATGCCGGCGAAGGCCACGGCCATGCTCAGCGGGGCGACCTCGTTGGTGCCGAGCACCGAACCGGCGCCCTTCTGCAGTGGGTCGCCATCCGCCCGGTGAACCCCGAACGACGTGGCCATGTCACGGATCTTGCAGAGGTCCAGCCGCTTGGCCATGCCGAGGAAGCCGGTGTTGATCGAGTCGATCGTCGATTCCAGGGCCGAGTAGTTGCGGCCGGCTTCGTTGGAGTCGTTGCGCGGGTTATAACCGGGGAAGCTCTGGGCGCCGTCGCAGTAGTCCTGGAAGGTGCCCCAGTTGGACTTGCGTGCGGAGTCAACGCGCTCGCCGAGCGGGTGGCCCTCCTTGAGCCACTCGGCCAGGGTGAAGACCTTGTAGGTGGAGCCGGGCTGGAAGCCCAGCGAGCCGCCCTGGTTGAAGTCGGTGTTGTAGTTGATGCCGGTGTACTCCGGGCCAGGAGCAACCTCCAGCTGGGTGTACAGCTTGTTCTGCGCCATCGTGAGCACCCGGCCGGTGCCCACTTCAACGCTGGTCGCCACGGCGCCCACGTCCCAGCCGTCGTAGGTCATCGGCACGTTCTCGGCGATGGCCGCCTCGGACGCCATCTGCAGCTCGATGTCGAGGGTGGTGTAGATCTGGTAGCCGCCGCGACGGAAGTTCGTCATGCGGGTGTCTTCGTCTGCGCCGAAAGTGGGGTCGGTCTTGAGCTGGTAGGTGACGTAGTCGCAGAAGTATGCGGCGCCACCGGCGGTCTGGCAGCCGGTGCTGGGCTCGGTGATGGCCGGTTCGATCGGGCTGGCGACGGCGGTGTCGTAGTCGGCCTGGTTGATCTTCTTGTGCTTGAGCATCTCGCGCAGGATGTAGTCGCGGCGGTCCTTGTTGGCGGCGTACCCGTTCGCGGCGCCGTTGGTTTCGCTCTCGGGCTCGTCCAGGCGGAACTTCTCCGGGTTGTTCACGATCGCGATGAGGCTCGCGGCCTGCGGCAGGGTGAGGGTGGCGGCGGTGGCCGAGAAGTAGTACTCGGCCGCGGCCTGGATGCCGTACACGGTGCCGCCGAAGCCGGTGATGTTCAGGTAGCCCTGCAGGATCTCGTCCTTGCTGTACTCCTTCTCCACCCCGATGGCCAGCCGCATCTCCTTGAGCTTGCGTTCCTCGGTGGGGTCGGTGGCCTCCTCGAAGCAGGCCTGAAGCTCGTCCGGGTCGGGCATGACCTCGCACTTTTGCACCAGCACGTTCTTGACGTACTGCTGGGTCACCGATGAGCCGCCCGAGGTAGGCCCGCCGGTGAACTTGGCCAGCGCCGCCCGCATGGTGCCCTGCAGGTCGATTCCGCCGTGTTCACGAAACCGGGGGTCCTCACCGGCGACGACGGCGTCCTGCACGAACAGGTTCATGGCCGCCAGAGGAACTTCAACCCGGTTCTGGTCGTAGAACGAGGCGAGCTCGTAGGGGACTCCGCTGTTCGGCACCGCATAGATGGTGCTCACCTGCGACAGCTCGTCGATCTTGAGGTAATTCGGCAGGTTCTCGAAGGCGTTGATCGTGCTGCTCGCGGCCAGACTGGAGATCGCCAGCGCCGGGGTGATCCCGACGGTAATCAGCAGGCCGGCGACAGCGCTCATCGCCACGAAACCGGCGAGTCCCCCGATGACGCCGGAAAAAGTTCTCTTGGAATCCCCCATAAGAGCGAGCCTAGGGGATCGCCGGGGGACCCGGACGAGCCAAGCTACCCCAGAAGGGGGTCGTGGCTACGCGGCGGTGAGGGTGAGCAGGGTCGCCTCCGGCGGGCAGGCGAAGCGCACCGGCGCGTAGATCGAGGTGCCCAAACCCGCGGAAACATTGAGGTACGCGGTGCGCAGCCCCACACTCCACAGGCTGAGTCCCTTCACCTGACGGCGGGGAATATCACAATTGGTTACCAAAGCGCCGAACTTCGGCACGCACACCTGACCACCGTGGGTGTGCCCGGCCAGCATCAGCTGGGCGCCGTGGTTGATGAAGGAGTTGAGTACCCGCTGGTACGGGGCGTGCACCACACCCACGGTCAGCGTCGAGCGCCGGCCGGCCGGTTCTTCGGGGTCCGGCCAGGTCTCCTCGGTGAGCGGGTCGTTGCCGCGCATCTCGTCGATGGCTCCGGTGATCAGGTCGAGCCGGTCCCGGCGGATGTGCGGGTCATCGACCCCGAAGATCTCCAGGTGGGTGCCGTTGATGTCCAGCGCCTCAGCGGCGTTGTTCAGGTCGGTCCAGCCGAGGTCGGCGAACACCCGGTGCAGGTCGTCGGTGTCAAGCTCGACGTGCCGGCTGCGCAGCATCGACGGGCCGCCGAAGTACTTCAGCGGGTTCTTCGGTTGCGGGCCGAAGAAGTCGTTGGAGCCGTTCACGAAGATGCCCGGGATGCCCTTGAACGGTTCGAGGGCGTACTCCACGCCCGCGATGCCGTCTTCGTGACCCAGGTTGTCGCCGGTGTTCACGACGAGGTCGGGCTTCAGCTCGGCAAGACCGCGCACCCAGTCCTGCTTGTCGCGCTGCCACGGGGCCATGTGCAGATCGGAGAGGTGCAGCACCGTGATCGGGTCGGACCCGGGCGCGAGCACCGGTACCGTCACCTCACGCAGGGTGAACCGGCGGCGTTCCACGAGGGAACCCCAGGCGAACGCCGCCAGCCCCGCCGTGGTCACGGCGGCGGCGGAGGCGACGACGGCGCGTGCGGCGCTCAACCTGCCGCTCCCATCTTGCCCACCACGAGGGCGACCGAGCTGCCCCGGGATGCCGGGGTGCCGGCGGTCGGGGTCATCGCGATCACCTTGTTGTTCTGGTTGGGGTCGGTGACGGCCTGGTCGGTGGTCGTCACGGTGAAGCCGGTGAGCGTTCCCCTGGCCTGATCAAGGCTCTGGCCGGTCACGTCGGGCAGCAGGATCTGGTTCCCGTTGCTGGAGAACACCGTGATCGTGGCGCCGTTGCCGGCCGACGCGCCGGAGGCGGGGTCGGTGCGGGCCACGCTCCCGGCAGGCAGCTCGGAGTCGATCACGCCGCCGTCGGCGAACTCGAAGCCGGCGCCCTCGAGCGCGGTCTGGGCATCCGCCATCGACTGGCCACGCACGTCGGGCACGGGCACCTGAGCGCCCTGGATGACGTTGGTCGAGGCCTCAGAGAACTCGTCTCCGCCGTACTTGGCGTTGGCGACGCTCATGATGTCCGGCCACATGCGGTGCCGGGCGGTAGCCGCGGAGCCGCTCTCGAAGGCGTAGTCGCGGGACCGCTGGTTGGCCTCACCGGTGACGGCGACGACGCCCACAACGGTGGCGACCTTGCTGCTCGCGCCGGTCATCCAGGTGTCCTTGGCGCCGTCGGTGGTTCCGGTCTTGCCGATCATCGGCACCTTCGGGTAGGTGGAGTCGTTGGACTGGGTTGCGGAGCCCTCGGTGAGTACCCGCTTCATGGCGTACGCCATGCCGGCGGCCACGGATGGTTCAACCGACTGGTTGCAGGTGGAGGTGGGCGGTGCGATCTCGGCGTCGTCCGGTCCGACGATGCGGTCGATGACCACGGCCGAGCAGGTTTTGCCGGCGTTGGCGATGCCGGCGAAGGCCACGGCCATGCTCAGCGGGGCGATCTCATTAGTGCCGAGCACCGAGGAGGCACCCTTCTCGAGCTCGCCGCCATCCGCCCGGTGCACCCCGAAGGACTCAACGGTGTCGCGGATCTTGCAGAGGTCAAGCTTCTTGGCCATTCCGATGAAGCCGGTGTTGATCGAGTTGATGGTCGACTGCAGGGCGGTGTAGCCGGTGCCGGGCTCGTTCGCGTCGTTCTTCGGGTTGTAGCCGGGGAAGGTCTGCGGGCCGTCGCAGTAGTCCTGGAAGGTGCCCCAGTCGCTCTTGCGGGCCGAGTCGACGCGTTCGTTGAGCGCGTGACCCTCCTTCAGCCACTCGGCGAGGGTGAAGACCTTGTACGTGGAGCCGGGCTGGAATCCGCTCGAGCCGCCCTGGTCGTAGTCGGTGTTGTAGTTGACGCCGGAGTACTGGGCGCCGGTGGCCTGCACCTCGGGGTCCTGGCTGTAGGTCTTGTTCTGCGCCATCGTGAGCACCCGGCCGGTGCCCACCTCAACGCTGGTGGCCACAGCGCCAACATCCCAGCTGGCGGTCTGCGGCACGTTCTCGGCCATGGTGGTCTCGGTGGCCAGCTGCAGGTCCAGGTCGAGGGTCGTGTAGATGTCGTAGCCGCCGCGACGGAAGTTCATCATGCGGGTGTCTTCGTCTTCGCCGAAGGTCGGGTCGCTCTTGAGCACGTGGGTGACGTAATCACAGAAGTAGGCGCTGCCGCCGGCGGTCTGGCATCCGGTGCTCGGCTCGGTGATGGTGGGCTCGATCGGGGCCGCGATGGCAACGTCGTACTCCTCCTGGGTCACCTTCTTGTACTGCAGCATCTCGCCCAGGATGTAGTCGCGGCGTTCCTTGTTGGCGGCGTACCCGTTCGCGGCGCCGTTGGCTTCGCTCTCGGGCCGGTCCAGACGGAACTTTTCCGGGTTGTTCACGATGGCGATCAGGCTGGCCGACTGGGACAGGTTGAGGTTCGCCGCGGTGGTGTTGAAGTAGTACCCGGAGGCCGCTTCAATGCCGTACACGCTGCCGCCGAAGAGAGTGATGTTCAGGTAGCCCTGCAGGATCTCGAGCTTGCTGTATTCCTTCTCCACACCGATGGCCAGACGCATCTCCTTGAGCTTGCGCTCAGGAGAGGTTTCGGTGGCCTCGTCGTAGCAGGCGTCCAGCTTGTCCTGGTCGTTGAGCACCTCGCACTTTTGCACGAGAACGTTCTTGACGTACTGCTGGGTGATGGATGACCCACCCTGGGTGCCGCCGCCGGTGACGGTGGACAGGGCGCCACGAATGGTGCCCTGCAGGTCCACGCCGCCGTGCTCCTCGAAGCGGGGGTCCTCGCCGGCGACCGCGGCATCCTGCACGTACTGGCTCATGCTCGTGACCGGCACTTCGACGCGGTTCTGGTCGTAGAACGACGCCAGCGCGTACGGGGCGCCGTTGCCGTCGATGGCGTAGATGGTGCTCTTCTGGGAGAGCTGGTCGACCGTGAGGTAGTTGGGCAGGTTCTCGAACACGTTGATCGTGTTGGTGGCCGTCATGCCCGATACGGCGAGGGCGGGGGTCACGGCAACGGTGACGAGGACACCGGCGACGGCGCTCATCCCAATAAAGCCCAGGAGGCCGCCGAGCGCTCCACTAACCGTACGTTTTTTGGCAGACATACAATTGAGCGTAAGGGACACAACCTGAAAAATCGCCTGAATCGGAGCCGCATGACTGCCTGGGAATACCTCACCACCCCGCTGATGATCCACAACACAGCCGCCATCCTCAACAACTGGGGCTCGGAAGGTTGGGAGCTTGTGCAGGTCGTCACCGGCCCGGAAGGTGGACTTGTCGCCTACCTCAAGCGCCCCGTCGCCGGCTCGACCGGCGCCTGATCGTGTCGCAGATCGAGGCCCGTCTGGCCGAACTGGGCATTGAACTCCCGACGGTGGTCCCGCCGGTGGCGTCGTACGTTCCCGCCGTGGTGAGCGGGTCGCTGGTGTTCACCTCCGGCCAGCTGCCGATGGTGGCCGGCGTGATGCCGGCCACGGGCAAGGTCGGGGACGGCGAGGGTCTCGTGTCGGCCGCGGACGCCCAGGGCTACGCCCGGCAGTGCGCGCTGAACGCGCTCGCCGCTATCCAGAGCGTGATCGGCTCGCTGGACCGGATCACCCAGGTGGTCAAGGTCACCGGGTTCGTCGCATCCGCCCCGGACTTCACCGGCCAGCCCGGCGTGGTCAACGGCGCCTCCGATGTGCTCGGCGAGATCTTCGGCAGCATCGGTGTGCACGCCCGCTCCGCGGTGGGCGTGGCCGTGCTGCCGCTGGACTCGCCCGTCGAGGTGGAGCTGACCGTCTCCTTCGCTTGATCTCACCGTCGCGAGCTGTGACTTACGCACCTTCCCAGACCGTTTTCGGTGCTTTTCTCACAGCTCGCGACCTTGTCGTACAGCCTCGGGGCGCGGATGCCCGGCCGAGAACCTGGCCCCGACCCGACCCGCCAGCGTCTGCGCGGGCAATTCCACCCAGCGGTACATCAGCTGGGCAAGCACCAGGCTCAGCGGCACCGAGACCAGAGCGCCCCACCACCAGTGCTCCGGCCCGAACAGCTGCGCGAAGGTCACCACGATGGGGAAGTGCACGAGGTACAGGCTGAAGCTGATGGTTCCGAGCCAGGCCAAGAGGCGCCCGCTGAGCATCCGCTGCACCGGCGGCCACAGCGCCACGGTCGCCACGATCAACACCGCGCCCGGCACCCGCAGCGACAGGGCCACGCTGTTCCACGGGTCGGTCAACGCCGGCCGCAGCAGCCAGTACGCGATGAGCAGCACCGGCCCGAGCACGGCGATCGCCGCCCAAACCAGGGTGCCGCCGCGCCGACTGACCAGCCGGGTCGACCAGGCCAGGAGTGACCCGTGGTTGGCCGCGAGCAGGGCACCCAGGCCGAACGCCGGCAGGTACATCAGCGGCTCGATGCCGAGCAGGTAACCCGAGGTGGACGTGGCCAGCAGCAGCGCCACCCAGGCCAGGGTCCACCGGCGGCTGGCCACGGCGAAGATCACGCCGATGGGCAGCAGCAGCGAGAACCACATCTCCCAGGCCAGCGACCAGAGCGGCGGGTTGACGTCGGGTCGGCCGGTGAAGCCCAGGATGCTGGCCTCGCGCAGCAGGTTGCCGATGCCGAGGTCGGGGCTGCCCTGCTTCGCCATCCACGCGCCGCCGGCGCCGGTGCGCGGCACGAGCAGGATCCACGCCGCGGCCAGGCCCACCGACACGACCACCGGGATGGCCAGCCGGACGATGCGGCGCGGGTAGTACGCCAACCAGTCGTAGCCGGGCGCCTCCGCGGGGGGCCGGGTCCACTGCAAGCGTCGCAGCGGGGTGAGCACCAACACGAACCCGCTGAGCACGAAGAACACCAGCACGAACTCCGGGCCGGCGAAGAGGATCTTCAGCGGCGACAGGGTGACCCACCAGGCGGGGGAGAACACGGCCACGTCGGCGCTGGAGCTGTACGCGGCCGAAATTGCCGGCGCGGTCATCGACACGTGGTGCACGAGCACGATCACGGCGGCGACCCCGCGCAGGGCGTCGAGTCCGCCCATCCGGGTGCGGGAGGTATCTCGAGACATTTGGCCCACGGTATGGGGCGTTCGTGAACGTTTACTCCGAGCCCACCCGCCCATAGGCGCGCGAACTGCGAGAAAAGCACCTTCCCGGGCGTTCGGAAGGTGCTTAACTCACAGTTCGCGAGCGAGGAGCGGGGCTAGCGCATGCTCTCCGAGATGATCTGCATGATCGAGGTGTCGGCGAGGGTGGTGGTATCGCCGATCTCGCGGCCCTCGGCCACATCGCGCAGCAACCGCCGCATGATCTTGCCCGAGCGGGTCTTGGGCAGCTCGTTCACGATGTGGATCTCCCGCGGCCGCGCGATCGCCCCGATCTGCAACGTCACGTGTGCGCGCAGCACGGCGCTGATGTCGGCGTGCGACGCCGCATCCGTCTGGCTGAACTTGATGATCACGAACGCCACCACGGCCTGCCCGGTGGTCTCATCGTGCGCGCCCACCACCGCGGACTCGGCCACCATGGGGTGCGCCACCAGCGACGACTCGATCTCGGCGGTGGACAGCCGGTGCCCGGAGACGTTCATCACGTCATCGACCCGGCCGAGCAGCCAGATGTCGCCGTCGCGGTCGAGCCGGGCGCCGTCGCCGGCGAAGTACAGCGGACCGTTCGGGGCATCCTGGAACTTCTCCCAGTAGGTCTCGATGAAACGCTCCGGGTCGCCCCAGATGCCGCGCAGCATCGACGGCCACGGTTCGGTGACCACGAGCAGGCCGCCGTTGCCGTGCCCCACGTGCTCGCCGTCTTCACCGATCACGTCGATGGAGATGCCGGGGATGGCGACCTGCGCCGCGCCGGGCTTGGTCTCGGTGAGGCCGGGCAGCGCGGAGATCATGATCGCGCCGGTCTCGGTCTGCCACCAGGTGTCCACCACCGGGGTGACGTGGTTGCCGATCACCTCGCGGTACCACATCCACGCTTCCGGGTTGATCGGCTCGCCCACCGAGCCGAGCAGGCGCAGGCTGGTCAGGTCGAACTTCTGCGGCTCCTGTCGGCCGATTTTCATGAACGTGCGGATGGCGGTGGGCGCCGTGTACAGGATGCTCACCTTGTGCTTCTCGATGATTTCCCACCACCGGCCGGGGTGCGGGGTGTCGGGGGTACCCTCGTAGAGCACCTGCGTGGCGCCGTTGGCCAGCGGTCCGTAGACCACGTAACTGTGGCCGGTGATCCAGCCCACGTCGGCGGTGCACCAGAACACGTCGGTCTCGGGCTTGAGGTCGAAGACGTTCTTGTGGGTGAAGGCCACCTGGGTGAGGTAGCCGCCGCTGGTGTGCAGGATGCCCTTGGGCTTACCGGTGGTGCCGGAGGTGTAGAGGATGAACAGCGGGTTCTCGGCCGGGAACGCCTGCGCCTCGTGCTCGCCGGAGACGGCGGCGAGCTCCTCGTGCCACCACTTGTCGCGTTCGTTCCACTCCACGTCGCCGCCGGTGCGGTTCACCACGAGCACGGTGCGCACCGAGGAGTCGCCGCTGGCCAGGGCCGCGTCGACCGCGGGCTTGAGCGGGGTGGCCCGGCCCTTGCGGTAGCCGCCGTCGGAGGTGATCACGACCACCGCTTCGGCGTCGTCGATGCGGGAGCGCAGGCTCTCGGCGCTGAAGCCGCCGAAGATCACCGAATGCACGGCGCCGATGCGGGCCACGGCGAGCATCGCCACGACGGCCTCGGGGATCATCGGCAGGTAGATGGCCACCCGGTCGCCGGCGCGCACGCCGAGGCCGAGAAGCACGTTCGCGGCACGTTTGACCTCCTCGGTGAGCTCTGCATAGGTGATCGAGCGGGTATCGCCCGGCTCGCCCTCCCAGTGCAGCGCCACCCGGTCGCCGTTGCCGGCGAGCACGTGCCGGTCGAGGCAGTTGTACGCCACGTTGAGCTCGCCGTCGTCGAACCACTTGGCGAACGGCGGATTGGTCCAGTCGAGGGTGCGGGTGAACGGTTTGTGCCAGTGCAGGAGGTCGCGGGCCTGCGTGGCCCAGAAACCAAGCCGATCTGCTGCGGCATCCGTGTAAAGAGCCTCGGTCGCCACTGATGTCGCGGCAAACTCCGGAGACGGCGGGAATCGGCGGGTTTCGTGGAGAAGATGGTCGATTTGCACGCTCATGATGGTTCGCTCCTTTGCGAGTTCAGGCGGTGGCGGGGCGCCGCGGCGGACCCGTCCCTGAACCCTACACGGCGGATACGCCCGTTCCGAGGACAAATTTCCCCGGAAGAACGGCCGGTTTTCTGCTCAGGATATTTTTGAAATCGTGCTCTCACGGGCTCATATTTTCGTGTCCTCATTTAGGGGGACCCGGAGGACTTGCGGATCTGATTTTCCCAAGTATGCTTATCAATGTCTGAACGAAAGTTTTGACCTGTGGTGTGTTGGTTCCCCCCAATCAACGCACTGCCGAGGCGGCACCTGTTCCCCCCAATAGGTGCCGCCCCCCTCTTTTAACAGCACGCTCTGCGCCTCTCAACGACGCACCCGTGCTTTCCCCGCCCGGCTCTGGCGCCCCCCGCGTGAACCGTGCAAACTGCGTGACCCGCTGTACCGCAATATCGCTGTATCGGCCCCCTCCAGGCAGAACCGTTGCCCGGCCGGACAACTGCGCCCCGCACACCGGGCGCAGTAGTCCGTCCGGGCAACAGTTGTCTCTGCACCCTGCCCGCTCCCGCCTCGTCGGTCGAGCTTGTCGGGAGCCGTGACACGCGCGCACGACGTGCCCGCCTCGTCGGTCGAGCTTGTCGAGAAGCCGTGACGTGCGTGTGTGCCGTGCACCGCCGCTCCTCCACAGCCCCGTCCTCACCGGCCACCTCACACCACCGGATGCGCCACGGCGCCCGCACCCGCCCGCCCGCTAACGTGCCCGCATGCCAGAGCTCTTCGTCGCGGTGCCCTCCTTCCTCAACCGGTCCAGCGCCCTCACCGTCAGCACCGACCCCGATCGGGCAACGCTCGGGGGAGAGCGGCCGCAGCCCTCCTATCCAGCCGCGTGGCTGGACGCGGAGACAGACCCACCTCGCGACCGCGCCCTTGACCGCAGCCTCGACCCCATCCCGCCGCAACCTCCCCGCACCGACCTCTCCGTGCTCGGTCCGCTCAGCCGGTTCGCCCGCGACCCCGCCGTCACCGACCTCTTCGTGAACGGGGATGCCGGCCTCTGGCTCGACGCCGGACGCGGGCTGGTACCCGCGCCGGACTGGCACGGCGACGAGCGGAGCATCCGTGACCTGGCGGTGCGGCTGATCGCCCTCGGCGGCCGGCACATCGACGAAGCCAGCCCCTGCGTCGACGTGCGGCTGGCCGACGGCATCCGGGTGCACGCCGTGCTGCCGCCGGTATCGAGCACGGGCACGCTGCTGTCGATTCGGTTGCCGCGAACCGAGAGGCTCAGCCTCGACGCCCTCGCCGCCGGCGGCCTGTTCGGCCACGGTGAGGACGCGGCCGCCCAGCTGGGCCGGTTGCGCGCGGCGGTGCTCGACCGGGAGAACCTGCTCGTGACCGGTGCCGCCGGCAGTGGCAAGACCACCCTGCTCGCCGCGTTGCTCGGCGAGGCGCCCGCGGCCGAACGTATCGTGGCCATCGAGGATGTCGCCGAGCTGCGCATCAACCACCCGCACGTCGTGGCCCTGGAATCCCGGCAAGCCAACCTCGAGGGCGCCGGCCGCATCGGCCTGGACAGCCTGCTGCGCGAGGCGCTGCGGATGCGTCCGGACCGGTTGGTGCTCGGCGAGTGCCGGGGCGTGGAGATCCGTGAGCTGCTGGCCGCCCTGAACACCGGCCACGACGGCGGCGCCGGCACCCTGCACGCCAACTCCCTGGCCGACGTGCCCGCCCGGCTCGAGGCGCTCGGCGCGCTCGCCGGGATGAGTCCTGCGGCGGTGGCCCGGCAGACCGTGAGCGCGATCGGGCTGGTGTTGCACCTCGAGCGGCGGGGCGGCCGGCGGCGCCTGGCGCAGGTGGGCCGGTTCACCCTCGACGCCGCCGAGCGTCTCGCGACGGTGCCCGCGTGAGCCGCCGACGCGCCGCTCCGCCGCCGCCGATCGAGGAGGTGGCCCGCATCGCCGAACGTCTGGCCGTGCTGCTGTCGGCGGGGGTGTCGCCGGTGTCGGCCTGGGACTACCTGCTGCCGCCCGGGCCGACCGGTCGTGCCGAGCCGTTTGACCCGTCGGTGGTCGACCGTGCCGGGCCACCGGGGCCGCCGGCGGCGCGGGTGACCCGCCGTGTGAAGGCCCGGGCCGATGCCGAGCGGGCGCAGCACAGCATCTTGGCGGCCGCGGGACGCGCGGCCCGCAGCGGCGACGACGTGGCCGACGCCATCGCGGACGCGGCCGCCGGGCTCCCTGACCAGCTGGGCGACGCGTGGCGGGCCCTCGCCGCCGCGTGGGATGTCGCCACCCGGGCCGGTGCGCCCCTGTCCGGATGCCTGCGCGACCTGGCCGCCGCGTTCCGGGAGCTCGGCCAGCTGCACCGCGACCTGACCGTGGCCCTCACCGGCCCGCGCGCCACGGCCCGGCTGGTGATGGTGCTGCCCCTGGTGGCGCTGCTGTTCGGCAGCCTGATGGGCTTCGACACGCTGCGCACCCTGTTCCTCACCGGCCCAGGGCTGGCCTGTCTCGCCGCAGGGTGCCTACTGATGGTCGGCGCCGCTCGCTGGAACCGGCACCTGGTTGCCGCAGCCGGCCGCCAGGGGCCCGCGCCGGGACTGGAGCTCGACCTCACCGCCATCGGCATGGCCGGTGGCGGGTCACTCGACCGGGCCCGCGCCAGCGCGCGGCGCAGCGCCGAACGGTTCGGCCTGCGCGCGACCGGTGCGACCGACTCCGCCGACATGGTCATCGACCGAGTGCTCGACCTCTCGGCCCGAGCCGGGGTGCCGGCCGGTGAGCTGTTGCGCAGCGAGGCCGCGCAGGCCCGGCGGGATGCGCGCACTGCGGGCCACCAACGCGCCGAAACCCTTGCCGTGACCCTGATGATCCCGCTAGGGGTGTGTGTGCTCCCGGCGTTCATGCTTGTCGGTGTCGCCCCGCTGCTGCTCAGCGTGCTCGCCGCCACCCTCGGCAGCGTCGAGTGACGGTGCTCGGGTGCTCCCGCCCTGGTGAACTCGGGCGCTCCTCCACAGGCTGCCGTTTCGAACTTTTGTGCACCGATGGGCTTCCGTCGTTGATGCGCCGGGTGTCGCCGCGACAGGCTGGCTGCACTCGCGCCGCTTGCACCGCGTCTTGTACGCGAAAGGAGATCCATCATGACCACCCTCAGCAGCCCGCCCGCCCCGCCGACAGAGCACCACCCGCAAGCCGAGGAGAGCACCGGAAGCGCGGCGGCCGCCGACCGTGCCGCCGCTCCGCTACGGCACAATCCCAGCGCGGGTACCGGAATACGCAACGCACTCGTGCGCACCCGCGCGGTGCGGTCCAACAGCATGCGCGCCCTCCTGCGGTTGCGTGACGATCGCGGGGCGGCCACCGCCGAGTACATCGTGGCTACCATGGCGGCCGTCGGGTTTGCCGGCTTGCTCATCGTCATCCTGCGCGGTGACGAGGTGCGCGGCATCCTCACCGAGCTGGTGCGCAGTGCGCTCACGGTGGGGTGACCGAGCCGCGGCAGGGCTGGCACACCGACTCCATCGGGACCGGGGCAGCGTCACGGCCGAGTTCGCGGCCGTGCTGCCCGCAGTGCTGGTAGTGCTGGCCTGCTGCCTGGGTGCCGTGCAGGTGGTCGGGCAACAGGTACGCATGACGGATGCCGCAGCCGACGTGGCCCGGCTGCTGGCCCGCGGCGACGGCGCGGGTCCGGCATCCGGGCTGCTGGCCGCGGTGGCGCCCGGCACCGCGCTCGCCGAGGAACGCCAGGGGGAGTTCGTCTGCGCCCGGCTCAGCGCGCCGAGCGCCTTCGCGCCGTTCGCCGCCGCGGGCCTCACTCTCGCCGCCCGGTCCTGCGCTCTCGCCAGCGACACCGCGAGCGACGACCCGTGACGCGCCCACCCATCCGCCGGCCTACCTCTGCCAGCGAGCGGGGATCCGGTTCGGTGCTCGCGGTCGCGCTGCTCGGCGCGCTCGTCACGATGACCGCCGTGCTCGTGCCGCTGCTGGCCTTGCTGCCGGTCAGTCAGTCCGTGCAGGGTGCGGCGGATGCGGCGGCGCTCGCCGCGGCCGACGTCGCCTCCGGCCTCATGCCGGGCGTGCCCTGTGCCACGGCGGCGCGGGCGGCGGAGCTGAACGGCGCCCGCCTGGTCACCTGCTCGGTGGACGGCCTGATCGCCACCGTGGCGGTGTCCCGCACGGTGGGCGCGTTCCCGATCGGTTCCCGGGCGCGGGCCGGCCCGGCGCCCTAGCGATGGTCAGGCCGGTGTTCGAGCTCGCCGCCAGAAGTGCCGCATCCCCGATCGCCGGGCTAAGTGGTCGCTGGGGGAGTGTCGAAGAGCGCCTCGAGGTAGCGGTAGTCCACGGCGGAGGGCTTGTCGGGATGCTCGGCGGAATCGAACTCGAGACCGGCGGCGCGGGCATAGAGGTACCGCTTGCCGGCTGCGTCGGCGGGTATCTCGATCCGCGGCCGGGGATCCCCGGATTCGAGGAACTCGGTGGTGACGGTTTTTCCTTCGAGGGGGCCGTCCGTCAGTTTCGCGGTGTACGTGCCCTGCGCTGCAGTAACCATGTCTCTATTGTGCGGCTGTGCTCCGCGGAGGCAACCCCTAATCCGCAAACCGAGGCTCACCGGCCGCGTGTCGGGCGATGCCGCCGCGAATTCCGCGAACACATGTGCACACTCGTTTCAGCCTTGCCCTGCGCCGTGAGCGAGCTACCGTGGAGTCAATTCGGGGCACTCCCGCGCCGTCACCGTCGGCGCGCACTCGATTCCTGTGTGTATGGTGTGGCTTGGTCGTTTCACAGACCGTTACCTATAAAGAGGAGTCTGGTGCCAGGCACTAAGAAGCTGGTCATTGTCGAGTCGCCGACCAAGATGAAGTCGATCGCCGCCTATCTGGGCGACGGATACGAGGTTTTGTCGTCGGTCGGGCACATCCGAGACCTGATCGAGCCCAAGAATCTGCCGCCGGAACTCAAGAAGGGCCCGCTCGGCAAGTTCTCCGTCGACGTCGACAACGGCTTCGAACCGTATTACGTGGTCTCCGACGCGAAGAAGAAAACCGTCAGTGACCTCAAGCGGGCGCTGAAGAACGCCGACGAACTCCTCCTCGCAACTGATGAGGACCGCGAAGGCGAGGCCATCGCGTGGCACCTCCTGCAGGTCTTGCAGCCTAAGGTTCCGGTCAAGCGGATGGTGTTCCACGAGATCACCAAGGACGCCATCATCGCGGCCACCCAGAACACCCGCGACCTCGACACCGCCCTCGTCGACGCGCAGGAGACCCGGCGCATCCTGGACCGCATCTACGGCTACGAGATCTCGCCCGTGCTCTGGCGCAAGGTGGGCCCCGGCCTGTCCGCCGGCCGCGTGCAGTCCGCCGCCACCCGCCTCGTCGTCGACCGCGAACGTGAACGCCTCGCGTTCGTGTCCGCCGGCTACTGGGACCTCATCGCCCAGCTCGTTCCCGGCGCCTCCGCCGAGAACGGCTTCCAGGCCAAGCTCGTGCGCCTCGGCGGCGAACGCATCGCCACCGGCAGCGACTTCGACGACACCGGCAAGCTCAAGCCCAAGGTCGTCGCGGCCACCCTCGACGAGGCATCCGCCCTCGCCCTGGCCGACGCCCTCAAGGTGCCCGGCGTGCCGATCACCGTCACCAAGGTCGCCTCCAAGCCCTACCGCCGCAGCCCCGCCGCGCCATTCACCACCTCGACCCTGCAGCAGGAGGCCGCGCGCAAGCTGCGCTTCACCGCCCGGCAGACCATGAGCGTGGCCCAGTCGCTGTACGAAAACGGGTACATCACCTATATGCGTACCGACTCGCCTTCGCTGTCGCAGCAGGCGATCACCGCCGCCCGCAAGCAGGCCGCGTCGCTGTACGGCGCCGAGACCGTGCCCGCGAACCCGCGCCTGTACAAGGGCAAGAGCAAGAACGCGCAGGAAGCCCACGAGGCCATCCGCCCGTCCGGCGACACCTTCCGCACCCCGTCCTCGCTGTCCAGCTCGCTGCGCGGCAACGACTTCAAGCTCTACGACCTGATCTGGAAGCGCACCGTCGCCAGCCAGATGGCGGATGCGACCGGTTCGACCGCGTCGGTGACCATCGCCGCGGGCCCCACCGGCCAGGCCGCGCACCCCGCCGCCTCCGAGGCGCTCGCCGAATTCGCCGCCAGCGGCACCGTCATCACCTTCCGCGGTTTCATGCTCGCGTACGAGGAGTCCAGGGACGAGGAGCGGAACGCCTCCACCGACCCCACCGAGTCGAAGCTGCCGCCGCTGGAAGAGGGCCAGACGCTGACCCTCGTCGAGGTGGAGGCCAAGGGCCACGAAACCACTCCGGCCGCCCGGTACACCGAGGCCAGCCTGGTGAAGAAGCTCGAAGAGCTCGGCATCGGCCGCCCCTCCACGTACGCGTCGATCATCTCCACCATCACCGACCGTGGTTACGTCACCCCGCGCGGGCAGGCTCTGATCCCGAACTGGATCGCCTTCTCCGTGGTGCGGCTGCTCGAGGAGTTCTTCACCGACCTGGTGGAATACGACTTCACCGCCGAAATGGAAGACGACCTCGACCGCATCGCCGGCGGCACCGCCGACCGGGTGGACTGGCTGACCAGCTTCTACTTCGGTTCGGAGAAGCACCGCGGCTTGCGCCAGGTCGTCGACAACCTCGGCGAGATCGACGCCCGCTCGATCAACTCGATCCACATCGTCGATGACATCACCCTGCGCATCGGCAAGTACGGCCCCTACCTCGAAGTCGCCGACCCCACCGCCGACCCGGATGCCACCCCCCGCCGGGTGAACATCCCGCCGGACCTGGCACCCGACGAGCTCACCCCTGCCAAGGCCCGTGAACTCGTGGATGCCCCGGTCGTCACCGACCGCGTCATCGGCGTGAACCCGGACAACGGCAAGGAGATCGTCGCCAAGGACGGCCGCTTCGGCCCGTACGTGACCGAGCTCGAGCCGCCGGCGGACACCGACGGTCCCGGCGAGTCCATCGACCCGCTTACCGGCGAGGTCACCTCGCTGGCCGACGCCGGAGCCCCGGCCGCCGCACCCGCTGCCGCCGCCAAGCCCAAGCGCAAGACCCCGGCCAAGAAGGCCGCCGCCGCGGTGAAGCCGCGCACGGCGTCGCTGTTCAAATCCATGGACCTGGCCACCGTCGACCTCGACACCGCGCTGGCGCTGCTGAACCTGCCGCGCGTGGTGGGCCTGGACCCCGAGACGCAGACCGAGATCCTCGCCCAGAACGGCAAGTTCGGTCCGTACCTCAAGAAGGGCGTCGACACCCGGTCGCTCACCAGCGAGGACCAGATCTTCGAGATCGACCTGGCCGGCGCCATCGAGTTGTACGCGCAGCCCAAGTACGGCGCCCGCCGTGCCTCCAGCGCGCTCAAGGACTTCGAAGAGCCCGACCCGGAGAGCGGCAAGGCCATCAAGATCAAGGACGGCCGGTTCGGCGCCTACGTGACGGATGGCATCACCAACGCCACCATCCCCAAGGCCGAGAGTGTTGACGAGGTCGACTACGAGCGCGCCGTGCAGCTGCTCGCCGACAAGCGGGCCAAGGGCCCGGCGGTGAAGAAGTCGCCGGCGAAGAAAGCTCCCGCCAAGAAGCCGGCGGCCAAGAAGCCCGCCGCGAAGAAGGCCCCGGCCAAAAAAGCCGGCGCAGTGAAGGCCGGTGCGGTGACCAAGACCGCCGCCAAGCGGGCCCCGGTCAAGAAGACCGGCACGTCTGCGGCCACCCCCGGCGTGCGCGCCGAGCGCACCCCGGAGCAGAAGGCCGCCACCGCCGCGAAAGCCGCAGCCACCCGGGCGGCCAACGCGGCCGCGAAGGCAGCACAGGCGGCCGCGCAGTCGTGACGGATGCTGTGACGGATGCTGTGAAGCCCGGCCTGTTCATCACCCTCGAGGGTGGCGACGGGTCGGGCAAGAGCACCCAGGCGCAGTTGCTCGGCGAGTGGTTGCAGGCCCAGGGTCGCACCGTGGTGCGCACCCGCGAGCCCGGCGGCACCGAGGTGGGCGTCGCCATCCGCGAGATCGTGCTGCACCACCGCGGTGAGGTCTCGCCCCGCGCGGAGGCCCTGCTGTACGCCGCCGACCGGGCCCAGCACATCGGCACCCTGGTGCGCCCGGCGCTGGCCCGCGGCGAAATCGTCATCCAGGACCGCTACCTCGACTCCTCCGTCGCCTACCAGGGCGCCGGCCGGGTACTCGGCGGCACCGAGGTGCGCGACCTCTCGCTCTGGGCGGTCGAGGGCCTGCTGCCGCACCTCACCCTGCTGCTCGACCTCGACGAGACCGCCGCCCGCGGCCGCCTCGACGCCGCCGACAAGGTCTTCGACCGGCTCGAAGCCGAGAAGGGCGAGTTCCACGCCCGGGTGCGCGCCGCGTTCCTCGACCTCGCCGCCGCCGAGCCCGACCGTTTTCTGGTGCTGGATGCGTCGCTGCCGGTCGACGAACTCGCCGCGCTCATCCGCGCCCGCGTTGCCGCCCTGCTCTAGGGCGTCCCGCCGCACCCGCCCCGACTTGCCGCAAAACCCCCTTTCGCCCGCCAGGAGGGGGCATCTTGCGGCAAGTGGGCGGATATGCGGTGCCGCGAGATGCCAGTTGACGCCCTACAGAGAGCACTCAGGGGGCCTCAACCGGCAACTCGATGCGCTGCGCGCGGGGGAGGCACCCGCACCCGGCTGTCACCGGCTCCGGGTAGCCTTGACGAATGGCAGTGTGGGACGACCTGACGGGTCAAGCAGATGCGATCGCCATCTTCCGTGCCGCCGCAGAGCGCCCGGGAGCGGTCGCCACACTCGAGCACCCCGACGCCGACACCCATGCCTCCCTGTCGAGCGCTACCGCTACGGATGCCGCCACCGCGACGAGCGCCGCCGTCCGCAGCACCTCCTCCTCGATGACCCACGCGTGGCTGATCACCGGCCCGCCCGGCTCCGGCCGCTCCAACCTCGCCTTCGCCTTCGCGACCGCGCTGCTCAGCCCCGGCACGCCGCAGGGCGACGAGTCCACCCAGAGGCTCGTTGACGCGCGCACCCACCCCGACCTCACCGTGCTCAGCACCGAGGGCGTCATCATCAAGATGGATTCCGTGAAGGAAGCCGTGGCCCGCTCGCAGTACTCCCCGTCGGTGGGTCGCTACCGCGTGGTGGTCGTCGAAGACGCTGACCGCATGGTCGAGCGCACCTCCAACGTGCTGCTCAAGGCGCTGGAGGAGCCGCCGGAACGCACGGTGTGGATCCTCTGCGCCCCCAGCGAGGCCGACCTGCTGCCCACCATCCGCTCCCGGGTGCGCACCGTGCGTCTGCGGGTGCCGAGCATCGACGCGGTGGCCGAGCTGCTCATCCGTCGCACCGGCGTGGAGCCGGCCGTCGCCGAACGGGCCGCCCGTGAGGCGCAGAGCCACATCGGCATGGCCCTGCGGCTCGCCACCAACGCCGAGGCCCGCGCCCGCCGTGAGGAGACCCTCCGCGCCGCCCTCGGCCTCACCGGGGTGTCCACCGCGGTCAACGCCGCTGCCCGACTGCTCGCCATCGCCGGCGACGACGCCAAGGCGATCACCATCGAGCGGGATGCGGCCGAACGCGAGGGTGTGCTGCGCTCGCTCGGCGTGGAACCCGGCCAGTCGGTGCCGCCCGCGCTCCGCAGCCAGATCAAGAACCTCGAAGACGACCAGAAACGCCGCGCCACCCGCAGCCTGCGCGACGGCATCGACCGCATCCTGGTGGACCTCACCTCGCTGTACCGCGACGTGATGATGATGCAGCTGGGCCGGGACAGCACCATCATCAACCTCGAGCTGCTGCCCGAACTGCGCCGCGCCGCCGGGGCCTGCCCGCCGGCGACCACCGTCGCGACGATGGATGCGATTGCCCTGGCCCGGCAGAGAATTGAAGCCAACGTGGCACCGGCGCTGGCCCTCGAGGCCATGCTGGTGTCGATGATCCGACGGTGACGGCAGTCGCCGCACATGCACAGGATTCACCAGAGAAGAGGAACCCAGTGACCCAGCGCACTCGCGTATTCACGACCATGGCGGCCGCGGTGGCAGTGACGCTCGGCCTGACCGGCTGCGTGACGTGGTTCATGCCCCAGCCCGCACCGTCGACCTCCACGCCCACCGGCGAAAAGGTCGATGCGCCGCTGGATCCGTTCTACAGCCAGGTGCTGCAGTGGTCCGACTGCGACAACGGCATGCAGTGCAGCACCGTGTCGGCTCCGCTGGACTGGGAAGACCCGGCCGGCGGCTCGGTCGACCTCGCCCTGGTGCGCCAACCCGCCACCGGTGACCGGCTCGGGTCGCTGCTGCTCAACCCCGGCGGACCCGGCGGTTCCGGCTATGAATTCGTCAAGGCATCCGTCGACTACGCAACCGATGCTGCCCTGCAGGAACGCTACGACATCGTCGGGTTCGACCCGCGCGGGGTCGGCAAGTCCTCGGCCGTGGCCTGTTACGAACCGGCGCAGATGGACGAATACCTCTACGGGATCGCCGACGCCGAGCGCGGCAGCGACGCGTGGGTGCAGGAGCTGGAGGCCAGCGCCACCGACTTCGCCGCATCCTGCAGCGATGAGACCGGGGCCCTGCTCGGCCAGGTCGACACCCGCAGCGCCGCCCGCGACCTCGACCTGATGCGCTCGGTGCTCGGCGACGCCCAGCTCAACTACCTGGGCTTCTCCTACGGCACCTTCCTCGGTGCCACCTACGCCGAGCTGTACCCCGACAAGGTCGGCCGGCTCGTGCTCGACGGCGCCCTCGACCCGTCCACCAGCAACTTCGAGGTGACCAGCACCCAGGCGCTGGGCTTCGAGAACGCCCTGCGCGCCTACCTCACCGACTGCCTGGCGGGCTCGGCCTGCCCGTTCGACGGCACCGTCGACGACGCCATGGCCACCATCTCGGCGCTGCTGGCGTCGGTGGATGCCAGCCCGATCACCGCCACCGACGGCCGCCAGCTCGGCGCGAACGCTTTGCTCACCGCGATCATCTACCCGCTCTACCAGGCGACGGCGTGGACCAACCTCAGCGACATGTTCGAGGGCGTGCTGCAGGGCAGTGCCGACGGGGCCATGCAGTTCGCCGACGGCTACAACGGCCGCAACCCCGACGGCAGCTACCGCGACAACTCCACCGAGGCCTTCACGGCCATCAACTGCCTGGACTACGCCTACAACGACGACCTCACCTCCATGCGCGCCGAGGCCGCCCAGATCGAGCAGATCGCCCCCACAATCGGCAAGTACATGGCCTACGGCGACATCTCCTGCTCCAGCTGGCCGCACGCCTTCGCCGGGGAGCGCCAGGCCATCCACGCCACCGGCGCGGCCCCGATCCTCGTCGTGGGCACCACGAACGACCCGGCCACCCCCTACGTGTGGGCACAGAACCTCGCCGAGCAGCTCGACAGCGGGCAGCTCGTCACCTACGAGGGTGAGGGTCACACCGCGTACAACAAGTCCAACGCCTGCGTCAACGACACCGTCGACAGCTACCTGATCGACGGCATCGTGCCCGCGGCCGACCCGATGTGCTGACAGATGGGCGCTGCTGACGAACCAGGCCTGCGGGAACGGAAACGCCTGGCCACCCGCCGGGAGATCCAGCGTGCCGTGCTCACCCTCTGCGCCCAGCGGAGCATCGACAAGGTGACCGTCGAGGAGATCAGCCGGGTCGCTGCCATCTCGCCGCGCACGTTTTTCAACTACTTCGCCTCCAAGGATTCCGCCCTGGTCGGCGACGAACTGGAGTTGGCCTGCGACGAGGACATCGAGCGGTTCGTCGCCGGCGGACCCTCCGACGTGATGACCGACCTGGCCGGGCTAATCAGCCGGAGCCTGCAGAACACCGACGGCGACCGGGAGATCCACGAGCTGCGCCGCGCGGTGATGAAAGAGAACAGCTACCTCTTCACGATGCGGATGGCCACCCTGCGCAACTTCGAAGCCGGCCTGCAGCACATCGTCGAGCGCCGGCTCACCGCCGACGCCCCGCACCTCGCCGAGGACCCGGGGGCCCTCGCCCAGCGGGCGCTGCTGGTGACCCTGATCGCCATGGCTGCCACCCGGCATGCCTGGCGGTGCTGGGCCGAAGCGGATGACTGCACCCCGTTGTCGGCCTGGGTCGCCAAGTCCTTCCGTGAGCTGTACACCGTGACCTCCCCGATCGACTAAGCTTGGATGCTGTGTCGCCGCGCGTCTTTCTTCGGGAAGTATTCGGTCTCACGCCGCCTTAGCTCAGTTGGTAGAGCGATTCACTCGTAATGAATAGGTCATCAGTTCGATTCTGATAGGCGGCCCAGTGAAACACAGGGATCGCAGCCTGAGGCCAAAAGCCTTACAGCAACCCTGACAGCAACGGGGGTTGAAATTGCGCGGAATTAGCCGGATGGCGACCACGTCTCTCGCGAGCGCGATCGCTCTCGTCGTTCTCGTGGGGTGCGCGGCGCCGCCCCCCGAACAGCTCTCAGATCGAGACTTCCGCGAACTATCGAACAGCATCGACTTCTACGCCACCTACAACGATGCCGGGCTAGAAGCGGCAGCGAAAAGCGTCTGCGAAACGATGGAGACCGCCGACGCCAACGAGGCATGGGTGCGCGCGCTCAAGTCACTCATCGACCAGGACGTGCCCGCCGGTGACGCTGGCCAGTTCATCGTCTACGCGACGTCGGCACGCTGCCCAGAGATGGTGGAGCTGTTGCCCGCGATGGAGTGAGGCGTACACTCCCCGCCATGGATGACCTCGACTGGATCGACGCGCCGCACTGCCCGTCCTGCCTGGCGCCGTGCACGCCGGCGGGCACTGTCGAGCGGCCGTTCTGGGTGTGCCCGTCGTGCCGGGTGGCCGTGCTCGTGCGGTGAACGACGAAGAAGCCCCGCCCGCCATCCGAAGATGACGAGCGGGGCTCGGAGGTGGTGCGTGACTAGTTGGGGCAGGGCGCAGCGGCTACTCGGTCGGCACCTGCGCGGCGCGGAGGCGATCGTTCTCGGCCGTGAGGTCTGCGATCTGGGCGTAAAGGTCACCCATCAGGGCGAGGAGTGCAGCTGTGTTCATAAAACTTGGACCTGTTTCGTGATGAGCGCGCCTGCGCTGTTGCGGATTGAGAGGTACCACTTCTCGGCACCGGCAGTGCCGTCGAAGTGGATGGTGCCTTCGTTGTTTGCCATGTCTCCGACGAGTGGCGGGGTGTTCTTGCGGGTCATGATGTAGCCGGCCTTATTGATCCGCGATTGGATCGCACCAGTGGAATCCTCAATGTGGATTTGGTCACCTGTCTGCGCGGCCACACCCTTGATGAACACGGTGTGCATGGCGGGCTGGTAGTTGGCGATGGTGACACCGTTGCTGCCCGACGCGAGCACGTTGGACAGTGACGAACCGAACCGTGCGGCCATGACTCCGCTGGACGTGATCGAGAAAGCGGCGGTGCCGGGGTTGTCTGCCGTGAAGAAATCCACACCGGAACGCCTGATCTGGGCGAGCAGGGTGGAGCCGTTGTCATCGTAGAAGCTGAGCAGCGGTTGCGTGGCATCCGGGGCGCGGCCCGCGACCAGGAACGGGAGGGTGACGGCGTTGGAGGCGGCCGGGTTGCTCAGGGTGACCGAGGTGGCGGATGCCACGGCGATGATCGTTGTGCCCGCTGGGATGGAGCCGCTTGGTGCCGTGGATCCGCGCGTGGTGGTCTGGCTGATCGACTTGCCCACGTCGCCCGCCGTGAAGCCAGCGAGTGCGGAGGTGAACGTGGTCGAGCCGACCGTGGTTACACCGTCGCCGAAGCCCTGCCCCGACTTGGAGACGAGCTTGATGCCCTGGTTCCCCTTGAACACCTCGCCCGTCAGCAGTGACGAGTTGGAGTATCCCTGCCAGTAGTTCAGCATGGATGCGCCGCCGTGCTGAATGGCGTGCTCGGATGCCGACCCATTCTTGTGCGACCGGAGGACTGCGCCGGCGCTGCCCTCGTCGGTGCCGTACGCCTGAAGGAATCCGCCCGAACCTGCCTCGCTGACGGCGTGGAAGATGTAGCCGGCCGGTGCACGGTGACGCACGTCGACTGCGGCCGTGGGGAGCCCGTCTCCCGCGTCCCGGAGGCGGGTTGCCGCACCGGTGCGATTCAGGAACGTGACGCCCTGCCGGGCGTCTTGCTGCACACGAGTCTGGCTGGCGGGGTTCGCGTCGATTGCTTTGAGGACGGTGTCGGTGGTTGTGCCAACAGCCTCAGCAGCGGTCTTCGCCTGGACCGCTGCGGCGCGGGCGACTTCGGCGTCTGCGGCCTTGGTCGTTGCCGTGCTCGCGGCCGTCCCTGCGCTGCCCGCTGCGGTCGCAGCAGCACTCGCGCTACCGGATGCCGCAGAAGCTGCTCCGGTGGCCGTGGTCGCCGCCGTGGCAGCCGTGGCCGCCTTCTGCGTGGTCGTTGCCGCGTCATCCGCAGTGGTGAGGCTGATCACCCGGATCTGCTCCAACACCAGCGCCCACGATGCCTGCTCGTCCGGTGTCGGCTCGACCGTGCCCGGGTTCACCGAGTGGTGGGCGATCAGGTTGACCAGGCTGATCTCGCCAGAAGGAGGGATGACCGCCCACGGCTGGTTCAGGCCACCGACGCCGCGCGGCACGAGGAGGATTGCCCCGCCCGCCGGCGCCGAGTCGAGGTTGAGCGACCCGTCAGCGACGCGTTGCGACCCCACCTTGGACTTGTCCATCCCGCCCGCGACGGGGGTGAGCCGCCACACGTCGATGAACCCGGACAGGGGGAGGCTTCCGCCGAGGGAGACGATATCCGCCGCGGCGATGGTGACAACGGTCATGTGGAGCTCCTGTGATTCGGGTTACGCTTCGTGCTTCGCGGGGGTGGCGGACAGCTTGATCTTCGTCAGCCAGTCGTTGACGCCGGGGACGGCCATGATGCGGGCGAACGCACCGGCGAGAGCGCCGATGGTGGCGACCGCACCGGTAGCCCAGGCGAGCCACGTCGGGGGGAGGATGTCGGCGACCGCGGCGAGGAACTGCGGGGCGAGGACGGCGATGGTGGCGATCACAGCGGACCCGCCGAGGATGACCCCGGCGACTGTCTGCGCGATGGTGCGGGCGGTGGCAGTCCACGGGTACGCGAGCTGGGTGGGGGTGGTGTTGGTCACGGGAGTTCTCCTTCGGTGGGTGTTGCGACGATTCGGCACGGACCGTCTACGTAGAGCTCGGTCGTGTCGGTGAGGGTGAAGTGCCAGCGGCCGTCAGGGTCGCAGAGGATCGCGGCGATTCCGACGCCTGAGGGGCCAGGATCACCAGAGGGTCCAGCCGGACCGGGGGCGGTTGAATCAGCGCCAGTCGCGCCAGGAGGACCAGCGGGGCCCGGTTCCCCCTGGGGTCCGGGCAAGCCGTCTGCGGGCTGGGTGGTGTAGTTCGCTCCGGGGGCACCCGGCGCACCATCGGAGCCGTTCACGCCCGCCGCACCGTTCAGGCCGTTCACGCCGTCGATGCCCGGCGCGCCAGTGGCTCCCGGGGGACCGTCCGCGCCGTTGATGCCGTTGACACCCGAGGAACCGTCGCGGCCGTTCACACCAGGTGCACCCGGTGCCCCGGACTTCTCCACCACCTTGTCGGCGGCAGGAGCGACAGGCACCTCCCCGGTGTCCTTCACCTGCTCACGGAGTGCATCGGAGTTGTTCGCCAATTGCGCGATGAGTGCCGCCTGCTCCTGGGCGGCGATTGACTGGCCCACACTGACAGCGCTCAGGCCGACCGTCGCGGCGGCCACAGTGAGCAAGGCGACGACGATCATTGGTTTCTGCAGCTTCATGGGGCTCCTAGTCGAAGTAGTTCGGCGGGTACGGCGGAGAGGGCGGCGGCTTGCCCGTGTTGATGTGCTCGCGCAGGACTTCGATGTAGTCGCCGGATCGGCCGTACTTGCGCTCGAGGTCGTTGATGCGGGCCTCGAGGCTGGTCACCCGTTGGGCGGTATCGGTTTTGCGGGTGGCAATCCAGCCGAGAAACCCGAGGGCCGCGGACACGGCGACGGCTGCTGCGCCGGTCAGCCATTCGGGCATGTGCGCTCCTGGGTGGAGCTATAGGGGTGCGGTGGAGCAGCTACCATGAGCTACCCCCTTTCGTGGCTAGTGCATGGAAGGGATCAGCCCGCGGTCGATCCTTGAAAATCGACCGCGGGTGTTGAGCATTTGCACCAGTCGCACGAGGGCCCATGCGTGCACAGGCTCCCCGGGTTGTGGCGGCAGGGCATTGCTACTTGCCGAGTCGTTCGCGTTCGCGCCGGTCGGCTTCGTCAGCGGAGTACACGGCGATCGCTTGCGGGTCGAGGCCGGACCCTTTGAGGGATGCCACCAGTTCGTCGTAGTCGATGTCTATGCCGCTCTTGGAAACCGCAGCGGCCACAGAGCGCCGCGTGGCTTCGTGCTCGGCGGGTTCGTAACGCAGCAGCTCGCCCGCCGCAACACGCGCGGGCTGGCCGTCCACCTTCGCCAGGGGGTGCACGAGCGGGTGCGCCCACACGTCGGCGGGGATCTTCTCAGCCATTCCGTGGATGCGGTCCTCGTACCAGAGGAGGCTCTTGAATGCGCCGGCGATACTCATCCACCGTGGGGAGCCGTCCGCGTTCCGCAGGCCGGAGTCGAACTCGCCGTTCAGGATCTTGACTACGTCGTCGTTGTTCAGGGGCATGTCGTCCTCCAGGAGGTTGGCGCCGGATCCGGCGGTTGAGGTCAGGTAGTCGAGGGGGTTGACGGCTGTCCCGTCAGCGAGGTGGTACTCCTGGTGTCCGTGGACGAACCAGCCGGCGATCGAACCCCACGGCCCACCGGTGCGACCCATGACGCCGATCTTCTGGCCCTGCTTCACCTGGTCACCCTTGGCCACGGCGAGGGAGTCCATGTGCGCGATCAGCGACCACGTGCCGTCTGCGTGGGTGATGATGACGCGGTTCCCGTAGGTGCCGGACCATCCCGCCGCAGTGACGACACCACCTGCGGGCGCGACCATGAGCAGGTCTTCATTCGTCGAATTACCGTGGCCAATATCGACCCCAATGTGCGGCCTTGAGCGGCCAACGCTCTCGCCATGCTCCGAGGTGATGCCACCGCGGGCAGTCTTCACGATCTGGACCATAGGTGTCTCTCCTTCGATGGGGAACGGGAGCCCCGAAGGACTCCCGTTCAGAGGTGGGTGTTAGCGGGGGATCCACCGGAACTCGTAGGCGATGGACCCGAGAGTTACTACGCCGGCATCGCTCGAGCGGAAGTCGCAATGAGTGTCGAACACGCCGGGCCTATCGACGGTCTTCCATGGTGAGGCGGCGTTTGCCCAGGCGGTGCCGCTAGCGATGGCACATTCCACGAGTGTTACGGAGTCTCGCACTGTGAGGGTGTTCGTCGCGCCTGATGCGCCACGAACCAGGATGCGCACTTGCAGGTTCAGTTTGTCCTTGGCGTCGAAGAACGCCGTGGACTTCGCTGCGGTCGCCCATGCTGTGCCGGATGTGGTGCGCGCCACATCCGATTCCGTGGTCATGATCGTCTGGTACGCCCACGGGTCCGGTTCCATCGCAAGGGCAACGGTTCGGGGGTTGCCGCCCGTCGCACTCACCGCCGTGTAGTAGTGGAACGTGCGCCCGCCCCGCTGTGCGATGAACGGCTTGTGCGCGTACAGGGAGTCGTACGTCTCGGATGGGGAAACGATTGCCGCTCCCGCAAGACCCATCGTCCAGCCCCACGGAAACAGCTCCTCGGTGGTGGTCGCGTAATAGTCACGCGCACCAATGGCAGAACCAGCCCGGAAGAAGTCCATCCGGTACCCACCCGGGATACGGGTGATGCAAGGGTCTCCCGCAATGTCCTGCCCTGCGATCACGTCGATGACGTGCGGGGTTGCGAACGTCCACGGCCCGGCGAGGGTTGTTGCCGTCGCGAAACCGATGCGTTCCTTGCCGTCTGCTGCGGAGGCGTTCAGGTAGCAGTACCAGAGGCCGTCGACCTTGATCAGCGACGGGTGCCACAGGCCAGCGGCGTACCAGCTGGTCCCCGTGTAGGGTGCCTGCATGGCGATGCCCTGGCGAGTCCACGACGGGTTCGTGAGGCTCGGCGACGTGGCCCGGCAAATCGTCTTCGTGCCGCCCTCGTACCCCGTAGCGGTGAGGCCGATGTAGAACAGGTGGTACAGCCCGTCTTCGTAAACGATCAGCGGGCCAGTGCACCCGTTCTGATCCGGCGCGCCCGCGACCCCGGACGGTGACAGCATGACGCCCGATTTATACCAGACAATCCCGTCGTCGGAGTACGCGCGCCCGATGCTGGCCCGCTCGATGCCGCCCACGTTGTTGCCGTAGCCGGTGTACACGCCGACGAAACGGCCCGCCTCGGGGGAAAAGATCGTAGTCAGCGACTCCACCTTGAGGTTGTCGAACTCGCCCGTAGCGCCCAACCCGATGACCACGCCGACCTTGGTCAGCCGGTTGCCTAGCGCGGTCGCATCAGCGAGCGCATCCCCAGCAGCACGATCATCCAACGCTTGTGCTGCGGTCTTCGTGGCGCTGGTCACATCAGGCCCAAGCCATGCACCGACCGCCGCATCCTGAGGTGTCGCCTCCGCACCAGGCAAACCCTGCACACCACGCAACCCACGATCACCGCGAGCCCCACGCCAGTTGCCCATGTATTCGATAATCATGCGGTCCTCCTATTTACGTCGCCAGTAAGTTCGCTCGCCCACACCCAGCCGACCGGCCAAGGGTTGGGTTGATAATCGGAAACGATCAGGTAAGCCGGTGCCCACGAACCGGGGATGGCCATGTCGATCAGGGTTCCGCTGCCCGTTCGGGCGTAGACCTTGAACAAGTCGATTTGCGCCATGCCCCCGGTCTCGTCGAGGTAGGTCGCCTTCACGTAGTAGAAGGTGTTCCCGGCGATGCGGTCGTTCGGCACCAGATCCACGGTGAACGAACCGTCAGCAGCGAGGATCGCGGCGACCGGTCGGCAGGAGAGCATGCCCCCGGTGTCCAGCCGGTACGCCTCCTCCGAGAGGGTGCATGTGATCTTCGGCGCGTACGAGGCCAGCGAGGCCAGCCCGCAGTCCGTGTAGCTACTGGCGTAAATGGCCATGTGCCCTCCAAGGGGGTGATCGTAAAGAGTGAGTGAGGTATAGGCTTCGGCCATGTTCAAGACGCTGAAGCTGGTTGCCGCCGTTGGTGTTGTGCTGGTGCTCGGCGGGTGCAGTGCAGGAGCGTCGAGCGCTGCGGTGGAGAAGGCAGCGCCGAAGGTAGTTGCCAGTGCAGAGCCGAGCGCTGAGCCAGTAGCCCTCGAGCCCGACGACGGACTGACGACGCCCGCGATCACCGAGGGCAGCGACACCGACTATCTGCGTGAGGTGCGACTGCGCCTCAAGGGCATGAACGACACCACCGACACCGAGCTCGTAGCCGCCGGGCACGCTGCCTGTGACCTATACGGCACCGGCGGAACCCGCGACACGATCGACATCGTGGAAGGCGACGCCCCCGGCGAGCCGATGAGCGGATACAACGACATCGTGATTGCGACCTGGGCCGCGACCACGTACTGCTCAGAGTTCGTCAGTTAGCCCCAAATCGGGCGCGGCTTCCTCTGCTGCGATGGCGGGCGCTTCTGCCACGAAGTCGGCCCCGATTCGCTCCGCCTTGACCAGCCATGCAAACTTGCGGCCAGGAGTCCCGTAGGCGGTGAACTTGCCCGCGGTGATCTCGTCGGCGCCGGCGGCGAACGGTCGGCCGATTGGGCACACGATGACCGCGCGCCCCCCGGGCTTGTTCAGCGCCTCGAAGTACGCGGGCAACGACACCTTGCACTCGCCTGTCGCGTCCAGCGTGCCCGTGCCCCAATACTCGGTGCCGCTCACTGGGGACTCGGTTGAGCCGTGCGTGAGTGAGTAGCCGTCGCGCGAAGGGTGGGGGATGCGGAACGACTTGGCGCCGGTGACTGCGAAGTCACCGAGTACCGTCGTGCCCGTGGCCGACGAGAGCAGCAGCGACGTGGTGGAGCCGACGACACCGCTCGATGTGATGATGGTGTTCCCGGCCTTGACTCGGCCACCCGCCGTCACGTTCAGGTCGCTCTCGAGCGTGGTCACGCCCTTGATGCCGAGCGTGCCCGTGTTGTCCTGGTTGCCCTGGACATGCAGCGGGCCGACCTGCGTCGTGTCGCCCTCGAAGCGGGTCACGCCCTTCGATGTGAACGCACCCGTCGCGTCGGTCGCCCCGATGATGTGCAACGGTCCAACCTGGGAAGTGTCGCCCTCGAACCGCGTGGTGCCGCGTGAGGTAAACGCCCCGGTGAACAGCGCCGTGCCCGACGAGACCAGGTTGCCCGTCATCGTCGTGGCACCCTCGAGGAGGAATGCGCCGACGACCTTGAGCGTGCCCGTGACGATGAGCCAGCCGGACACCTTCTGCGAACCCTTGACCAGCAGGGACTCGTTGCCGTTGAACTCGGTGTGGCCGTCCGTCACCGAGGTGCTCCGGAGTGGAATCGTCGTGCCCAGGTTTCGGGTCTGTAGGACCTGATCCTTCTCGGCATTGCGGCCGGGGATGTCTCGTTGCATCAGGCGCCGCCGATCAGTTGGAATCCAGGGGAGAAGGTGTCGCCTATGTCGCCGTCGAGGGTGACGAGCTCGTGGCGCGACCACCCGTCGTCCATCAGCGGGTCGCCGGTGGAGTGGAGCATGAGGATGTCGCCCATGCGGAATGCGTTGACGTTCGGGGCGATGACGCCCTGTGAATCCCGCAGCCCGCCGGTGAACATGGTGGCCGTCCACTGCTCGGTCGCGTCGGTGTACGTTGCCAGGTCGGCGTCGGCGTGGGCCTGCAGCGCTTCTACGCCGTCCTCCTTGCCCTTGTACTGCTCCTGGCCCTCCAATGCGACGCTCGAGGTGACAGTGCGCGCCGTCTTGACTGGCATGAGTAGTTCGGCGCCGATTCCAATGGCGAACGACACGTTGCGCATTTTCACGCCGTCGATGTCGAGGTTCACGTCCGTGAGCGCTGGGGTATCGGAGTCGAGGTCGAACCACCACGTCTTGCCGGTGAGGCGCGGGGTGCCGACGCGCAGGCTGATGTAGTACCAGTTCGTCGCCGCGTCCAGCTTCGGCTCAAGGTCGACGTCGGGCCCGTTGGGCATGGTCTGGACTTCCTGCAAACCATCCTCGACGGTGGTGAAGTTGAAGTCTTGGAAAGTGCGGGTGTACGGTCCGGACTGGTCGCCCCACGTGCTGCCGAGCGGGATGCCCGTCTCGGCCTTGATCGGCAGACCGTAGTTGGACGATGCGCCCTGGGTGCCAGCCCAGATGATCCAGGGGATCATTGCTGCGAGCGAGAACCCGGCGAGGTTGAGGATGTTGTCCGCGGTGTCCCCGGAGTAGCCGTTGGTGCCGAACGTGTACCGCCTGGCCAGGATGGCCCGGAAGTCGACGTGTCGGACCGTCCACTCCTTCTGCGCCCGGTTGTACTTGGCGCCGATGATGATGCCCCAGTAGATCGGGACCTTATTCCAGGAGGTGACGATCGACACGTCCCAGGGCTTGCACACTGAACGCCAGTCGTAGTCGGGAGCGTTCGAGTCGCCCAACTGGAACACGGTGGTCTTCTGGCCGGCCGCGATGCCCAGCGCCCGCCCCCAGCCCGAGGATGACGGGTCGTAGACGGAGACGATGGGCTGACCAGTGGCGGTCCAGACGAACTCGTGGGTGAACGTCATACGTAGGTGTCCCTCCCTGAGTAGCCGAACGTGCCTGAACCGCTGACCGGGATGCAGGTCATGTCGGCCTTCCACCCGCCGGGGATGGCCCATTGGTCGAAGCGAGAGATGCCACCCATGACGATGACCCCGCCGATGCGCAGGAACCGCCCGCCCAGGTCGAGGTTGTGCGGGCTGCCCGGGACTACCGGCTGTGTGACGGTGATGAGCTTCCCGTCCGGCCCTGCGATGGTGTAACCGTTGGGCATGTTGCCGTCGACGGTGAGTGTTGCGGTGCCCTTGCGGTTGCCGTAGTTGTTCGCCGTGAGTGTGGCGCCGGTCGCAACCGTGTCGCCGTTGAGGCCGCCGAACTGTTGCGGCTTCGGGCAGTGCAGCAGCAGGGAGAACGTCGCCTCGGGGAACTCGCCCTGAGGCGTGAACCGCGGCTTCGTGTCTACCTTTGCCGGCGCGAACCGGGTGTCGCCGAACTGCTTGACGGTGAGATTCTGCAGCGGCTTGCCCATGACGCTCTTGAGTGCGTCGCGCATCTGCCCCAGGTCGCCGAGGGTCGGCGCGAGCGCATACCCCCGGATGACGGGGGACCGGGACGACAGCGTGCCCTCGAGGTCGTAGTAGCCGTCAGATCCGGGGATCTTGATCGACTCGACCTCGAGGTCTACACCGTCTGTCCAGTCCTCCATCTCGGTGATGTGCCAGCCGAGGGCGTTCGCATCACCGCCGCCGAACATGCGCAGCGGGCCGTACTCGACGTCGAGACCTTCGAGTGGATCAGCCATCATGCACTCCTCAGGATCTCTTGAACCTCGACCTTGACGAGCGCGACGATGCGCGCCGTGTCAGAGCCGGGCGGTGGGTTGACGATGATGCTCACGTCGCCGCGGGGCGCGGGTCCCGAGGATCCACCGGTGACGCCGCCGCCTGCGAAGGCTTGGGCGCCAGCCGGGACCAGCTGGTAGCCGAACTTCCCCGCAATGTCAGCGAGCACCGCCGTGGAACGGCCGCGCTTGGACTGGGCCAGGGGGATGTACCCCTCGCCTTCCGTTTCCGGTTCAGCCCACACGCGCATGGCCCCGGCCTTGGCGATCTGCGCGACATGGTTCTCACGGATGCCGCCGTTGGCGTAGTAGGACACCACACCGCCGTCAGCTTCGTTCATGGTCATGCCGCCACCGCCGCGGCCGTTGGCGACGTGCACGGCCATGGTTCCGCCGATACCGTCGATCAGGTTCTGGATGTAGAGCAGCCGAGCAGCCGCAGCCTCCGTGTCCGCGAACACCTGCACCTCAGCAGCGGTCGGGATTGCCAGGATGTCGTCCGCCAGATCCTGCGCAGCCTGCCCGGTAATGCCGAGGTCGCTGATGCGGATAAGTAGAGCGTCACGGCTGGCCTGGAGCGATGCCTGGTAGTCGGCGTACTTCCCACCGGAGTCGATGATCGCCTGACCGGTGTCCAGCGCTGCCTGGGCGATGTCGTCGAGCTTCGACTGCATCTCCCGCCCGGCCTCGGTGGTGGTGTCCAGGTCGGTGCCGAGTTCGTTGAGTCCTGCGCCGTTTTCTGCGAGGGACTCGTCGAAGCTGTCGTAAGCCTCCTCGAGCGCCCGAGCAGCCTCTCGTGCGTCGAGGTTCTGCCCGTTGAGCTTGGCGAGCTCAGTGGCGAGGTCTGACACTGAGGTGATCACGCCGTCGATGGATTCCTCGACGGCTACGTAGGCCGGGGCCGCTTCCTCCGCTTCGACGGTGGATTCGCCCATGGCGTCCTTGTGCTCGCGCCAGGCAACCTTCGCGTCTGCGAGTTCGCCTGAGGTGGCGTTGATGACCTCCTCGATGGAGTTGAACGAGCCCCGGAGCATGCTGCTCTGGTTGCCCGACTTGTCGGCTTCCGCGCGGTGCTCTGCGAGGATGCCAGTGACCTCCTTGACCGCCTTCCCTTCGCCGAGTGCTGCGTCGGTGAGCGTGCCCAGGCTGATGCCGAGCAGTTTGGCGGTCTTCGCTGCGCCGGTTTTCTCAAGGTTCGAGACGACGGCTTCGCGGGTGTTCTTGGTGAACGCGCCCGTGTTCTGGTCGAGAGAGTCGTTGAGCGCATCAGTGCGAGCCTTGGCGTCGGCCTGCTGGGCACCGAACGCGCCAAGGATGACGACTGCGGCGGTGATGGCCACACCGATGAGCCCCGCTGCAGCAGCGGTGCCCTTCATTGTTGTGGTGAGCGCCCCGATGGCCGCCCGGAACTCAACGATCTTGGGGATCGCGAGTAAGGCCGTGCCGCCAAAGAGGAACACAGCAGCCGTGCCGGCGCCGACCGCGAGGACGGTGCCCTGCACACCCTCGTCGAGAGAGCCGTACCAGTCGACCAGTCCGGAGAGGATCTGCACCATCTCGCGCATGACGTCGTTCGCCGTGGAACCGGTCTTGATGAGCGCGGAGTCCATCGAACCGCCGAGGCGTTCGAGGTCGCCGGTGAGGTTGTCCGTCTTCATGGCGGCCTGCTCGGCGGCGTAGCCCTGGTCGTTGACGTTGTTCGTCCAATCCTCGACGCCCTTCGCGCCGGACGAGTAAAGGATGCCCGCGGCCGTTGCTGCCTCAGCGCCGAAGATGGCGCCGAGTGCTGCGGAGCGGGTTTCCTCGTCGAGGTCACCGAGGCCCATCTTCAGCTGCTCGGCCGCACCGGCCATGCCGATGAAGTTGCCAGTGCCGTCGAACACGTCGATGTTGTACTGCTTCATCACTTCGGACGCCTTGGCGACCGGTGACGTGAGGGAGGAGATGACCGAGCGCAAGCCCGTGCCAGCCTTCTCACCCAGTAGACCGTTGGCGGCCAGCAGTGCCAGCGTGCCCACGGTGTCTTCGAGGGGGATGTTGAGGCGGGCGAAAGTGACGCCCACGTAGTCGAGGCCGAGGGCGAGGTCGTCGACCGACCCCTGAGCCTTCCCGGCGCCGGCGGCGAGAAGGTCGGCGACGTGCCCGGCCTGGTCACCTTTTAGCGAGAACACTGTGAGAGTCGTGGCGGCGATTTCAGCAGCTCGGGCTACAGCGAGTTCACCTGCGGCTGCGAGGGCCAGAGAGCCCGACAGGCCGCCGCCGAGGATGTCGTTGACCGACACCCCCGCCTTGGCGAGTTCCGTCTGAGCGTCAGCCGCTTCGGTAGCGGAGTACACCGACGCCGCACCCTGCTCGATCGCGGAAGCCTTGAGGAGATCCTGCTGCTCGCGGGTCGCCATGGTCGCGGCGGCCGTCTTCGAGCTGGCCTCATCGAACGTGGCGTACGCGCCGACCGTGAGCACGGCCATAGCAGCGAACGCCGCACCGATGCCCACAGCCAGGGTGCCGAGAGACGTCGCCGCTTCCTCGGACTCAGCCTGTAGCTCGGCCACCTTCGCCGCGGTCTCTTCGACCTTGGGGTTCGCGTTCTCAGCCGCACCACCGAGCCGGTCAGCGGCCCCGGCAGCGTCATCGAGGGGAGCTTTCGCACCCTTCGCAGCCTTCGCGGTCTTGTCGACCTGATCGCCGAGTGGCGCCACCTTGGCTGCTGAGTCCTTCGCGGACTTGCCCAGCTTGACGACTGATTTCTCAGCGTCGTCAGTGTCTTTCTGGAAGACCTGCTTGCCGATTATGGCCAGACGGAACCCGATCGAGCCCGCTTCGTGCATTGCGCTTCCGGACAAGGGCCATCACCTCTTTCTTGAGCCAGGACGACTCGTCGGAGTCGAGTAGGCGGTTGATGGCTGAACGGACGTAATGCCAGGTGCGCGTGTCGAGCGCCCGGTCGAGGTCCGTTATGAGGCCGTGCTGGGCGAGGTCGAGTTCGACCTCACCGAAGAGTTGGGGCAGCGCGAGCCCGTACAGCTCTAGGGCTGTGAGGCTTGCGGCTTGGTGCTCTTGGGCTTCCTGTTTGCGCGAGGCTTGCTGGCTGGCAGCTTGTCGAGCGTCGTAGTAGGCCTGGCGGTACGCAGGGTAGGTACCTGTGACTGGATCAGGTTCTCCAATGCCCCACTGGGCGCGGTCTGCGTTGGTAAGATCCCCAAAGTCAGGGCCAGGAGTTCCAGCGCTTTTTTTGCGCCCGTGAGTCCTTCACCCCCGGTGATGTAGGCGTTGACGCCGTGCATGCCGAGGACCGTCTGCCAGTAGAACGCGGGCAGGAGGATGTCCTCGCCCTCGTTCAGGGACAGCTCGGTCTTGACGCGTTCGAACACGACGGGCCCGACAGCGCGCCGCAGGATCCCCTCCATGCCATCCGCCGGCAGGACGCCGATGGCGGTGCGCAGGAACTCGTCCGTGAGTGCCTGGCCGTCACGACCGCCGAGCGGGGTGATGACGAAGTCTTCCTCGATGCCGCCGAGGTGGAGGTGGAGGTTACGGCCGTTGAGTGATGCGGTGATCATGTGATGCGCTCCCTGCAGAGAAGTTGAGTGGTGGGCGGCCGACGAGTGCCGGCCGCCCGGGTGGTGCTGGTGGTTAGACGATCCGGACGTACGGGTATGCCACGGACGCGCCGTTCGCGTTGGTCAGCACGATGGGTGCCGAGCCGGCGGAACCGGCGGGCAGTTCGAGCACGACGATGTTCGGCTCGCCGGGGATCTGCGAGATGCCGCCCACGAGCGGAACGACGACGCCGCCCACAGCGGCCGCGGTGATCGCCGAGACGTTGCCGCCGCGGACGTAAATGTTGCTGCCCGCGCCCTGGTTCAGCGGAAGGACCGAGGCGATGATCGGCGCACCGGAGCCCGCGATGGGCGACGTGACCTGACGCACCACACCGTCGCTGGTGAGGGTGACCTTGTAGCCGCCCTTGTCAGCGAACCCGGTGGCGAAGTCGACGACCTCGACGGTGAAGGTGCCCTCGATCGCGCCGAGTGCGGGGTCCTTCGCGTCGAACAGCTGAGCGTCGATCTTGTTGGCCGCGCCGGTGGCCTTGCCCACGTTCAGCAGCGGCACGAGCCACGGCTGGGCGATCGCACCGAGGTCGTCGCGCACGGCCTCGACGTCGAAGGTGATCACCCAGTTGTCGCCGAGCTTGGACTCGGAGGTGCGGCCCTTGTTGCCGTAGTTCTCGCGGGCCACGACGATCTTGGACGGGACGCCGGCGAGGTTGTTGATGTCGCCGGTGACGTTCTCGAAGTTGCCGTTGCGCTTGAGTCGCAGCAGCTTCTCGTGCGCGAGGGCGAGGGTTCCAGCAGTCTGCTGCGTAGTTTCGTACAAAGAATTGTCGGCCACGTGGGTCTCCTTAGTGTGTGGGCGAGGCCCAGATGGGCCGTGGGTCTGGCGGGGTCACCAGGAAGCGCCACCGGTGGGTGACGCTGGAATGTGGGGGTAGAGCTACAGGCCGCGGCGGCCAGTGAAGTGGTAGGTCTTGAACCCACCCGTTCGGCCGGAAGCATCCGCGCTGATGGGCAGGAACGAGAACAGCTCGCACCGGGAGATGTGCAGCCCTGGCGGGACGCCCTCCTGCTGGTCGAGGATCAGGTCCAGTCCGGCACCGAGGTTCTCTGCGGCGATGCCGTTGCCCTTGATGCGGTACTCGATCTGCACGCGGTAGAGCATGTTCGCGCGGCCGTCTGCGATGGACTGCAGGGATCGCAACACGAGGGCGTTGTCGGATCCGGCGGCCACGGGCATGTCGCCCGTCGTGTAGATGCCACGTTCCCCAGCGACGTACGGGGCGGACGGCTTGTAGACGCCCATGTCCTGGTCGTGGATGTATTGGGCCAGCGTGCGGCGCAGCGTCACCTCAGGGGCGATCGGGTCAGGAGACACGGTTTGCCTCCGTCGCGATGATCTTGCCGAGCTCGGCCTTGTGTTGCAGTGCGGGATCAGACAGGTAGTGCGACTTGCGACCTTCGCCGAAGTCCGACTTGCCGTTGTACCGGCGGCCGAGGGAGTCAACGAGCGGCTGGTCTTCATGCCAGCGAGCGGCATAGACCGAGTCGTAGACAACCTCCGCGTCGTCGCCTGGGATCTCAGCCCGCACCACTGTGCCCGTCTCGGCAAGGTCGCCCTGCTGGTAGGGGACCTCGGCGGCTGACCATTTCAGCAGCTCTTCGGCGGCCTTGTTCTGGCCGTTCACCACACCAGCGAGGATGCCGTCTGTGATGCGGGGGAAGCTCCTGGCCAGGCTGACGTCTACACGAATGCCCACGATGGCCTCCTACAGGTAGAGCTCGACGTGCGAGGGTGTGCCGGGGTAGGTGAACAGCGCCGAACTGAGCACGTCTGCTGTGCGCTCTCGCGGGGTGCCCTTATGCACGGTGACCTGCGAGCCGGGCAGCACGTCGTCATCGGTGAGGATGACGATGAACTCGGAGGAGGAGACCTCGGTGCCGGCCGTTGGGGAGGTCGAGCGCCGATCCACGATCAGTTTCGACTTCTGCTCCACGTACGCGGGCCGCAACAGGTCAGGATCGGCCCAGACTGGCCCCTCTGCGCCCTCGCCAGTCAGCCGGGTGATATCGATGCGGTGCGGGAGGTGCTTCGCTCGTAGACGGGCCACAGTGACCTCCTAGTGATCGACGGCCGCAGTGAGCAGCCCCGCATTGCCGAGGATGGTGATGGCCTTCTCGCCGATGCGGGCGATGAGCTTGTCCCGTTGGGATGCGCTGCCCTGGTTGCTCGAGGTTGTGCCGAGGGAGACTGAGCCGATCTTGATCGCGCCCTGCTGCGACTCAGCGCCGGTCGGGTCGTCGGTGATTGCCCAGTGTTCGACGATGGCCACGGTGGCTTCGGTGAACGTTTTCGAGATGTCGGTGTCGGTGGGGTAACCGTCGTCGTCTGCCTGGTAGCGGGACAGGCGAACCAGCTTCTCGACCTCGATCGACGCGGACCTGAGCCGCTTGGCGAGCTTGACCGCATCTCCTTCGAACGGATCCTCGGCTTGGGCGGCGAAGTCAGCGCCAGTGGCGTAGACACGCTGGGTCATCAGGACTCCTCTCGGATCTGCGCACGCTTGGTGTGCCGCTGGATGCGGCGGGCTGAGCGCTTGCATGTGCCGGTGATGCAGTAGTTGCAACCGCCAGCCTTAGCGTCTGGGCAGCGCTTCCCGGAGCGGACACGACCTCGTTGGTCGCGATCGGTGTCGGCCATCGTCAGATCTTCTTCCGCGAGCGGCGGGGAGGAATGTAGGCCTCGGTGTTGGACTCGGCCTCCGCGAACTCGTACACGCGCTCGGTGGTCTCGCCTTCGACGGCTTCGGGCAGCGGCAGCGGTGCGATCTCCACAGCGTCATCGCCGGCCCAAACCTTGAACGCCGCACTCTCGGAGACCAGGCGGCCGGTAAACGTACTGCCGTCCTCCATCGGAGAGCCGACGACGAGCAGCCCCTCGTTGATGACCAGGTGACCGGTCATGATGCCGAACTCCTCGATGACGTACCCGTGCTGCAGGTACGCCTCGCGCAGGTTCGGCTTGTCGGTCAGGTCGACCTCGGCCACACCATCGGTGAACTCGATCCCGCCGATGCGATCCGTGACGATGCCGACCTGGGGCTGCGGGTGGGTGATGCGCGACATGCGGTCCTCCTGGGTGTTGAACACCCCGCCCTGTGCAGGCAGAGCGGGGTGAGTATGTGGAGTTAGCGCGCGTCGCGAATGCGGGAGCGGATGAGCTTGATCATCCGTTCTGCCTCGTCCGGGTCCAGGTTGACGCCGGTGATGCGCTGCTGCAGGGAGCTGTACGGGTCGGGAATCTGCGCGCTGAGCACTGAGCTGCCGATGATCGCCGCGCCTCGCACGGTCAACGTGCCCGCGCCGGTGCTGCCTCCGGGCACGGTGATGTGCGCGGGGCCGGATTCCGGTTCCCGCTTGACCGACAGAACCTCGCCGGCGGGGATGTCGAGCACCGCCTTGTGCTCGGCGTTCTTGAACGTGAACCAGCCATCTTCGCGCCGGTAGTACTCGGCCTCGATGCTGATGTGGCCGCGGGAGGCGTGGCTCTCGGGCTGCTGGAAGTCGATGCGCCAGGTGTTCATGTGTACTCCTTGTTGGTGGTCGTGCATGGTGGTGGTTTTGTGGGTCAGTTGCGCCGCATGTGGCCGCGTGCCACGGCGAGCTCGTAGCTGCGGGCCCTGAGCGCGTCGATGTGATCGCGCTCGAAGCCGCTGACCATGAGAGCGATGCCCATCGGTGCGGGCGGGTCACCCGTGGGGCCGCCGCCGATGTTGGCGGAGCTGATGCCGCCGTTGATCGGCTCGGCGAGCATGTCGATGGAGCCGTTGATCTGCCCGCGCGCGTACATGGTTACCTTCCGTCTGCGAATGCGAGCTGCTCTCGCGCCGAGTTGCGCTTCCGCCCGGTGAGATCGAGGTGCTCTCGAAGTTGGGCTTGCTTGGCGCGAACCTTCGCCTTGGCGCGCTGCGCGGTCACCGGATCGCCCGCGGTGGCCTGCTTGCGCTTGGCTGCCCGGATGTCGACCTCGATCTCGCGCTGCCTGGTGCGTGCCCACTCGGCCTTCGGGTCGTACTCGAACCCTGCTTGCGGGATCGACAGGCCCGGCAGGTAGGCCGTGAACTTGTGCGAGCAGTTCGGGTGCATGAGGCCTGCGTTGCGTGCGCCCTCAGTGGTCCCGGCGATGGTGACCGTGGCCTCGGCGTCCTTCGTCGCATGAGGCAGGATGACCGTGCCCGTGCTGCCATCAGTGGAGAGGATCACGCCGACCCACGGTGCGCACTTCGCACACGAGGAGAGGCTGCCCTGCACGGTGACGAGGTTGATGCCCGACTGCTGCATCCGCCATACGCCGGCGTCGTTGAACGCCCGGGCAACGGTGGTGCGGCCGGCCATCTCCGCGTAGGTGCCAATGCGCCAGTTGCGGCCGCCCTTGTCGGTGAAGCCGCTGATGCCTTCGGAGAGGAACTGCTGCACGTTGGCGTGCTGTGCTTGGAGCTTCGTCTGCACACCGAGGAGGACGTTTGACGAGTTCATGGCGACGATGCGCTGGAAGGCGTCGACGGGTAGCCGGGTGATGCGCTGGTTCAGCACTTCGAGGCTGGACTGCAGTGAGAGCGCCGTCTGCGCGGTCGCCTGGGGCGCCGAGCCGTTCAGTGTGGTCCGTGCGGGCAGCCTGCGGGCCATGGAGAGCCGTGCAGCGGCCTCCGCTTCCCCCTGGGTGGAAGCAGCGTTTATAACGCTCTCAGCGAGGTTTTCCGCCCGGAGCTGATCGGCCGTCGTGCGAGCGAGCGCCTGCAGGTCACGGAGCGACTGTGCACGGTGCCCGGACAGTTCGGCCAACTGCCGGTTGCGCTCGATGGCGTACCGGAAACCGTCGACCCGATCTGACCCTGATGCGATCGCCCGGTTGAGCTTCGCCTGCAGTTCGATGTCCCGGTACGCGCGGACGGCGACCTCACGGATCAGCACATCCTCAGCGGTTTGGTACCGCTCGGCGAGGGTGCGGCCCAGGTCGTCGATCAAGTCCTCAGCCGGGATGTCTGGGTTGGGGACCATCAGCGCCATGAGCTACCTCCGGGTCAGCCGATCGAACACGTGGGGCAGTCGGTCGCGGAGCATGGTCGGCTCTGCAGTGAGCCACCGACGCCCACACTCGGCCGCGAGGGCTTTTGTGCGGTGCGGCCGGTGACCGTTGCAGTGCCCCATGATGAAGCCGTAGCCTTCAATTTCGTGGCCGTACTGCCACGTGCCATCCAGGCGACCGATTGGGCCGTCCGGGTGACGTGCCAAGTACCCGGGGCTGCGGGACTCCAACTGCTCCTGACCGCCCAGCCATTGACTCAGCTGGATGCGGCGCTCCACCTTCGCGATACTGCGGAGCCTTGAGGTTCGCGCGATGAGGAACGTTGCCGATCCGCTGGACAGGACGAAGATGACGCCCATCAGGTAGTCGATCATCGTCGCGTCTTCCTCTTGCGGTTGATCGAGGGGGCGCCGGCCAAGACCGCCGTGACGGATGCGACCAGCAGCACCCAAATGATTGCGGGAAGCATCAGAGGCTCCTTGCTAGGCGCTTGCCGATGGCTTCCGAGCAGCGCAGCGCCTTGGCCTCACGGACCGGGCGACCGCGGCGGTTGCCGATGTAGATGTAGACCATGAGGCGGGCCCAGATGAGCACGCCGCGGATCATGATGCCGACGAACCGGATGAGGATGAGGATGAGTGCACGGGTGGTCATGGGGTCCTCCTGCAAGGAAAGAGTGGGGGCGAGGCCGTGACGAGTGCCACGACCTCGCGGGTGATGCTGGGTTACTTCTCGCCTGCAGCGGCGAGTTCGAGCGCGGCCTGAGCGGCAGCCTCAGCATCGGCAGCGGCGACGCCGGCGGCTTCGAGCTCAGCGGCAGCGGCGGCCTCTTCGGCCTCAGCCTTCGCAGCGCGCTTCTCGGCGGCCGTCAGCTTCTTCTCTTCGGGGACGTCGATGGACTCCCACCGGGCGAGCGCCTCGAGGTCCTTGCGGGGCTCTTCGGACACGACGACCTGGCCGTCTTCGAGGGACTTGTAAGCATGTGACATGTGGATCTCCTACCTGCATAGTGAAGCGAGGGGGTGCGGGCAGCCGCCGAAACGACTGCCCGCAGGAGTGGGCTACGCCTTGTTGGCGCCCTTGATGAGCACGGCGCGCTTGGCGTCGAGCGTCTTCACGCCGTAGAGGGTGTCGAGGGACACGATGTCCTTCTTCTTGGACTGGTCGTAGCCGAAGACGACGCGGATGCCGAAACCCTTGTAGTTCAGGATCGCGGAGTTCGCGGCGCCCAGCGGGAGCTCGAGCTGGCGGGTGACCAGCGCCACAGCGGTGCGGTGGAACGCGACGTTGACCTCGGTGGTCGGGTCGCCGATGACCTGTGCGCCGGTCGCCTTGGGCTGGCCGATGTTCTGGCTGGCGTAGCCGTCGAAGCCCCACAGGTTGGCGCCGATGCTGCCCTGACGCAGGCCGGCAGTACTGCCGGAAGCGTCCGCCCGCTTGATGATGTCGTTCTTCAGCCATGCGCCCTTGGTGCGCGGGCCGACGATGAAGCGACGCTCTTCCAGCGGCACCAGGGCCAGGTCGAGCATCACGCCGGCGTCGATGAGCGACTCCGGGGTGTCCCACGCCGACAGGCCGGCGCCGAAGCCGACGACCTGTGTGATGTCGTTGCGGAACGACAGGATGTCGCGGTCGATCTTCTGAGCGATCGCCTCGAGCGCCGGGTTGAGCAGCTGCTCGTTGAAGTCCTCGATCTTGAGGGCGAGGTCCTTCGACGTGACAGCGAACGACACGTCCGCGTGGTGGTTGAGGACCACGGGAATGCCGCCCTCGGTGGCGTCCTGCACGACGATGTCGCCGCCGTCCGCGAACTCGTTCGCAGCGAACACGGCGGGCTTGCGGATGGTGACGGTGTCGCCGATCGCTGCGACGAACTCCGAGGAGTAGTCGCGGTGCACCAGCTGTGCGGCGACCGTGGTCTCGTACAGGGTGGCGAGTGCGGACTTCGCGATGACGCTGGGGGTGAGAATGGTGTTTGCCATGGTGGCCCTTTCGTTGGCCTAGTGACTACTTCTTGCCGGACCGGTTTTCCCGGTACGTCTTGCGGAAGGAGTCGATGTCTTCGGGGTCAGTGATCTGACCGCCGGCGGGTGGTGCGTCACTGCCGCTGCTGGGGGCCACCTGGACTTTTCGCAGCTTGGTGTTTGACGCGACCGTGGTCTTGACCAGTTCGTCCACCTGGGACTTGTAGTCATCAGCGGTCGTGTCGATGGCCGCGAGCTTCGCCTGGAAGCTTGCGGAGTCGGTGAGGAGGTCGTAGTCGGCCTCGTGCTTGTCGACGACGCGGATGAGCGCGTTGTCGAGCCGGGACGCCTTGAGGTCGGCGGCCTGAGCGGAGATGGTGGAGTCCTTGTCCTGAATCGCTGCGGACAGCGACTCGACGGTGGACTCTTCCTCAGCAGCGACGAGGCCGAGCTTCTGGCCCAGCTCCTTGTACGCGGCCTCGCTCGCGAGCTTCGCGGCCACCGTGGCGTCGTCCCGGCCCTTGATGCGGGCAGCGGCGGCTTCCTTGCGGAGTCCCTCGACATACGCGGCATCGAAGGTCTCCACGGGCGCCGGCTCTACGGGAGGTGTCGGCTTCGGCGCTTCGGGTGCCACGGGAGGCACCTCAGCGGGCGGCAGCGGGGGCGTGACGGGCTCAACGATGGGTTCAATGGGTTCGGGCATGGTGATTGCTCCTTCGCGGCTCCTGGCCGCATCGGTGACGGCTGCCCCTGCGGCAGCCGGTGAGTCTGGTTAGTCGGTGATGCGAGTCGGGTCGGCCTCGGCGGCCATCCCGTTCTCTTCCTTGATGAGCGCCACCTCAGCGGCAACCTCGATCTCGTCAAGGTCGGGCTGCACGGCGCGCACACCGGAGATGACCGATCGCACGCGGGCGAGCATCTCCGTCTGGGTGGTCTGCGCCCGCACGAGCGGGTTGACCTGTGACACCTCGGCGAACTTGATGTCGGGCATCACCTCGAGGAGGTCGCCGCCCTTACCTACGAACACGAGGCCGTCGATGGCGAGAGCCGTGCGTGCCAGGCGTGCGAGTGCAGGCCGTGCGTACAGCGCCTTCTTGTCGCGGGTGCGCTCCGAGTCGCTGCGGTCGTCGGTGACTTCCGTGGCGGTCTTCGTGCCCCCGTCGTGGATGCCGAAGTGGCTGATGGAGTAGCCGGCCTTCTGTGCGATCTCCCTCTTCAGCGCAACGATGCCGTCGAGGTGGTCCTGCACGCGGATGTTGAACTGGGAGATGGTGATCATGCCGCCGGCACCGTCATCGACCAGGCCGCCGAGGGGCGAGTAGAACTGGCGGTTCTGGTCGAACTGCGCACCCTTGCCGGGCCCGTTGAGCTTCAGCATGGATTCGGGGACGATGACACGGCCCATACCGTTGTCGAAGTCGCGCATGAGGCTTGACCAGAGGGCGTTGATCTTCGACAGCATCGAGTCGATGCCGAAGTAGTCCGAGCGGCCCAGGTTGGCGAGGTCGCCCTTGCGGTCCCACACCGGGTGCGGGAGAGCGTTGGGCATGTGCTCGACCGTGAGGTACGGCACACCTGTTGCACGCACGACGTCCATGGTGTCGGCCATCGGCAGCGATTCACCGTCGACGACGGGCAGCAGATTCAGGTAGTGGGCGGTCTCGGAGATCGCGTCAAGGCGAACCTGGCGGCCCTTCTCGCCGTCCTCGCCCTTCCACAGCGAGTAGGTGATGAAGCCGGGTTCGTGGCGCTCGAGCAGCCGGTACCGGTCGTCGGCGCGGGCGTACTCGGTCCACAGGGTGGCGGCGGCGAGCTCCCCGTACTTCCACTCGGGGATGACACAGTCGGCGCGGAACGCACGGAACCACACGTTGCTGCGGAAGGTCTTGTCCCACACGACGGACAGGTACGTCCACCCGTGTGCAGCGGCGTACTCGCCAGCGCGGAGGAGTGTGGCGTGTGCGGCGTCGGAGGACATGATCAGCTCGAGGCGAGCCTGTGCCAGCTTCAGCTTCGGGTCAGCCTTGACGGTGACACCGTTCTCCAACACGTCTGCCGACCCGGGCAGGGTGAACGTGGGCGATTCCGCGAACAGCAGGTCAGATGACAGCTGTGCGAGATCCCCAGCAACGGGGACGGTCAGGGATGACCGGTTCTCACCGACAGGGCTGCCGAACACCGCACCGGACACGGCGCCGACGAGCCCACCCGAGTAGGGCTGGCCGCGGTGCGTGTGCGTTGCGAGAGCGCCACCGTTGTCCGGCAGCGACTCCAACTCGTTCGAGTACCAGGCGTCGTAGATGGCGAGCTGACGGAACGCTTCGTCCATCGGTGCCGGGGGCCACTGTGCGACCATGTTGCCCTCCAAAGGGGTAAAGCCCCAGGGGAGGGGGTCAGGCGAGTACTGAGTTCGTTGCCGTCTTGCGCTGAATGCGCCGGATGATGTTGCTCATCTGCGACACCGAGATGTCGTAGTCCCTTGCGAGCGCCCGCTGTGTGACGCCGCCGGCCGCGTGCTTGGCCCGGATCTCCGAGACTTGATCGTCTGTCAGGCGATGCTGGGGAGATCGTTCGCCGTTCGCCCGGCGCTGGCGGGCCACTGAGTCGGCGGTGTTGTCTGCGCTGGTGCCGACGAGCAGGTGGGTGGGGTTGATGCACGGTGGGTTGTCACAGCGGTGGCGAACCACGAGCCCCGCGGGGATCGGTCCGACCCATGCCTCATACGCGTTTCGGTGCGCGAACACTGTCCCGGGGCCGCCGGAAGCGCGGTGTCCACTGGTTCTTCCGTATCCGAGTCCTGTCCTCCGGCCGTTCCACTCCCAGCAAGGGCCGAGATCGGGGCGTCGGATGATCTCTGTCCATCCAGTGAAACGCAGCTTCTCGTCGAGGGGCGCTCGGTGGGGGACTGCGGTCGTCCGCAGCGGATCCCCGGTCCGTAGCCATCGGGTGTAGTGCTTGATGCACCAGCCGCGGGTCTTGACTGGCAGTGCGCACTCTTCGATCAGGCACTCGCCTTGCATCGCATCGCCCCATTCGTTGAGTTGTGGCCCGCCGCTTACTGCAGCTCGTAGGTCCAGCTGGATCGTGAGGTGTAGATGCCGTACCGTGCCGCGTCGAGTGAGTGGTCGTCTTTCTTGACCACGTCGTCGAGGCCCTTTTCGGTGGCCTTCTCGTCCCACCGGTATTCGGTGACCTCAGCGAGGAACCCTTCGCACCGGTCGGTGACGAGCAGTTGCCCCTTCGAGAGGAGGTTCTGCATGGCGCCGATGCCCCGCGACACGTCCTTGTGGGCGAGCGTGGGGAGGATGTCGTCGTACTTGCGCAGCTCGTCACGGAACGCAGCAGCGGCCGAGTCGTAGATGTGGAACTCAACCTCAGGCGTGGAGCCGTCTGGCATGTGTGAGCGCCGCACCCATTCGGCGTACGACTTGGCCTGATCCGATGGCGCAAGAGTCAGGCCGTGGTTCTTCGAGTCGTGCGGGTCGTAACGCCACTCGTCCATCAGGACCAGTTGCCGCTTGAGCCCGCGACGCGGAGCCGTCAGCCCCACCATGAGCGCGGCCGAAGCGTTGGACGTACCGAAGTCGATGCCCGTTGCCAGGATGCGCTCTATGCGCGGCATGTCCTCGAAGCGGATGGTGTGCCGCTTCGGGTCCCACATCGGGAAGACGGCGCCCTCAGCGTTGGTCCACAACCCCTTGATGAAGCGGTCGTAGAACACCGTGCCGGCGAACGTGGCTTCCATGTCCGCGATGTATTGCGGACCCTCAGCGCCGTTCTCCCAGTAGAGCGGGTTGTCGTGCATGGTGAAGTTGAAGACGATGAGGTTCTTCTTCTTCGCGAGCAGCACGAAGTCTTTGCGCAACCAATGGTTGAACGAACCAGGGTTCGTGGTCGCGAGTAGTCGAGCACCCTTCACCCGAAGGCGGGTGAGCAGCATCTCCCAGAAGCCCTTAGGCAGCAGGGTCGCCTCGTCGACGTACGCGATCTCGATGGACGAACCGCGGATCTTCTCTTCCGAGCGCACATCGTTCGCACCGACCAGGTGCACGACACGGCCCATGATGAGCGCCGTGTTCGAACCCGTGGTGTGCACGACCTGAGCGGCCAGATCCCCGAACAGTTCGGGTTTCTGCAACTCCGAGATGATGTTGCGCTCGATGGTCTGCAGCGTGCGGCCCACAATGACGATGAGGCCGGTACCGTTCGCCTCGCGAATGGCGATGTTGAGCGCCCACAGTGAGCTGAACGTCTTCCCGCCAGACACGGCGCCGACCCACAGCGCCAGCTTCTGACTCTTCGACATGTGGACGGACCACATCTGCTTCGGAGACAACGCAGGTGCAGGATCAACACGGGTGAACGCGGCGCTACTGGTCGCCATCGTCAGGGACGTAGTTGGCGGCCGCAGCAGCGAACCCAGCAGCGAGAGAGTCAAGCACCGAATGCACCTTCTCCACACCAGTGCCGGCGTCGATCGTCTCGAGCTTCGTAGCGTTCTGCACGTAGATGCCCAGCGCCGCGGCGAGACTCTTCTCGTCACCAGCAGGCGGCTCGTCCTCGGTAAAGCGTTCGGCGCCCAGGCCGCCAGCCATGTAGAACACGTACTGGGGAGCCTCGAGCCGATCCAGCACCTTCTGCGACCGCTTGTACATCCGATCGATGATGTCCGCACGAGCAGCGGCACGGTCAAGACGATGCGCCGCAACAGCGACAGCAGTCTTCGAACGGTCGAAGTTCAGCCCCTCACGCTTCGCCCACCGTGAGATGGTCGACGCGGAGAAGCCGAGCTCCTTCGAGATCGCATTGCAGGACCAGCCCAGAGCATGAAGCTCACGGGCGCGCGCGGCAGACAGATGGAATGTTGCTGCGGCCACGTCAATCACCTCGTTCGGATGGGGGTGCGTGACGCCGCCTGGACGTTACGAGGGAAGTGGTGAAGCTGGGCGTTGCTGGCCTGCGATGGCTTTGTATGCGTGGAGGACTTGGGTACGATCGCGCTTCTGGGCGATGAACTGGCGCTTGAGCGATTCGAGGATGATGCGCTTGTCTTCGTCGCTGAGGGTGTACTCACTCTCGGGCGACCCGTCCGACCATGTGCCGGTCTGGACGATGGAGTCGATGTTCTCTGCCCAGTACCCGGCGATGTCACCGATGTGCTGCTGCTTTCTCGGGGGTTCAGGCGTGCTCATCGCATCTCCTGTCGGGTGTCTCCTCGGGTCACAGATGCGAGTTCCGCGTCTTTCCGGGGATTTCGTTTGTGGGCGCTGGTCTAACCCCGTGTTTTCGGAGACCTTGACCGCCGGAAATGGCTCAGTAGAGCTTCTCGGGCACCGGTTTGTGCGTGCACAGCTGGGCGAGGGTGATCACAGGCCATGCCCTGCCGCACGTGGCGCACACCCTGGGGTTACTCATCAGGGGCACAGCAGGTGTCGGCCTGGTAGGACGTGACGTACTCGCTACGGCAGGTGGCGCAGGCGTGGAGCTCGCGGTCACTCATCGTCGTCTTCGTCGTAGTCGGCGCTGGCGAACGTGATGGTGGGCATGGTGCCAGTCGTCACGGCGTCGGTCGCTTCGGCGAGGAGCCCGCGGGTGACGTACTCGCGCTGGCCGGCGGGGACGATGACGTTCGAGTATTCCTGCTCGCCTGTCTCCGCGTCAGTGGTGACCGCGTAGGTGACGTAGGCAACGATGGGGTCGCCGTCATCATCTGTTTCGGCTAGGAGTGCCCGGAGTGCGTCTTCGTAGTCGCTGAGCAGGCTCACGGTGGCTCCCTCTCGAAGTGGCGAATGCGGCAGGACTCGAACCTGCAACCTGCGGTGTTGGAGACCGCTGCTCTTCCAGTTGAGCTACGCAAACAGGAGTGGTCCCCGCGGCTCGCCTGGTTGTCCATGGAGTAGCCGGCCGGATGCGCACCGCCGCGTGGGCAGACGATGCGCGGGCTGGCCCCTTGGGGTGTGGGCGATGACGAGCCGGGGAAGTGTATGCGGGTCAGGAGTGCATGCCTGACGTAATCCCCAACATCCCTTGTTGGGGCCCGCTTGTCGGCAAGGCAGGGTTCGAACCTGCGCGAGGTGGCTTATGGGGCCACTGCTCTACCACTGAGCTACTCGCCGAGACAGCCAGCCCGATAGAGGCTGGCCGGTGGTGCTATTCGTCGCCGCCGAACACCGCGTTGCGTGCGCGGCGGGTGGTGGCGATGAGCTTCTGCGCCTCGGGCCGACTGATGACCACCGTGTCGAACGTGACCGTCTGTGCGTAGGTGACGATCGCGCGTACGGCGCCCTCGGGGAGTTCCGTGTCCGGGATCTCTTCGAGGCGGCTTGCCCGGATCTGGTCAGCAGCGCGGAGAACCTCGTCGGCGTCGACCTCGAGCGAGAACTGCAGCGACGGCTCCATGCCGAGGTTGTTCCAGTGCAGGTACAGCACCGGAGTGTTCTCCCAGTGCTCGCCCTCGCCCAGCGGTTCGCCGTCCCGGGTGAAGCATGAACCCCACTGGCCAGGCTCAAGCCCGTTGCGTCCGGTGGGATAGGAGATGGTCCGGCGTGCCGGGGTGTTGATTTGTTCCTTGGGCATGGGAGCCCCTTTCACTTAGCCCCATCACGGGGCCTACCCAGCATCGCGCCGGGAAGTTTTGGGCACAAAAAAGCCCCGGACCGCAATGGGTCCGGGGCTCCTCTCGTTACAAAGCAGTGGCGGGTTTCGTAGGTACGAAACTCGCCTGAGGCAAAGCCTAGTGGAGAAATTGCAGACGCGCAATCACGCGGTTTTCAGATGTCCTTCGACATTCTGCGCCGCTTGTTTCGAGCCCGCACCACAGCTTTCACCTCGTCTCGGTCGATGTATCCGCCCTGCAGCGGGAAGTACACCGGCAGGTCGTCCTCACGGATCCACCGTTGCACTGTCCCTCGCTTCACGCCGAAGTGCTCGGCCGTTTCGTCGATGGTCCACCACCGGTCCATCGGGTCGTTCGCGTTGCGTTCAGCCATTGAGCACCCCGTTCACCAGTTCATCGAAGCTGTACCGCATCTCGTGGCCGGCGTTCTCGAGGCGACGCACGGCAGTGACCCCGCTGATCGCGTCGGCCAGGATCTCGTCATAGTCCCGGCATCCGTCCGTGAGCACGACTTTGCCTTGGCTGTCCGTCACCGTGTAGCGCCAGAACGGAACCGTGTCGAACTCCTTGATCGGCATCACCGTCCACAGGAAAGTGCGCCGCTGCAGCAGACGCCGAACGATCATCGGCTCTGAGGTGATGCGTGCTCGTGCCGTGCTTCTGCCCCTCATGTCGTCACCTTCTCTTTCTTCTTCGGCACGGGCACGGGCGGCCCGAAGGTTCCCCGCGGTCCGTGGTGGAATCCGTCGTGTTCGGCGCTGAGCCAGCAGTGATCGGTGCGCTCAGCTTCTGCCTTGCCGGTCTCCTTATCGACGGGCGTCCACCGGTCCACGGCCAGGCAGCCCGGAACTGCCACCACCTCATCACCGATGACGCCCTGGCATCCGTGGTGCATGGTCAGGTCGTCGATCTTGTTGATGAGAGTGCCGACGAAGATGCGGTCGACGCAGACTGAGCAGATGCCGGGGCGGGTGGCGGTGATGGCGACGTACCCTGCCCGGCCGGTGTGCTTGGCGAAGAAGTCTGTCGCCGCGACCCATCCGCAACGCCCGCAGATGACGCCGTACTCAGCGTCGAACGAGTTCGGCATCTTGAGTAGCACCGTCCAGTGCTCGCACTCCGGGCACTCCCGCATGTCCGCTTGCGGTGCCGGTCGGGCGTTGATCCCGTACTGCGACGACAGCGAGAAGATCCCGCGCGCGTCGTCCTGGCCGACCACGATGTCTTCGTAGAAGGCCACAGCGGATCCCATGGAGAGGATCTGGTCGGCTCGGGCGAGGAGCCAGCCGGCCAGGGTCGAGGCGTTGGCGGCCGCGACCTCCACGCTCACACTGCGGGAGCCCTGCACTTCACGGTCGCTCGCCCACGTGCGCATCGCCGGTGCGGCCACGTGCAGATCCTCGGCGAAGAATGCTACCCAGGAGTGCAGCTTGGCGAACAGCGCATCGGACGCGTCGAGCGGGCCGAGGTTGAGCGGTGCCGGCGCTTCACCTCCACCACCCGAGACTTTCTCGGAGTAGTCAGCGACGCCCATGGTGAACAGCTGCGCTCGCATGTTTGCCATGAGGTCGGGCACGAGCCTGAGGGCCGCTGTGAGCCTGTAGAAATCTGAGTTGCACAGGCGGCCGTGCTTGGCGGGTTTGGGCCGTGGTGCCTCGTCCTCGTCAGCGGCAGGCCATGTGCAGCCTCTCGCGCAGGGGGCGTCTTCGGTGGGGTCAGTCATGGGCGGTTCCTTCCACGGTGTGGGGTGCGTTGAGTTCCCGGTAGACCTCGGTGATGACCTCGGGAGGCAGCGTGCGCATGCCGAGCGCACCCCGGAACGGGATCGGCTCGGCGAGGGCTCGTGGGTCATCGAGCTCGAGGTGCCAAACGTCTGGCTCGGCCCACTTGGAGCACACCTCTCCGTGCTCGTCAGCCTCAGTGCAGAACTCCGCGTGATGCGTGGCCCGCAGATTGACTACACCGATGATCGCGCCGGTGACGTGCCGCTCGTCGAACGGCCAGAGGTCGCCGTGGTCGCCGTCGAAGCTTGCCCCGGTGAGCCCGGCGTGAATGGCGAGCGGGCCCCGGTACTGGCCCGCGAGGTTGCGAACTCGGTTCTCCACGTTCTTCCCGCCGTGAATGATCGCCCACGCCCACGGCTGCTGAACGGTGATCACCCTCATCAGTAGCCCTCGATCTCTCTGCCGGTCGTCTCGACCGCTCCGGCGATGGCTTCGAGCGCGCTGCTCGGGTTGTCGTAGTCGTCGGGGGTGACGCGGGTGGCGATCTGGTCGAGCGCCCCGTCTGCGACATTGAGCGCCGCCGTGAGCCGGTCCACCTCGGCGAGCAGGTCGGGCACGTCGTTGCGGAGGATCAGGAAGGCGAACGCAGCGGCTTCGGTTGCGGGCGCCGACAGCGCCGTGGCGTGGGCGATGTTCGCCTCAAGGGCTTCCCGATTGATGCTCATGGTCAATCTCCCTTCACGGTTGCGGCGTCGAACAGGATGGTGAATGCCTCTCCGGCCAGTTCCTCCGCGGTGACGGTGAACACTCCGTCAGAAACCCAGTTCCCGAACCTCGTCAGCATGAGGAGGCTGTCGGCCTGAATGACTGACCCGGGCGTGGTCGGCAGCGGGTCAGGGACGGGGGTGCAGGAACCGTAGGTAACGGTGCGCTGCACGAGCGCCTGGCGGCTGATGACGCCGGGCCTCGGGTTGGCCAGTGCCTCGCGGAGGGCTTCGAGGTCGTCAGCTTCGATGGCGTGGTTTCCGGTGGCGTTCGGGATGTGCAGCACACCCTCGTCGTTGGGCCAGGCAACGTCCCCGTGCCTATCCTGAATGCCGTACTCAGTGATGGTCGTGTCGCTCATGTGTTCCTCGTTCCGTCGTGTGTGGGCATGAAAAAACCTCCCGGGTGGGGAGGTTCGGTGTTTCGGGTGCGGTCACTCATCGGGTGTCCGCACGGGGATGGTCCAGCGCATCCGGTACCGGTCGTACTTTGGTTCGCCCAGGTGGTCGGGGTCGAACCCGCGGGCGGTGAGCTCACGGGCAAGCCCGGCCCTGCCCAGGTCGGCGAGGTCGGATTCGCTGATGCGGATCTCCGACGCCCCGTTGAGCTTGCGCGTCAGGCTTACTCGCTCATCCATTGGCTTCCTCCACGTCCTGCCATGCCGTCGCGGTGCGCTGAATGCGCCCGGTGGCCGTTCGGTCTGGCATGTCGTAGTAGTCCACGCGTGACCATCCGCGGATCTCCCGGGTTCGGACCGACTTGGCCCCGGCGAGGGTTGGGAACGCCCCGTAGACGAGCGGTTCCAACTCCCGCGTCCCGGTCTTCCGGTGCAGGATCACCCGGAAGCTCTCGGTGCTGTCGCTCGGCATCATGCGGGTCATGGCCTTGCCGTCCTCACGTAGATGCAGAACCGGCCGAACCAGGCGTACCGGTACCAGCGGGTGCTGACACCGAACGACTCGACCGTGAACCAACGTGACGACTCGATGCTGCGGTCGGCGTACAGGCGGGCTCGGATCTTCATCGGATCTGCTCGCTCTCTGCGCCCTCAGGACGCGCTGGGGTGGTTCCATGAATGGACGTCACGAGCGCAAGGCGCGCACGCGGCGGTTCGGGTTCTGGTGTCGCCCCCGGCGCAAACCGGTAGGACGCCCACCCGTAGAGCGCGTCCCAGTCGGGGTAGGTGAAGTGGCGCATCAGGTGGCCGCCGGTGTTGTTCTTCGGCTGTGGCTCACCGTTGGTGCGCCAAGCTGCCCAGCTCGCCTTGTGCTGCGCTTCGTACGCGGCGCGGTGCGCCGGATTCGAGCACGCTCCCGCCATGGTCATCTCCCCGTTGAACGGGTTGCGGATGGAACCGGAGACGGTGACGCGTTTCTTACAGGGCGCACCGAGCGGCCGCAGCATCGTCCCAACACAGAGTCGGGCATCGAACGACTTTCGCTCGATGTCGTACCGAGGCGCGTCCTCGGCGATGATCCACTTCAGCCGACGCCACACCTCAGATTCGGTTGCGCCGGGTTGCAGCAGCCATGCCGCATCCCGCCAGATGTTCGGAGTGGCGAACACGTTCTCCGACTTCCGCCGCGACCTCCCACCGAGGCCCTGCATTCGCATCTCGTGAATGAGGGCGATGGCGAAAGCGCGGGTCTCGCGGGTGAGCGCGGGGTCTTCCATCATTCGCTCGACCGAGCTGGTGAACTCGGCTGCCGTGATCGGCTTAGCCATTGGCCTCTCCTTGCCTCTGTGCGGCGCTCTCGCGCTCTGGGGGTGTAGCTGTGTCAGATTCCGCTCCCGCGGTGCTGAGCGGAGGGTGGGCGGGTGCGCGGTGGGCAAGTATGGCCCCGTGTAGGCGACCGTGCCCCTCACCTCGTGGTGGCTCACCTCGCCACTGAGCACCTGCAACGCCGCCAATAACCGCAGGCGCTCATCGTTCGCCCGATGCCACCGCCGCTGCGCGTTGCGCTCGTTGGTCCTCGCGTCGCCCGTCGCCTCTTTGGCTCGGTCCCAAAGCGCGTCCTCTTTCGCCACCCCCTCTCGGACTCGCTCTAGTTGGTCCTCGAGGGCCTTCGTTGCCGCGCTCACGTCTCGCTCCCTGAGGGAAGTACCTTGCGCAGCACGTTGTCGCGCAGGACTCGGTAGATGTCCTCCTTGGTGATCAACTCGTCCATGCTGTCGAGCATCCCGTTGACCTCGTAGAGCACCTCGGCGATCACCGCGCAAGCGGCGTCGCGTTCCCTCTCGGAAGCCTTACGAGCCAGGAACAGGATGTCGGTGTCGTTGACGTACTTGGTGTGCGCCTCCTGCAGCGACTCCTGTAGCTCGGCGTTGTAGCGTTCGAGCCGTTCGCACTCTGCCTTGGCGACCTCCAACATTTCGGCCGCATCATTCATGCCCATCAGCTGCTCCCTTCGGTCAGGTAGGCGCGGAGCCGGTCGGCGGCCTGTGCCGGCGTGTGGCCGTCGTACTCGGGCGGCAGGTCGACGGCGTGCACGTTGAACAGATCCCAGTGCTCGGCGGCGTAGTGGTTCGACACCTGCCCGGTCGGCAGGGTGGCGGTCACGATGAACCATCCGCCACCGAAGCACTTCTCGCCGTCGCTGTGATGCCAGGACTTCACGACCGGGATGCCTGCCGCGTCCCAGCCATGTGCGGCATGAGCGTTGTAGAGCATCCGGTACTCGTACAGCTCGTCCATCGTGTGGTGCTCGTCGCCCTTCGCCGCATCCGCCACAGCCTGCAACCCGGCCTCATGCCGGTCGATGTGCTCCGCCTTCGAGTCCCGGTTGTAGCCGGTGAGGAAGGTCGATCTCAGGGCGGTCACTGGGTAGCCTCGGGGGTGAACGGCGCCCACTCGGTTGCGGCTTCCCTGCTGACGATTCCCACGTTCGTCATCCACGCACGGTCGAACCACAGGGGCGGGTTCTCGATGAAGCGCTCGCATGATGCCCGGTCCGGGAACTGGTTGTAGCCGGTGCGCGGGATCTCCCCGGCGGTGACGTACTCCACACCCCACTCGACCATGCGCGGCTTGGTGGCGGCCCGGAATCCCAGGCGAAACTCCGTGTCCAAATTCCCGCTGTTCGGATTCCGGTTCGGCTTGCGCTCAGCGAGCGCCTCGTCTTCCTTGCTCATCGTGCTTTCCTCTCGTAAAAGTTGGTGGTCATGCTCGAGCGCGTCGGCGACGTAGCGATATACGCCGCCGACCGTTCGAACGGATGCTGCAGCCGCGGTGATCCGCGGCCATGTGAGGGCGGTCATCGGGGGCTCCCGCGTGCAGTCGATATGCCTGAACACACTTCCCTGAGAGTTACCTGTGAGGCATGGTAGACTTGATCCACGGCCCGCGAACTGCGCGGGCTGACCTCAGAAGAAAGCAGGGCGACATGGCTCAGACACTCACCGACCTCATCACCAGGCTGGAGAAAGCGACCATCGACCTCGATGACAGCCGGGCATCCAACGCCGTCCGCAAGCTCGTGGTCGACTTCCGCGAATTCGACAAGACCGAAGAGCCGTTCTTCGAGATCATCTCTCCCACGCCGCGACGCCACCCCGGGTACTAAGAGCGACCCGTGCCGCCCCCGCGGTGCGGTTAGAATGGAGTCTCGTCGGAGAAGTTGCCCGGGGTGTTCCAGACGTCGCCGCCGCCAGTGTTGGCCGGTGCGGTCGGCGCCCAGGGCTCGTCGTTTCCCTGCTGCGCAGCAGGTGCCCCGCGGTCACTGCCCCCGCCCGACTGTGCTCTGGTGAGCGATGCGGTCGCGTATCTCAGCGACGGGCCGATCTCGTCAATCTCCAGCTCCATGCTGGTCCGCTTCTCGCCCTCCTTCGTCTCGTACGAGCGCTGCTTGAGGCGGCCCGACGCGATGACCCGCGAGCCCTTCGTGAGGCTGCCGGCCACGTGCTCAGCGAACTCACGCCAGACCGACGCGCGGAGGAACAGCGGGTCGCCATCCTTGAACTCGCTCGTTGCCCGGTCGAAGTTGCGCGGGGTGGATGCGATGGTGAAGTTGGCAACTGCCAACCCGTTCTGCGTGTAGCGCAGCTCCGGGTCGCTCGTCAGGTTTCCGACGATGGTGATTACGGTTTCTCCGGCCATGGTCAAATGCTCGTTTCTGCGGCGTGTGCCGCGTTGGTCTTGCCCTGCGCTCGGACGAGCGGCAGGTTTCGTTCAGTCGTGCGGGGCATCAGTAACCCCAGCCCATCGGCACCCATGGGAACTCGGCCATCTTCGGATCACCCCGCCTCATCTGTTCCGGCCAGTCCCGCTGCTCACGCTGACCGCGCCACGGCACAAAGTCGTACTTGCCCTCTTCCTCCGAAGCTCGAATGCCGAACCCGAACTCGGGCCAGCCCATCAGCGACGACGAACCGCGAGGGCGCACCGACCGCGACCCTGACGAATCACTGGCGTGCCCGGCGTGAGCCTCGATGATGAGCGCCACCCCGCGGTCACGGATACTGTCGAGTGCCGCGATGACCGGCGCCACGTCCTCGTCCGAGTTGAGCTTCACCGCGATGCGGTACAGCGGGCCGATGAACACCACATCGGGTTTGTGCTTGTCGATGAGCCGGTGGATCTGGCCCAGCGTGCGCGGATCCAGAATGTTGACCCGTCCGCTGATCGCCATGTTCACGTTCGGCACCGGGTCACAAGCGCCCTGCAATCTGGCCTGGTAGACAATTCCCGCTGCGTTGCGCTTCCACTGCTGCTTCGTGTTCTCCGCGTCGATCACAAGACTGCGGACAGGCTCGATCTTCTCGAACGTGAACGGGTGCAACCCGGCCGCCGGCAGAAGCAGCAGCTGGCGGGCCATCGTGGACTTGCCCAGCCCCTCATGGCCGGTGAGGATCAGACGATCCTTGCGCTCCATCAGGTTTGGGATCACCCAGTCGAAGGTCTCCTCGGCCGCCAGGATTTCGGCAAGGTTCACCGACTCCATCTCGTTCGACGCCGCACCGCGCTGTTGCACGCGGGTGACAACATCGCCGATGACGGCCTCAGGATCGTTCCCCGGATCGCTCAGTGCGTCCACACCTTGACTCAGCACCTCGTGGGCGAACCTGGCCGACGACGCCCGCGCAACCGATCGGGCGTAGTCCACGGCGTAGATATAAACGCCTTGGGCCGCATCCGACCATTCCCACGGCGCTGCAGCGGTGAGCCCCAGCACGCCCCACTCCGAGAAGTAGTCGGCGGCAGTCGTGACCGCGACCATCTTGCTCTGAGCCAGGAACGTGCCGATGCCCTCCCATGCCGCGCCGAGACGAGGATCTGAGAAGTCGCGGCCCTGAACGATCTTCGACGCCGCCCAGAACATGTTGTTGTCGCCCAGCACCGACCCGAGAAGGGCGTGCTCAGAGTTCACATCCGGAGCGCCCAATCGGATCCACCGCCCTTCTGCTCAGGCTTCCGCCACTTGACGACGTTGCCCAACCACAGGCGGAATGCGGCATCCCAGTTCGTCTGGCGCCGGTCGTTCGCCTCCGCGTGCGCACGGAACTGACCGAGCTCGTGCTGAAGGTTCAGCGAGTTCGCGGTGGCGAAGGTGATGTTCGCGTGACTCGGCGTCCACGTAGCAGCGAGAGCGGTAGTAAATGCCTTCCGGCTCCTGACCTTGGGCGCTTCTACGTCTTCTGATGGATGGTGTTCTTTAGAGATGGTGTTCTTAGGTGCGGGTTTGCCGTCGTGCGGCTTAGCCGTCGTACGGTTTTGCCGCTCTACGGGAAACCCGTGTACCGGCTCGAGGTGCGGATCAGTGATGTGATACTCGACCTCGCCGAACTTCTGCGTGGCATCCGAGCGCGCCTGCTGGATCGTCAGGTAGCCGCACTCACGCAGCTCCTTGACCGCGGAACTCAGCGCTTCTCGCCCCTCGGGGCCCGCCTCCTGCAACGAGGATTGGTTGATGTTCCAGCCGACCTTGTGCGTCATCAGCTCGGCCAGGAGGCCCCGTGCGCGGCGACTCAGGCGCTTGTCCCGCATCCACGCATTCGGCAGTTGTACGAAGTGACCTTCGAACGGGAGTTCGGTTCTCTTGATCGCCATTACAGCTCACCTCCGAGCTGCCGAATGTGCGCGATGAGCTCGGGTGTCAGCCAGAACCAGTCACCGACCTGCCGAAAGTTGCGGAACTCACGGTGGCGATAGGCCTCCATGAGTTCGGCGCCCGGCTCGGTCACGATGACGTTCGCCTTCATCGCGGGTTGCGCTCGCTCCATACGGCGCATGCGACCCGCGAGGTTGACTGTCGTCCCGATCTTCACCACCCCGCCGAACTGCGACATGAGGTAGTAGACGACGGGCGGGTGGTTCGTGTTCCCGGCCATTAGTCGGCCTCAGGGATGCGGCTCCACAGCTCCGTGTCGAACTGGGTCGGCTCGTAGTCGTTCGCCCGGACCTGCTCCCGGTGGTGAATGATCGCCCTGGTCAGGTCGGCGTTCTTCTTCACCTTGAGGAGCGTCTGCTGTCTGCTCACCAGCTGCAGAAACACCACAGTGTTGCGCTTCTTGCGGCCCAGCTCGATCGTTTCGCGGGCGGCCGCCTCCATCGTGCGATCACCCACCTGCAGCAGCAGCTTCACCTCATCGGCTTTGCTGCCCAGCAGGGTGAGTGTCGTCTGCGCCTGCTTGCGCGCCTCCTCGAGCTGGAACACTGCGAGGCCCTGCCTATCCAGGTCGGCCCAGTGCTCGTCGTCGCGGAGGTCATCCAACGATTCGAAGTCGTCGAAGTCCCGGTTCTTGGGTGTGTCAGTGGTCATGTTCGGTGTGTCCTATTCGTTGGGCAGGTCAGGCGTTGTGCCTGGCCCGGGTTCGTCAAAATCGCCGCGCTCGATCGCCATGGCCAGCCCGGTGAGGACGGCGTAAACGATCGGCTTGGGGTGTTCGGCTTTCGCCTTGATGTGAGCGAGAAGCGCTGCCTTGTTGATCACCAGATGACGCCTTCGGGCGAGATGTTTCCGGCTGCCGCGAGTAGCTCTTGCGCGAGGTTCGGGTTGCAGATCGTCTTGCCGCCGTCCTCGTCGGCCAGCCACCACTCCTTCGCCCAAGCGACATAGAAGGGGATTGCCGAGGCTGGCATCTGCCGGTTGCGTCGGAGCTTCCAGCCCATCGCCAGCGCGACGTCCTGGCCTTCCGCCTCGCATGCCACGTTGTGCGGAAGGCAGAGCGTGAGGCCGTCAGCAGGCGTCAGCGGCGGGGCCTTCTTGCCCCGGCCGCCGTGACCGGATGACTCCCGGTGCTGCCAGGAGAGGTTCGTCGTCGTGCCACAGTCGGCGCACATGTACGAGTCCCTGACGTAGGTGGACTTGCGCACCTTCGGAGGTGGCGGGGTCACGCTGCACGCGCCAACTGCTCAAGCACACGCGGCCATGCGATAGCCAACGCGAGCTCGCATTGCTGCGTGACCACGCCGTTACCGCCAGCCTTCAACTGCTCGTTGCGCGTCAGGCCGATCTCCGGAGACGTGATCCAGCCGGCCGGCTGACCCATGAGCCATTCGGTGAACTTCGCGTTGAGCCGGTGCTTGCCCCCCTTGCCATCAGGGAGCGTCGGTGACGGCGACTTGCGGCCCATGACCTCGGCCCACCGGCTGATTGCAGGCCAGTAGTCCACGCTCCTGTCGGTCACCCAGAACGGCGACTGATCCTCGAGCGAATCCCAGAGGGCTTCGTAGTCGGATGTGCTCGACGTGCTGAACGCGGGCTCGAGGATGACGTTCCCTTGCAGGTCGCCTTCATCGTCCCGAACCCCACCGAGCGCGTACAGCGTTTCTGTGTTCGACGCGCCACGGGATGAGCGAGGCGTTGGCAGCAGTGACACCTCAGTGTTGAGCGGCAACGTGTTCCGCTCGAACTGCGAAGGCCCGCCGTTGTTGCTCGCATCCTGCACGGTTGGGGTTGGCATGAGATCCGCTACGGGACAGAACTGCAGCGCCGCTATCGCGATTGGCATCCCCATGCCATTGCCATTCTGCGCGGTCAGCTTCACCCGCTCGCGCCGCTCGAGCCACGTCGCCAGCCCCTCGCCGTCGTTTGCTACGGATGCATCGGGGGTTGGGAAAAGCTGCACCGCAGAGGCCATCGTCAGGTCACCTTTCGACCCTCGCTGGTTCGGCCCGCCCTTGTCCCCGTCGCTTGCGCGCGGAGTTGGAAAGAGCCGAGCCAGCCCCGGTAGCAACGGCTCGTCGGACCGGGTGCCGCTGCGTGATGCGTGCCCACCCGTCGCGTCGGCAACTCCGGAGGTGGGGAATATCGCTACAGCGTCGGCAGGGCCTCGATCTGAGGGCTCAGATCGAGGCCTCCAGTTCCGTGCACTCCCGAACCGTTCGAGTCGCTGCTTCGGGTCGTAGGCAACAACGAAGACCCTGAACCGGGCATGGGGGGCACCAGCGTCGGACGCTCGAAGGCCAACCCATTCCGTGTCATACCCGAGCTCGGAAAGGTCCCCAAGAACACGTCCAAGTGCTCGCAGAAAAGGCCCTCCGACTCCGGGATCTCCCACACATCCCTCGCAGGATTCCAAACCGCAACTGGCGTTTGCACTGTATGCACCTCTCACGTTCTCCCACACGACTAGTGCGGGTCTTTTGATTGCGATTGCTTCACGCATTTGCACCCACAGGTTCGAGCGGGTGCCGTCCGTCATGCCAGCACGCTTACCGGCCCCGGAGAGGTCCTGGCAGGGTGTCCCGCCGCAGATGATGTCCACGTCCGGGGTTGATGCCCAGTCGATCTTCGTCATGTCGCCCAGGTTGGGAACGCCGGGCCACCGGTAGGCGAGGATCTTGGATGGTGCGGCGTCGAACTCAGAGAACCAAGCAGTCTCGGCGTCGTAGAAGTTCTCGACCGCCCGGTCCAGTCCGCCGTAGCCGCTGCACAGTGAGCCGATGCGGAGCCGTGCTGGCTTCAAAATGTTGTGGTCCATGCGCTTCCTTCCTGTTCATGTCGAAGGCCCCCACCGTCGCGGTAGGGGCCCTTGTGTCTTGCGGGGTGGTGGATGGTCACTTGCGCGCTTCGAGCACGCGGTCGAACGGGATCTTGTCCGTCCACGAGTAGGGCGTCTTCACGCTCACGGTCACAGCGTTGACCCTGACCACCTCGTGCCACCCGAACTCGTCCCGGATGAACTTGGCGCCGGCCAGGTCATACCGGGTGAGCAGCACCCTGAAGCGCTCGGTGGTGGCAGCCGCAATGGCCGACTCCAACCGGGCGACTTCCTTCTCGGCATCTGCCTGGGCGATGCTGATCGTGGCCTCACGGTCGTACGCGTTGAACCGGCGGGTGTCAGCCTTCGCGTTCGGCTTGCGGCGGATGCCTGAACCCTGTGCGGGGTCCGTGTTCTCCGTCGCCTTGTGGGCGTTGATCGTGTCGTTCGCCTTCGTCATCAGGGCGAGGTGGCCGCGCTCCTTCGCGAGTTGGGCGGTGAGGCGTTCGACCTTGCGGGCGTTAACGTCATCGCGGGCGGTCATGCTTCTCCTTCCGTGGAAACAGAAACGGCACCAGCCGAAGCTGATGCCGCCTTGTTGTCGCGCCGCCTATGTGCGACTGAGAGTTGGTACTTCGCTGAGACTTGCGAACACGTCTTGCCCTCCGCATTGCCTGGGCAGGGGGAGTGCTTGTGGCAGCCGTCCGAGTACCCGGCGAGGGTGCCGTGCTTGCCCTCGGGGAACTCGGTGTTTGCCCGTGCGGCTTTCTGCTCGGCCCGCATCCGGCTGAGCTTGTCCGCGCACGATTCTTCGTTGGGGCAGTCGCCTTCACATGCCCGCCGTTGCGCCTGAGTGGTGCCGTGCGGCTTGTCGGCCAGCACGCGGGGCACACGGTTGGTCTTGTACGTGCGGCTCACCTTCACCGGCTTGGGCGGTTTCGGTGGTCGCGGCGCCTTGACCGGTTTCGGCTTGGGCTCCCTCACCGGTTTCGGCGGCTTCACCACTGGGGGCTTGACCACCTTCACCGGCTTGACCTTCACCGGCTTGGCGAAGACTTCCTTCTCCGCAGTCGCGGTGCCGGCGTCGACCTGCTTGCGGTAGGCGTAGTCGCCGGCGTACCGGATCGACGCTTCTGTGCACGTCATTAGGTCCGTCTTGTGGTTGGTGCAGTTCGCACCCCGGCACCCCTCGTTGTAGCCCTGAGGGGTGCCGCACTCGGCAATCATGTGCGAGCCTGCCGAGTGGCCGCCGCGATCTCTGCGACGAGTCGATCCAGACCCGCAATCCCGTACCACTTGGCGCTCTTTCTGCTGTTGCAGGACTGGCATGCAAGGCGAAGGTTGGCGAGCATGTGTGGTCCTCCTTTCGATAGTGGCTTCACGTGATCCCACGTGAGGCGTGTTGGATGATCTCGGCATATCCAGCAGACGTCACCGAGGTACGCGTGCCGGGCGGCCAGCGCGTCGCGGCTAATCGGTGTCGCGTATTTGAGGTGCCGTCGTACGCGACTCCGCAACGTGACGATTTCCGGGTTTCTCTTGGCCCATGCCCTTGCTTTCACGCGAACTCGCTCGCGGTTGTTAGCCCTCCACTGCGTGTTGTTGTCGGCAATGCGCGCCCTGTTTGCGTCGCGCCACGCGGCCTGGTACTGGTCAGTCTTGGCCTTGTGAGTTTGTACGTAGGCCTTGTTTGCGGCGGTCAGGCGCGGGCGGTTCTCTTGGTAGTAGACCTTGAGGTACGCGACTCGCTCTGCCCGGTGAGCTTCGTAGTAGGCCGGATTCCGGGCCACCTGCGCGCGCCGAGCGCAGCGCTGCGAGCAGTACTTGGCCCGCCAGTGAGTGCTCGTGACTGGCAACTCGCACTCGGGGCCTGCGCACGCCTTCGGCTCGTCCGTCACCGACCGATCCCGGTTTGAGTGTTATAGGCGGCGGCGATGCTGCGATTGATATTGAGCATTGAAAAGATCTTCGTGCGCAGCGCCTTCTCGGTGTCCTCGGCGTAGTGGTATTCCGCCTTCGCGTTGTGCCACACCTCGAGTTCGGGCTGGGCGTCAACCTCAGCCAGCGCCCGGGCGAACGACACGTTGTTTCCCTGCCTGCCGTAGAACGCCATCTGCGTGTTCTTTCGCAGGCCGTGGGCACGCTCGGCGTTGTACCGCCTGGTGTTGATGTCGAGCAGCACGTCGGGCATCTGCTCGAGCAGGGCGTTCGCTTCACGGATGAAGAACTCCATCTCGACCGGGTTGGTCGGGGCGAAGTTGCGCAACTGGTCGGCCTTGCCCGCGAACTCGGCCTTGACGACCTCGACCGTGTTCGGCTCGGGTTCGTCGGTCACTTCGCCGGTGTCGTGGTTCTCGAACCTAACCATTCGCCTTCACCTGCTCGGCGTACTCGGCGGCGGACTCGCGCTCGAAGCGTTCCCCCGGCGTCTCCTCGGTGGCGGGCGCTGCGGTCTCGGTGACGACCTCCGCAACAACTACTACCTCCGGGGTGGGCTCCGGCTGCTCAGCGGGCTGCTGCGGCTCCCGCGAGTCCTTCGTGAGGGTTGAGGCGTGCGTCATCACCACGGTGCGCAGGTCCCCGGTCATCTCGGACTCGCGCACCTGCTCGCCATCCTCGATGCCACGGATGCGCAACACGAGCTCGGCCAGGTCGGCCTTGTCGTCAGTGGCGCGGACGAGTTCCACCCAGTCGGCCGACAAGGCGGGCGCTTCCACCTGCACGGCGGCCGTGCTCTCCATCTCCTCCGCAATATAGAGGCCGGTGAAGCGGCGCGGGAACGCCTTACGGAACCCCTGCATCTCAGCGCACTTGAGCAGCTGATTGGGGGAGTTGAACTGCCACTGCCCGGTCGGGGTGATGCCGCCCTTCCGGTCACGCGGAACGTACCCGGCGTAGGTGACGATGCCGAACGCCGGCGCCGCCCAGTCGGTGCGGATGATGCCGACGCGTGCGGCCAGGGGTGGGGTGTCCTTCACCCACACGTCCACCCACGTCTCGCCGTCGCCGGTCCACTGCGGATCCGTCTGCCCGCCGTACTTGCCGGTCTCCTCAGCCTTGCCGCGGACACCGTTGATGCCCACCTCGATCGACCACTTGCCACCGCGCTCGATGCAGTAGATCTCCTTCGCGATCGGGTCCAGGCCCGACCGGCGGCACTCGGCGAGGAACATCTCGACGACGGGTCTCGGCGCTTCGAACGCCTCCTTGACCCAGTTGCCGTTGATGTTCTTGTTCTTGAACCCCTTCAGGCCGAGGCCTTCGAGGAGTGCGGCCTGTTGCGGTGTCCACTGGGTGATGTCCCCAGTTTCGGGGAGCAGGTCTAGTGCTGTGCTCATAGTTCGATTTCCTTTGCGAATTGTCGCGCGGCGCGAAGCCGGGCGAGTACGGGTGTTGCGATGGCGAGCATTGGCTCGATGAGGTGCTCGACGTCCCGCGGGTAGATGCGCAGGTGCTTGGGTTCCAGCGCGTTGTTCCTGAGTTCGCCGTTGACGAGTTCCCCCCAGACGAACTCGCTGTAGAGGACTTGCTCCCAGCCGACGCAGTAGATCTGCCAGGCGACCTGCCGGAACTCTCGGGGGGTCGGGCCGCGCACGATCTTGTTGTGTTTGATCTTCGCTTCGCCGAGGATGATGCCCTCGGGTGTGCTCACGATCCCGTCCGGTGTGGCCGCGAAGCCGCGCTCAGTGGGGGAGTGAATCAGTGCCGAACTCTGCGGGATGCCGACCGCAGCGAGGAGCCGGGGCTCCCATTCGTGACCGGCCTCCGTGTAGGAGTTGCCGTGGAAGCTCGACGGCTTGAGCTTCGCGGCGACGTACTTGTCCTCCGATTCGGGCTTGACGTATCCGGCCGCGTCGCTGGCGCCGATCACGCAATCCGCGCGAGCCGCAAGCCAGCGTTCCCGGTCGGTGCCGTCGTCGAGGATCCTGTCAGTCCACGGGGCGAGGTCGAGGGTGGCGGTCATCGTCGCATCCCCGCGGCCTCATGCTGCGCCGCCTCGACTCGCTCGAGCAGATCCTCCACGGGGTACTCGGGTTGGTCCGGGTTCGCTCTGGCGTAGCCGCTCACGCTTCACTCACCGCCACGTGCACGCCGACGGGGTTGCCCTCGCCGGCGTACTCTTCGGCGACGAGCATCCGCACCACGCGAGCATCGTCTTTCCAGAGGCCCGCGTCGGTGATCCCGTCGAACACAGCCCGGGTGAGCTTGTCGATGTCGGGCATGACTGCCGGCGTCTTGAACCGGGGCTTCTTGGGCCGCGGCATGACGAACGTCAGCTCGACGTACACCGGGCAGTCGAAGACGACCGGCACCGGCGTGTGCGTGGTGACGGTCGCCCGCCACGGCTTGAGCTTCACCTTGTTCTGGTCCGTCATCTGCACCCGGTTCGATCCCTTCGGCGAGAACCCGGACTTGCTGCCCTGCTGCACTGGAACCCCGGGAATGAAGAACTCCACCAGCGGAAGTGCTGGTGGAGTCTCGATCACCCGGGCGGGGAGCGTTCTGTAGTCGGTCATGCGATTTCCCCCAGGTCAGATGCTGGTGCGTCTTTCCACCAGATTCCGTTCGGGGTTGTGTGCGGCAGGTTCGCCTCTTCATGGCCTTCGAGGTAGCGGCACTGCGCGCCGCCGTCGATCGCTGGATGCGAGGCTTCACACTGCGCGGTTGCGGGGATGCTCATATGCTCCGCACCAATTTCTCTTCGATGTAGCGTTTCCAGTCGATGACGACCGGGCCGGGCTTCGGTTTGGTGCTCACAGGTCCAACTCCTTCTCGATCTGGGATTCGAGCGCGTCACTGATCGCCCGCCCGGCGGGTGAGAGCCGTGTGCTCTCACCGTGGAACGCCGTGAGCCCCGCGTGATACGCGATCAGATTCGCGATCCGCTGCTGCTCGGCGGCGTACAACGTGGCGTGCACCTGCGCCTTGGCGCTGTTCGATAGGTGCTGGGCGTCGGCGGTTTCCCAGCCGAGCTTCCATGCGTCGTCCTCGGCCAGGACCCTGACGGCTTCTGCCTTGTGGTCGATGTTGCTCATGCCTTGGTCGCCTGTTCTTCGATGGCGCGTTGCCAGTTGATGCCGATGGGGCAGCCGTCAGCGTCGCGGACGACGGTCGGGCATGCCTGCGTCGGGGTGGGTGTCGGCGTCTCGGTCACGCGGACGCGCCAGCGATGGTGAAGCCGACCTCACGGGAGTTGCCGCGGTCGCGCTCCATGAACACCATGAAGTTGCGCTCGGTCGCCAGCTTCCGGTAGCCCTCGAGGCGTTCGTCGTCGAGCCGGTCGCCCGACTTCATGACCAGCACCTTCAGGTCCTGGTTGCCGTTGGTGTACAGGTCGAGCGCGGCGATGTCCTGCTGGGCCGAGTTGACCTGGCGGAACGGGATGCCGTTCAGGGTGATGCCGGTGTCGTCGATGCTGAGGTTGGCCGGGAACTTGGCGGCGGCGAGCCCGTCTGCTTTCGTCTTGTCGATGGCGGCGAGCTGCTCGGTGAGGTTCGTTTCGCTGGCCGTGAGGGCGTCGAGTTCAGCGGCGATCTTGGCGCGGGCGGCCTGCTCGCGCACCTTGGCGTTGACGGCGTCGACGTCGGCCAGCTGTGCGGTGATCGCGTCGGGCGACTTCGGCTCGGCGGTCTCGGCGGCGACCTTGGCTTCGGCTGCAGCAGCGGCGGCAGCCCGGTAGTCGGCCTTCGCCTGGTCGAGTGCGGCAGCCGCATCCTGGCCGCGTTGCGTGGCCGCGGCGAGAGCGTCGGTTGCTGCCGCGAACTGGGCGGCCTTCCGGTCGACCTCTGCGTTGTGCTCACGGATGGCGTCGAGTTCCTTGACCAGGTCGGTCGCACTCTTCTCAGCGGTGGGCACGGTCGGGTCTGCCGGTGCGGCGCCGGCCAGTTGCGCGGCTACCTTCTTGCGGTCCCGGGTGACGTCGGTGCGGGCGTCGAAGAAGCCCTTCCGCTTCGCGTCGATCTCCGCGAGGTCGAACGGCAACTCGACCAGTCCGAGCAGGTGCTCCCGCTGGTCCTTCTCGGGCAGTCTCACGAGGTCGTCGGGGTCGAACACGCCGCCGCCGGTGACCTCGGCGACGAACTCCTTGCCGCTGGGGTACTTGGCCCCGTCGAGGGCGTAGGCGCTGAGAGTGCCCGCGTCGTTCTTCTTCCACACCCGCTTGATCGTCGCCTCCGTGGTTTCGATCTCGACCTTGGCTTCGGTCGCGCCCTCGTGGATCGGCTTCGGGATGAAGCGGGTCCCCTTCGGGTCGATGCATTCTTCGATGGCGTGGATGAGGCTGGACTTGCCGGATCCGTTCGGCCCGGCGATGAGGACGAGCGACCCTTCGGGGATGAGTTCGATGGTGCCGCCGATGCCCATGAAGTCGGTCACGGTGATCTTGGTGATGGTCTGCTTGGTCATTTCGATTCCTTCTTGGTTGCCTCAGCGAAGAGGTCTTTCATGCGCTTGTAGGTGAGGGGTGCGGCTCCGCGGGCGCGGTCCGTGTCGAAGATGCCGGGCACCTCGGACTCGGCGAGCGTGACCAGTTCTTCCCAGTGGGCGACCAGCGCGGCCCACTCGGGGGAGCGGGTTGCCATCTGCGGGAGGACGAGTCGTGCAAGCTCAACGCGGCGCAGCAGCATCTCGCAGCGCCGGAAGTCGGACGGGTCGTACGGGTGATCGCCTCCGCCGTAGCGGCGGCCCACGTTCGCGCCGGTGAGGTGCGAGACCATCGCCTCAGACGAGACGCCCCGTTCGCCATTGGCGAGCCAGCCTGTGAAGTTTTCGAGCGGAAGAACTGTCGTCATGGCTGCATGCTTCTTTCGTAGATTTCTCGGAGGAACAGGAGGGTCATCGGGGTCATGTAGGCGACACCGACGATGAGGACTGGTGCGGGGAGAACAAGAAACGCCCAGCCGGTGATCAGCAGGGCGCCGTAGAGGGTGAGGATCCAGAGGAACCGCATCAGACGAGTTCTCCCCAGGTGGTGCGGTTCTCGTGGCCGTTGCCGCAGGTGTAGACGGCTGAGTCGTCGTCGTCCACGTACACGTCCACCGACCCTTCCCAGTGGCAGGTGAGGTCTTCGAAACCGAACAGCCGCATGGGTCTGTGGCAGACGGTTTCGATGGTGTAGCGCATGACTGCTTCACCGGAGGTGGCCATCAGTCGTCGTCCTCTTCGGCTTGCCGGTGGAACAGCGGTCTTCCTTCGTAGTCGGTCGCGCACGCCGTGGTCTCCCCGCACTCAGTGCACGGGGCGTCGAGGGTGTCGTCGTCCTCGTCGAAGTCGGGTTCCTCAGGTCCACCAGGGCCGTCTTCGCACTGACATCCGCACCGCTGCTTGAGGATGGCGTCGACGTCCTGACCGTTCGCTTTCGCGTAGTCGAGGTCCTCGTTGCCCGCCCAGGTGTGCCATTCACCGTTCGGCATGCAGTTGCCGTACATGCACTCCTCACAGCGGGTGAGGTGGAATACGCCGCCCGCTGTGAACAGGACGTGACTCATGGAGGGGGGCATCAGGCAGTCCGCCATTCGGTGAGTTCCTGGTCGCCTAGCACGTAGAGCGGATGGCGAGGGTGCCCAGCCTTCGTGACGCCAAGGCTGACGAACTTTGCATCCGGCACCAGGGCAATCACCTCGGCGACCCGCGCGGGGTCAGCGTTGACACCCCATGCGGCGACGACGGGGAAGCCAAATTCGGTGCGAGCGCCGATATTTGCCCGGAGAAAGGAGTCGTTCCTGTCGCCGACCGGATCGGCACAAGTGAGCAGCGCCTTCGGGTTGGTGGCTCGGAATGCATAGAGGTTGAGCACGATGAGCTTGCCGCAGCCCTCCCGCTTGGCGAAGCTGATGCAGCGTCGGATTGTCGGGTCGTCCACCTCAGCGTCGGCCGTGCTCGGATTGAGCATGACGAACACCAGGGTGGGCAACTCTTCGTCCCAGACGCGCAGGAGGGAGTAACGGTAGAGCTCGTCATCTGACAGGACGGCATGGCTTCTCACAGCCCGACCACCCATCGGATACCGAGTGCAACAGCGCACGAGCTGAGCAGCAGGCCGCACACGATGACGACGAGCCAGAACGGGGCGTAAGAAACAGGCGGTTCAACGTACGTTTCACGCTTGGGCATTTCGGTTCCTTCTGTTCGGGGGAGGCCGTCGAGAATGTCGAGTCGGCCGTACTGCGGGTTCGGATCGTCTTCGATCCACCGGTGCCTGGTGTGGGCGCGGGCGAGGCGTTCGCCGCGGGTCTCCATGCGGGTCATGCGGAGTGCCGTCCTCTGCGCTTGACGACCAGGAGGTTCAGGTCGTGCGCGCGCTTGAACGCGAGTTCGCGCCACATGGTTTCCTCGGTCGGCTCCGCGACGTGGCGGCCGGTCATTGGGTCACGCCGTACTTGGCGGCGATCTTGTCGACCTCGGCGTGGAGCAGGGCACCGGAGTTCGGACCGCCGATCATGTTGCGGACGTCGGCCAGCACCTCGGCGGCGGACTGGGGTACTGGGCGCAGCATGGTGAAGGGTGCGAACTCCCGGTAGTGGAAGTCGTTGTTGGCGTGCTGGCCGACACGGTTGTAGCGGTCGCCGTCGACATGAATGGGCACGCCGTCCTTGTCGAGATACCAGCCCTTCGCGCGGGGCATCGGGTAGAGCGCCCGCGCCGTGCTCTCGGGCGAGATTCGCAGCGCCCAGGTTCCGTCGCCGCGGTCAATCCATTCGCCGGCGTTGACGCTCCACCCGTTCGGGTCCTCGACCTCGATGAACCGGCCGGATTCGTGGCTGGGCGGGCCATCGAAGACGACATCGATGAATTCGGTGGGCTTGCTATTCTGTTCAGGCATTGCGGTTCCTCTCAGTGGAGCAATGAGTAAGGCCCGTCAGAGTGAGTTCTGGCGGGCCGTTGTTTCTTGTCTGGGGTGCTGCTCGAACAGGTCAGGTCTGGACCACATGATTGTTTTGACCGTCGCGAAACCGTCGTCATCGAACACGACAGCGGCACACAGCCGGCCCACCGAGAAGATCCACGAATCGTGCTTCACGCTGTACGACGTCTCGGCGGGAGTGAACAGGCACGCCTCCAACTCGACCGCGCTAATCGCCGCCTGGGATTGCATCTCCGTCCACCGCTCCCGGGCGTGCACGGTCAACCGCAACCGGGCCCGGTCAATCTGCGGTGTAGCAGTACGGCGGGGTTCGATGCTCTGGTCCAAACCCAACTGGGCGCGAGTGTGCGACACCAGAATCACTGCTGCGCCCGCGTTGATCCCATCCAAAACCAGGATTCTCTTGTGATCCGGGCCCATGAAATACTCGCCGCGAGGATGCTTCCCGTCCGGGTGGATATCCATGCTGCGGAACTGTTTGCGCACCCACCTCGGCGGGGACTTCACGTTGACCATGCTTCGTGCCTCTCTGTGGGTAAGGGTTGGGCGGAAGTGGCTTGTATCCAGGCCCCACGTATACGGATACGAATGGGGACCACTTCCGCCTGAGTGGCGCCGGGAGGATTCGGACCTCCGCAATCCCGAGAACGACTCGGCGCCGGGGTGGAGCTAGACGGTGCGGTGTTCGAGTGCGCGCTTGATCTTCTTGGCGCTGCGCGGGCGGAACTCGAACGTCTTGGCGTCGAAGTTCGCAAGGGCGAACCATGCGCGCTCCATCACCGGCGTGCCGACCTTCGCGGCCTTCTCGAACTTGATGCCGGCGCGCTTGCGTGCCTTGCGTGCGGTGTTGCTCATGTCGTGCTCCTTCTGTTGTTGGGGTGTTACGGGTGGACGGGACAGGACTCGAACCTGCAACCTGGGTACTTGTTTTGGGGATGCATCCCCCCGCTCTGCCAATTGAGCTACCCGCCCGAAAGCCCGGCCAGGACTCGAAGCTGACCGGACTAGATCCCTTCAGCGATGGGGCACGACTTCTACCCGCTGACACGCTCCCTCAGGAGTGAAACGTCTAACCCCTGCCAGGCTCAGCAGGGTCACCCCCGCCGTCTGTGGCGGGTTCGTTCTGACTAACCCCTGCAACATCTGCAGGGTTGACACGGCGGCCTCTCACGCCCGTGTCTCCGCACCTCGAACTGACACGCCGTCACCGGTTGGTCAGCACTTACGCGGGGGTCCCTTTTTCCATCTATCTCAAGTTGGGGACTGTTGTTCCTGTGTGGAGTTTCCAAGGTGCTAAGAGCCCTCATCCCGACACCGCGCCTCCCGGCGATGGCTCCGTCTCGCGACGGGTCAGACATTGAGCAATTGGTGAAGCGGTGATCCTCGGAGCGTGCGGGCACGCCGGCGGATGCCGCCCAGAGAGGACGGCAAGAATGTGGGGGTGTGGCTAGGTGCCGACAGCCGCGAGCGTGCGCGAAAGGCGCCGCTGAATCGCAGGCAAAGAAGCCGACCGGACATAGAGAGTCGTGCGCACCTGGCCGTTGTGATGACGCGGGGCGTTGTGCTGAGGCATCGAACGGAACTTGTCCCGGTGTGCCGAAGCCGCCCGGTACTCGTACTCGTTCTTCATCCGCTGCTCAGACTTGGACCAGCGCTCACCGATGCAGGTCTTGTAGATCCACCCGGCGTCGATCAAGCGGATGCGAAGCTCACCGACCGGCATGCCAAGCTCGGATGCGGCGACCTGGAACAGCACCACGTCATCGTCATCCACGAACTCTTCGACGTAGGCGACCTTCGGGGCGTCCTCTGCGACCTTCGCGGAGAGAGCCTGATTGGCCTCCTCCTTGGCGACGAGCGCACGGAGTGCCGAAAGGTAGTCGGTGGGAAGTTCGGGCTGAGGTTCGGCGAGTTCCTGCCGGCGGGTCTGCACGGCGAAGTACTGCTGTGCTGCGGCGATCTCAGGCTTTCTCGCATCCGCGTTCTGGAAGAGGATGTAGCAGCCGTAACGGGTGAGTTCGACATCTTCGACCTGGCGCCGTGCGCCAGAGCCAAGGGTGACCATTTTAGGGACGCCCCTAAAATGGTCGGCGGCGTCAAGACCTGAGGTGTTGACGGACTCGAGTGCCCGATTGATGGCCCGGGAGAAGTCCTGCCAGGCTGCGTAACCGGCAAACTCCATCAGGTCCCGAGCACTCCACGCCTCACCATCGGTGAGGGTGACGACGCGCAGGTCATCGAGGCGGGAGGTGAAGACCTCGAGGGCGCTCATGCGAACACCCGCAGCAGGGGTGCAACACGGAACCCCAGCAGGTAGAAGAACAGGAGGAACCGGGCAGCGGGACGATTTACCGTTGTGCCGGCCAGTGCGTCATCGATGCCGGGGAGCATGAGCATGCCGATGAAGATGATGGGGATGAAGACCGTGGCCAGGAGGGCGAGGAGAACGACGAGGCCGCTCATGATGCACGCTCCAGCGGGAGCGACTCGAGCCACGCGGTGAGTTCGGTAGCGGTGATGACACGCTTGCCGTCGACCCATCTCACGAACAGGTCATCGCGTCTAATGAGTTCCTCGAGCTTGGCCGGCGAGATGCCAACAGCAGCAGCAGCATCTTTCACCGCGTAGGCGAGGGGCTGGGGGTTGGCTCTCAGTGCGGCAGTCACTTGATCCCCGCGCGGTCAAAGATGACGGCGACAGAGATGTCCAATGCCTTGCAGATATCCAGCAGCTCGTCCACGTAGAAAGGACGTTCGCCACTGAGACGACGGCGGAGGGCGTCCGCGGAGATCCTGGTAGCTTTCGCGAGTGACTTCCTCGTGACTCCCTGCCGCTTGATCTCCGCGGACACCACCTCAGCGATCTTTGCTCTTCTTAGTGTGTGTTCCATATGGAGAGCCTAGCGCCATATGGAACCATATGTACCTATTTTCCCAAAGTTTCTCAAACTTGTGGCAGGATTGCCGCTGTGGCAGGCGCAGCAAAGAAACCGGCCGGACCCTTCGTGCAGGAGGTGGCCGCACTTTTGCGAGCCAAAATTGGGCGAGAGGGCCTAAGCCACCAGCAGATCGCCACCGCCGTCCACATATCCCGTGCGCAGATCTCCAAGATCCTGGCCGGCGACAAGCAAATCGAGATGGAACTACTCGACGAGATCTGCTGGGCGATCGGTCAGAACTTCCGCGAACTGGTCACCTCCGCGGACAAGGCAACGGAGTTCCGCTACCTCAATCCCGAATGGGACGTGCCGACGCTCGTCAAGCACTAGGCGCGGGGAAGGCCTTCGAGCCAAGCCTGGATGTCGGTGCGCAGGATGATCCGCACGCCCTCCATGTCACGCGCCACAAGTCTGTTCTCCTTGAGCGCGACCAGGATTGCATGCTCGGTGACCGATGCCGCCGATGCTGCGCCCTGGACTGTATATGCGATTCCCATGTTTCCCCACTGTCAAAGTGCCTCGTGCGTCTTTGCACTTACTCAGACAGTACGGGTTGCAACCGACACCCCAGTAGGGCGAAAATACGGCCGAAATGGGACTTCCGCATGTTTATGCGGGCGCTGTCCTCATTAATGAGGACCCCTCACTCCGACAACATGCCCCCGAATTGGGGGAGGGCGAGGAAGGCCGACATCTTCAACATTGCGTCCATCTTCTGTTCGATGTCGGTGTCAATGTATTCCTCGGTCATCGCTTGGGAACTGTGCCCCAGAATGCTCGTAATGATCGCAGTCGGAACGCCGGCCTTGCGCAACAGAGATGCGGTGGTGTGGCGCACATCATGGAGCCGAGCCTGAGGCAAGCCCGCGGCCGCGAGGTCGTCGTGCCACTTTCGGTTATCCCACGCGGGGTCTACCGGCATCCCGTCGAGAGGCAGGAGGCGTTTGTGCCGATCCATCTTCACGTCAGCAGTCCACAGCAGCCCGTGAGGGTTCGGTTCCGACTCCCCGATCAGCATGCGCCGCTCGATGATCGAAAGTAGCGGGTCAACGAGGGGGATCGTGCGCGTGCCAGCCGACGACTTCGGGCGCGACAACAGCATCCCGTTCGTGAGCTTCCGGTACTCCCAATCGGCCGGCGCCGGGATGGTGCGCTGAGGGCAGGAGGCGGCGTTCTTGAACCCGCACTCGTAGATGTCCTTGCCCGACTCGGGATCGGTCGCAACCCTGCCACCGCATCCGTGCTCCCAGGCGATCCGCTGCAACTGCCACGACAGGTCGATGGCTTTGCCGATCTGCCCGTCATGGTGTACGACGGTGATGATTCGATCCAGCTCCACCCCGAGCAGTTCGCCCTGGCGTGCGCCGGTGAGCAGGTTGGCCGCGCGCAGCGACCCGAGCCGCTGGTGGGAGACGGCGTGGAGCAGCTTGAGCCCGTCCGTCGCGGTGAGCACGACCAGTTTGCTCTTGACAACCACGGGCGGGTCGGTGTGGTCGGTGGCCTTCATCGTGACGAGCTTCGCGCGCAGGGCGTACTCGAGCGCGATGGAAAGGATCGAGTAGGCGGTCACGGCTGTCGGTCGGAGACCCTTCGCGATGATGTCGTTCTCCATTTTTAGGACGTGATCCGGCTGCAACGACTTGAGTTGCACGTGCCCGATCGACGGGATGATGTGGTTCTGGATGATCGACCGCCACGCCTTCTGCGTGTTGGGGCGGTTCTTCTTCGGTGCAATAGTCGTGAACCATTTGTTGATCCACGTCTCGAGCGTCACGGTCGAGGTGGAGATGTTGCCCTTAGCGATGAGTTCGCGCTTGAGCTCGGTGAGCTTTGCGTTCGCGGCCCTCTTCGTCAGGGCGGTGCGGGACACCCGGCGCGAGGTTCCGTCCGCGCTGGGCAGGACGAGAGTAGCTGTCCAGCGATCCGTCGAGGCGCGATAGAACACTGAGCCGTCGCCGTTGGTGCGCTTCGCCATGCTCTCGTTACACCGCCACGTCGGGGTGGGTGCGGACGTCGTGTGACCGTCCTTCTCGCTCGGCTGCCTGCTCCGACCCGTGGCCGCGCAGGGCCGTGCCGAACCATCCACAGGATTCGCACCATGCTTGGTGCGCCTGGCTGATGGTTGACCCGACCCTGCGGCCTTCGTTGTCGAACATCATTGCTGGCCCCGAATTTCCTTGTCGTTCCTGATGCGCGAGCTTCGCCTATAGCGGGGGCCGCGCGGCCCCGGTCGGTCTTCTCATTGGCTCTTCCGAGGGTGTGATCACCCCGTAGCTGCCCCTGCCATGCTTGCTCCACAGGGGGTCGGTCAGGACTCCAGAAGCCTCGGATCTTCTACGCAGTTCAATGCTGCGACGTACGGGGGTGGCGGCGGTAAAGTACATGGTGTTCCTTCCTTGTTCAGTGCTTGGATGGGACTGGCCTCGCAGGTCTTGTACACCTGCGGGGCCTTCTTTGTTGCTGGTCATCACACTACACATACAGCAACCCTTACAGCAACCGCGTTGGAACCATATGTAATCATTTGGAACCGTCGCGGGGTCGGCTTCCGCGTAAACACGCTGATCTAGGGGCGGATTTATATGGAGCGATTCACTCGTAATGAATAGGTCATCAGTTCGATTCTGATAGGCGGCCCTCTTCGATACGGGTGCCCGGATCTCCTCACCACAATTGGGGGGGTCGATTTGTCAGGGCGGCCGTGAAAACCTACGTAGATTCGAATGATGAGCAGTAAAGCGTGGAGTACGCGCCACAAGCGTGGCCGCGCCGAGACCTCGCTATATGTGCTTGGTGCAGCCGCTCTTGCCGTGATCGGCGTCGCCGGATACTTGCTCACCGAATCTGCAGCTACACCTCCACCCGACCTGGCGTCGCTTCCGGCTTCAACGGCATCGGCTGCGCCGATTCCAACGCAGGTCGCCGTCCCAGGGCCGCTGGCGATTGTGCGCGACGGCACACCATTGCGCGTGCTTTTTGCGGGCGATTCCCTTACCGGAAATTACTTTGCGTCGAGTGCTGAGGCTGGATTCCGCAGCCGTGTAGCCACGGCACTTGGCCCGGTCGAACTGACCACGGCAGAACTTGCCGATCAAACCCTGACCACAGTAAGCCGCATCGTTGAGGTGCCCGCCGACCTGGACCTGGCCGTGGTCGAGCTGGGCACCAACGACGTCGGAACACAGACCCCATTCGACCAATTCACCAGCCAATACCGGGACCTTCTCGGCAAGATCACAACCACGTCCCCGGGCGCAGCATTGATCTGCGCCGGAACCTGGCAGGACGCCGGCGAAGCGTACGATGCTGTCATCGAGGCGGAGTGCCTCGCGGCTGGGGGGCGCTACGTCCCCTTGGTGGATATCTTCGAAGCGGATGGGACGCGAGGGCCGGTTGGAACGGCAACGCCGTTCGGTGAGAGCGACACATTCCACCCCAACGACTCCGGGCATCGGCAGATCGCCGATGCGATCCTCGCCGCACTGACCGTCAGCTAGCCATCGGATTGAGGCCCGCCGGATCCGTGCCGGGGGAGTAAGCGCCCATTCACCGGATCTCCGCATTCCGTGCGGGCGAAACTTCGCCGGCTGAAGCCGCGTCAGAGTGCCCATCTACGTGCGCGGCGCGCGCGGATTCGCTCCGCAGGCATCCGCGCGGTCAGAGAGAATTCTGAAGTAGGCTCACATAGGCAATAAAGGGGGATTGATGTGAAGCGACTAGATTCACTCACCGGGGTTCGGATTTTCGCGGCGCTGTTGGTTTTCGGATTCCACAGCGTGGAATTTTCGACAGGCGACGAGCTAGCCGTTTTTGGTGCAGGCATGGTCGGAGTGTCCCTCTTCTACGTGCTGAGCGGATTTGTCATGGCGTGGACGGCCCGCTCCGATGACACTCCAGGCCACTTCTACCGCCGTAGGTTCGCGCGAATTTACCCGTCCTACTTGGTCGCGTGGCTGATCGCACTGGCGATTCTGCTCACACAGGGCGGGTTCGGCTGGGCTGACCTCGTTCCCTTGACCATGCTTCAGGCCTGGGTCCCTGTGGAAGTCGTCTATTTTGCCGGGAGCGCCGTGTTCTGGAGCCTTTCGTGTGAGGCGTTCTTCTACCTCGTTTTCCCCTACCTGCACCGCTTGATTCACCGGCTGCGTACGCGGTCGCTTGCCTTCATCGGCGCGGGGGCGGCAACGGCAAGCATTGGGGTTGGGTTTCTTGCCCTGCCGCTTCCCGAGAATGAATTCACGCGTTGGTTCATCATCATCTTTCCTCCACTCAGGCTCTTGGAGTTCATCGTCGGCGTTGTGCTCGGCCTGCTCTTTAGCCGGGGGCTTCGATCGCCCATACCGCTGAGTGGGGCCGTGGCTCTGGCGACTGCCGGAATCTACGTGTCTTCCATTGCGCCGTATTCGCTCTCCAGGTTTGCGGTGACGCTCATCCCCTTCATCATCCTTGTCACGTCCCTCGCAACATCCGATCTGCTCGACAAGCCGAGCGTCTTCCGCTGGAAGCCTATTGTCGCGCTGGGGAACTGGTCTTATGCCTTCTATCTGCTCCACGCAATGGTCATGGCCGTCGTATTCGCCGTCCTTACGAAGATCGGGATTTACAGTGAAGCGACGCCCAGCCTGATCGTGGGGGGCGAGTTGCTTGCCGCACTCGCGGCTTCAATTTGTGTCGCGTGGCTGCTTCACACCTTCGTCGAGATTCCGATGGCGGAAAGGTTACGACCGAAGGAGCGCGGACCGCGAATGGACAAGGATCCGGTGCTGGTCGAAGCCGCTCCGCAGGCGTAGGGCCGAGGCCGGACGGCGCGATACAGTCAAACGTGCCGAACTGGACCGAACACGTGATCTGGTGGCACGTGTATCCGCTGGGCTTTGTCGGTGCCGACACCACCGGGCAAGACCGCACGCCCACGCACCGGTTGCGGCAGATCGAGTCCTGGTTGGACTACCTGCTCGATCTCGGCGCGAACGGCCTGGCCCTCGGCCCTGTCTTCGCCTCCCGCACCCACGGCTACGACACCACCGACTACTTCGAGGTCGACCCGCGGCTCGGCGACACCGCAGACCTCGACCACCTCATCGCCGAGTGCCAGCGGCGCGGCATCCGGGTGATGCTCGACGGTGTGTTCAACCACGTCGGCCGGGATTTCACGCCGCTGGTCACCGCTCTGGCCGACCCGTCCGCGCCCGAGAACGCCCTGTTCCGCCGCACATCGGCCGGTGAGCTCGTGGCCTTCGAGGGGCACGACGCCCTGGTCACCCTCAACCACGACAACCCGGCCGTGACCGAGCTCGTCACCGACGTGATGGCGCACTGGCTTGACCGGGGGATCGACGCCTGGCGCCTCGATGCCGCATACGCGATGCCCGCCGCGTTCTGGGCCGGCGTGCTGCCGCGGGTGCGCGAGCAGCACCCCGAGGTATACGTGATGGGCGAAGTGCTGCACGGCGACTACGCCGGCTTCGTCGCCGCATCCGGGGTGGACACCGTCACCCAGTACGAACTCTGGCAGGCGATCTGGCACGCGCTGAACGAGCGCAACTTCTTCGAATTGGACTGGGCGCTCACCCGGCACACCGCGTTCCTCGACGCATTTGTGCCGTACACCTTCATCGGCAACCACGACGTGACTCGGCTGGCCAGTCAGATCCAAGACGAACGCCACCACCCGCACGCCCTGCTGCTGCTGCTCACCCTCGGCGGCACCCCGGCGATCTACTACGGCGACGAGCGTGGGCTGCGCGCCGTGAAGGAGCAGCGCGCCGGCGGCGATGACGCCATCCGTCCCGCCTACCCGGCGAGCCCCGCCGACCTGCCGTCCGCCGATCAGGATCCCGTCGCCGCGGACACCTTCGTGCTGCACCAGGAGCTGATCGGGCTGCGGCGCCGGCACCCCTGGCTGCACACGGCCACGAGCCGGCCACTCGCCCTGACCAACACGGGGTACGTGATCGAGGTGACCGACGGCATCCAACGCTTGGTGGTGGCGCTCAACCTCGGCGACGAGGCCCTGACCGTCGTCACGGATGCGGCCGAGCGGCTGGCCGGCGCGGCGGACTCCAGCCCGGCCGGCCACACAGTGCCGCCGCACGGTTGGGCGATCTTCGGCTGACCCGGTCTGCGCGTTCGCGGCGCACCGTAGTCCTGGTGGCGCGCCCTATTCCTCGTGGCGCGGCTTCTAACCCGCGCCGCGAGGAACGAGCCGAGCCGCGAGCATCCGTGGGCCGGGCGGCCTCGGCACCCCCACCCGCGTGGTTGACTTTGGTCATGGCTGACACAGGGCGCGAACGGGTCGAAACGGATGCGTGGGCGCGCGGACTCGACATCGACATCGTCGAGCGCCCCGCCGCCGACAGCCTCGAGAGCGCTGCCCGGCTGCTGGGGCTGGAGCCGGCCGGCATCGTCAAGTCGCTCGTGGTGAAGCGCCACGACGGGGATTACCTCTTCGTGCTGGTGCCCGGTGACCGGCAGATCAGCTGGGCCAAACTGCGCGCCCTGGTGGGCGTGAACAAGCTGTCGCTGCCGCACGAAGACCTCGCCCTGGCCGCGACCGGGTATTCGCGCGGCACCATCACTCCGCTGGGCAGCAGTACCGCCTGGCCGGTGTTCGCCGACGAGCGGATGCGCGGCGCCCGGGTGGCGATGGGCGCAGGGGAGCACGGCTACTCCGCGTTCGTCGACGCCGACGCGCTCATCGCCGCCTACGGGGCCACGGTGGCCGACATCACCGACGAGATCAAGCCCCGCACCTAGGGCCGCCCCACTCGCGAACTGTCAGAAAGGCCCCGAAAAACCGCCTCGGCTGGTGCTTTTCTCACGGTTCGTGGGCTTGTGGCGGGCTCCTAAGCTGGGTGCATGGCAGAACAGCGCACCCCGACGAGCCCGCCCGCCGCAGGGCGGCGTCGGCGCCTGGTGCTGCTGGCCGCACTTCTGGTGCTCGTGATCGGCGGCATCGCCGCGGTGGTGGCAGCCGTGGTCGGCGCGGGCGCCGCATCCACCGCGTCACTGGTGCCCACCTTGCCCCCGGCGACGCCGGCGCCCACCGCGTCCGCCCCGCCCACCGCGTCAGCTGCACCCACGGACTCGCCGACGTCACCGACCGACCCCGCCGTCGCCGTGTTCCTCGGCGACTCCTACACCCAGGGCTGGGGCGCCTCGAATCCGACCATGAAGTGGACGACCGTCGTGGCCTACGCCGCCGGTTGGACCGAGGTCAACGAGGGCCAGGGCGGCACCGGGTACGTCACCATGGCCGGGGTCGCCAGCTGCGGCCAGGACGACTGCCCCGCCTACCCGGACCGGGTGGCCGACATCGTCGCCGCCGCCCCCGACGTCGTCGTGATCGCCGGTGGCCAGAACGACCGGTGGGCGCTCGCCACGGACCCGGAGTTGGTGCAGGCCGCCGTCGACAGGACGTTCAGCCTTCTCCGGGAGGGCCTGCCGAACGCCCGGCTCATCGCGGTGGGGCCGTCGACCGCCGAGCCGGCCACGGCCATGATCACCGATCTGGATGGCTGGGTGCGCGCCGCCGCGGACCGGGTCGACGCCGAGTACGTGAGTCTGCTCGACCCTGTGGTCATCCAGAGCGACATGGTGGTGTCCGACGGGGTGCACGTCAATGACGCCGGCCACCGGGCGATCGCGGACCGCGTGCTGGACACGGTTCTGACCCGCGCCGACTGACGGTGCCGGTCAGCGCGGCAGTCGGCGGTCCTTGACCAGCAGCACCACGAAGACGTAGACGCCCACCAGCTGCCAGAGCGCTCGGAAGACCAGGTCGGTCGGGGAATTGCGCACCGCGAACTCGGGCCGGACGGCCGGCTGCGGCAGCTGGATCGGTAGCGGGGTGTCGAAGCGGGGCTCGGCCCGCCGTGGCGGGGTAAGCATGCGAGGCACGTCCCGCTGCTGCGGGGTCGTGCGCCGGGCCAGAAGCAGATTCTCGCTCACAGGCGTCAGCGTATGCGGCCGCGATGACCGCTCGGCAAACGTCAGGTGACGGGTTACTCCTCGGTCTTGCCGGGCCGCACCGCGGCGGTGTCGGCCACGTCGATGCGCTTCACACCATCGGCCTGTTCGTCCACGGTCACCCGCGGCGCCGCATCCGCTTCGCTGGCCTTGGGGGCGGTGGTGAGCTGGTCGTGGCGTTTTTCGTCGAAGGTCATTTCACTCATGACCGGCACAATAACATGCCGTTCTGGTGTGCGGCCGAGTGGGTTCGCTAGGCTCGCAGCATGACTGATGCACTCCGCTGGGGAATCCTGGCCACGGGCGGAATCGCCCACCAATTCGCCGGGGACCTCGTGAAGAACGGCTTCACTGTGCAGGCCGTCGGCTCCCGCAGTCAGGCATCCGCGGATGCCTTCGCCGCCGAATTCGGCATCCCCACCGCGCACCCCAGCTACGAGGCACTCGTGGCCGACCCCGAGGTCGACATCATCTACGTGTCGACCCCGCACCCGTTCCACGCGGCCAACGCCACCCTGGCGCTGGAGGCCGGCAAGCACGTCCTGATCGAGAAGCCGATCACCCTCAACGCTGCCGAGGCGCGCGCCGTGGTGGCCCTGGCCGAGAGCAAGAACCTGCTCGTGCTCGAGGCCATGTGGACCCGCTTCCTGCCGCACATGGTGCGCATCCGCGAGATTCTCGCCGCCGGCAGCCTCGGCGACGTGCGCTCCCTGATCGCCGACCACACCCAGGACCTGCCCGACGACCCCGCCCACCGCATCAACTCGTTGGCACTGGGCGGCGGCGCGCTGCTCGACCTCGGAATCTACCCGGTGTCGTTCGCTTCGGCGCTGTTCGGCCCGCCCGAGACCATCCTCGCCTCTGCCACCTTCAAGGCCACCGGGGTGGATGCCCAGATCGCCACGATCTTCCACTACCCGGACGGCCAGATCGCGTCGCTGCTCTCCGCGAGCGACACCAAGGGGCCCAACACCGCCAGCATCCTCGGCACCGAGGGTCGCATCGACATCGACGAGGTCTGGTACTCGCCCACCTCGTTCCGCGTGTACAACAGCGCCAACGAGGTCGTCGAGGCGTACGAGACGCCCGCCATCACCGGCCGGGGCATGCACTTCCAGGCCGCCGAAGCCGAACGGCTTGTGGCGGCGGGCCTGATTGCCAGCGACCTGTTGACCACGAGCGAATCCGTACAGATCATGGAGACCCTCGACGCGATCCGCGCCCAGATCGGCCTGGTCTACCTCGGCGACTAAGGCTGGGGCGCGCAACCGATCTGTCCGGTGCTGTCGCGGCACACCTTCTTTCTCGTGGCACGTCTTGTTCTCGGCGGCGCACCTTAGACCCCGTGCCGCCGGGAATAACGCGCGCCGCGAGCAGCAGCCCGTGCCGTGACCACCACCCTGCGCCGCGAGGCTTCAACCAGCCAGCGCGGATGCGCCAGCCCGGACCCGGCGCTCTTGCCGGGCTCCCACCCCGGCTCGGTAACCTTCGTTAGTGGATACCCCCGAACCGTCCGTGCCTGAGCAGACCACGCGCACACCCCTGCGCCTGATCGTCGCCGCGGCCGTGGCCCTCGTGCTGCTCGGCGGCGGCGCCGTGTGGGCGGGCACGGCCAGCGGCAACGCCAAGCCGGTCGCCGTGGCCGCACCCGACGCATCCGCCACGCCCACCCCGACCCCCGCCCCGATCACCCCGGAGCTGCGGCCCGCCCCGACCCTCGCCACCGTCACCGCCCCGCTGCGCACCTGCTCGGTGGCCGACCTCGCCGCGGACGAGCGGCTGGGCGAGTTCCAGGCCCAGGTGGTCAACGCCGAGACCGGCGAGATCCTCTTCGACCGGGGCAGCACCGCATCCCGTGCGGCCAGCGTGCTCAAGGTGCTCACCTCCGCTGCCGCGCTGAGCGTGCTCGGCCCGGACTACCGCGCCACCACCACCGTGGTCGCCGGCAGCAAACCCGGCCAGGTGGTGCTCGTCGGCGGCGGCGACCTCACCCTCTCGAGCACCCCCAGCGGCGACGAGTCCTTCTACGCCGGCGCCGCGCACCTCGACGATCTCGCCGAACAGACCCGGGCGGCGATGGACGGCACCGCGATCACCTCCGTGCTGCTGGACTCCAGCTACTTCGGCGACCCGGCCTGGGAGCCCAGCTGGGACCGCAAGGAACAGACCCAGGGGTACATGCCCGAGATCACGGCCCTGCAGGTGGACGGCGACCGGGACAACCCGTACAACAGCACCTCCGCCCGCGGCGACGACCCGGTGGCGCGGGCCGGCGCCGCGTTCGCCGACGAGCTTGGCGGCGACCCCACCGTGAGTGTCGGCACCGCCCCGGCCGGCGCCGGCCAGCTCGCCGCCGTGCAGTCCCAACCGGTGTCCACCCTGATCCAGCAGTCCCTGATCGTCTCCGACAACGCGCTCGCCGAGATGCTCGCCCGCCTGGTGGCCGTGGAGAGCGGCACCGGCAACACCTTCGGCGCCATCCAGCCCGCCGTGCTCGCGGGACTGGCCGAGTACGGCATCGACACCACCGGCATCCGCGTCAGTGACGGCTCCGGGCTCAGTGACAACAACGCTGTGCCACCCGGCTACCTCACCAAGCTGTTCCAGAAGATCAACGCCCGCGAGGGCAGCCTCGGCGTGATCTTCGACGGTCTGCCCGTCGCCGGCGGCAGCTCAGGCTCGCTCTCCTACAGCGACCGGTTCAGCGGCGGCAACGCGGATGCCGATGGCGCCGTGTTCGCCAAGACCGGCTGGATCGACACCGGTTACACCCTCGCCGGCATCATCAAGGCCGGCGACGGCAGCACCCTCACCTTCGCCGTATACGCGCTGGGTGATGTGGGTGATAATGCGAAGCAGGCGATCGATACCATCACGACAGGGTTTTTCCGCTGCGGAAACAACCTCTCGAACACCTAAGTGACTTTCAACCGACAGGAGTGCATCCGTGACCCGCGCACTGATCATCATCGACGTTCAGAACGACTTCACCGAGGGCGGCGCCCTCGCGGTTGACGGCGGGGCCGCCGTGGCCGGGGCGATCAGCGCCCTGCTGGCGGCGCATCCGAACACCTACGGGCACATCTTCGCCTCCCGTGACTGGCACGACGCCGAAGGCGGCAACAACGGCCACTTCGCGGTGGATGCCGAACCCGACTTCGTGGACACCTGGCCGGCGCACTGTGTCGCCGACACCACCGGCGCGGAGTACCACGCAGCGCTGACGCTGCCGGAGTCGACGGTGCACATCCTCAAGGGGCAGGGCCAGCCGGGCTATTCGATCTTCGAGGGCGTCGACGGGTCGGGCGAGAAGTTCGGCGAGCTGCTCATCGCCGCCGGCGTGACACATGTGGACCTGGTCGGCCTGGCCACCGACTTCTGTGTGCGCGCCTCGGGGCTGGATGCCCTCGAGCACGGCCAGCAGGTGCGGGTGTTCACCGACCTCATCGCCGGAGTGGCACCGGAGTCCAGCGAGAAGGCCTTGGCCGAACTCGCGCACGCCGGTGCGGTGCTCGCTACCTCGGAGGTCGTCGAGCAGGCCTGACACGCGCGTCCGCATCTGCCGGCGACGTGCCGGACCGTGCCCCTTCGCGAGCGTCGAAGGGGCACTTTGCTGCAACTGGATGCGAGGCCCACTGCTTGAGAAATTTTCTCGGCAGGGTGCATCCGAATGAGGGAGTCCTCCGGAAGTAACGGGTAACGGGAAACCGACAGGTTCCCGCTCTCGTTCCACTGACTGGAGGAAACCATGCGCAAGACCATCACCGTCGGCATCGCAGCCGGCGCCCTTGTCGCCCTGGCGGGAATCGCCCCGGCGAACGCCGCAACCGACGTCGCCCAGCTCTCCGTGCTGCACGGGGTACCCGGCCTCACCGTAGACGTGTACGTGAACGACGCACTCACCCTGGATAACTTCGAACCCGGCGACATCGCCGGCCCGCTCGAACTGCCCGCGGGCACCTACACCGTGGCGATCACGGCATCGGATGCCGCGGACGCGAGTTCGCCGGCCATCGGTCCGGTCGACCTTTCGTTGGAGGCGGGCAAGAACTACACCGCCGCCGCGCACCTCGACGCGGCTGGGGCACCCACGGCGACCCTGTTCACCAACGACATCAGCACCGTCGGCGCCGGCGAAGGCCGACTCACGGTGCGTCACGTCGCCGCGGCCCCCGCCGTGGACGTGCTCGCCGGCGGCACCGCGGTGATCACCAACCTGAGCAACCCCGATGAGTCCATGCTGACCCTGCCGGCCGGCACGGTGTCGGCCTCCGTGGCCGCGACCGGAACCACCGACCCGGTGATCGGCCCGGCCGACGTGAACGTGGCCGAGGGCACCAACACCATCGTGTACGCCTGGGGCAGCCTGACCGACAGCAACCTGGCGCTCGCGGTGCAGACCATCGACGGGCTGCACTCCAACCCTGACGGCGTTCCCGCCGGCAGCGCGGGCCTGGTGGCAACTAACCAGCCCGGGAACAGCTCCGGCCTGTGGTTCGGCGGCGCGGCCATCGCCCTGGTGCTGATGATCAGCGCGGCGGCGGTTTACGGCACCCGGCGCGCCGAGGCGCGGCAGTAACGGGTCGTTGACAAGGAAGGTGCGGGTCATGGTGGTGAGCCTGTTCGGGTGGCCCACTGTGACCCGCGCCGTGGTCGGTCCGGTCCTGGTGGGTGGGCTGATAATGGGCCTGCTCAGCGGATGCGCGGCCCCGGCCTCCGGGATCGGCGGCACTGATCCTGCCGCCGGTGGATTCGCCGTAACGGGCGACGTCGATGGGGTCGGCGGGGCGGGACGCCCGGCGACCGGTGGGTTCACCGGTCTGGGCGGTCCCGCCTCCGCCGGGCTTCCGGGGGGACTGCCGTGGGCCGGCCGCACCGGGCAGGAACCGTCAATCTCGGCTCCGGCCCGGGTGCCGTCGTCGGCTCCGATTCCGCCGCCGGCGGTACCGGATGTGCCGCGCCGGTCCGCGGACCTGGCCGGGCTGGCCGGCCCGGTCAGCGCCCCGGTACGGGTGCGGGTGCCCGCGTTGGGCATCGACATGCCGATCGAGGCCGTCGGCCTGGCCGAGGACGCGGCCATGGCCCTGCCGGCGAACCCCGCCGTCGCCGCCTGGTACCGGTACGGCGCCGGCCCCGCCAGCCCGGCCGGCGCCACCGTCGTCGCCGCGCACGTGGATTCCCTCGTCTACGACATCGGCCCGTTCGCCCTGCTGGCCGACGCCCCGGCGGGCACCGAGATCGTGTTGGAAACTGCCGACGGCGGCGCGCACCGGTACACAGTGGCATCCGTCGACAGCGTGGAAAAGCCGGCGGTACCGTGGGCGAGCGTGTTTGACAGGTCCGGTCAGCCGCGGCTCACACTGGTGACCTGCGGCGGCGAGTTCGACTACGACGCCCGACGGTACCTGTCCAACGTGATCGTGACGGCGGTGCCGGCGCCATGAACGTGAGTCGGACCCTACCGCCCGAACGGGGCGTGCGTACAGAGGCCGGGGGTGGTTATGCTGGTCGCACTCGCGGGCCGGTTCGATCGGGTCGTGAGTGCTGAGATGGACACCCGCACCACACGGTACCGATCCCGGAGGCAGCACGTTGACGTGAGCACCCCCTTTGCGAACAGCACCGACGATGATCGTGACCAGGCCCACCTGATCGCGGGGTTTCGCGCGGGCGACGAACACGCCCTCGCCGAGGCCTACGCGCGCTGGTCGTCGCTGGTGTACACCCTGGCGGTGCGCTCGCTCGGCGACACCGGTGAGGCCGAAGACGTGACGCAGAAGGTGTTCATCGCCGCGTGGCGCGGCCGGCACGGGTTCGACGAGGGTCGGGCGGCGTTGCCCGCCTGGATCGTGGGCATCGCCCGGCATACCATCGCCGACGCGCACGACGCCCGCGCCCGGCGGCGGCGCCTCGAACAGTCCCTCGTGGACGAGGCCGACCTGTACACGGTTGATGAGTCCGCCGACGTGGCCGAGCGGCTGCTGATCGGCGAGGAGCTCAACCGCCTCGAACCGGTGCCGCAACGTGTGATGCGACTCGCGTTCTACGAGGACCTCACCCACGTGCAGATCGCCGATAGCCTCGGATTGCCGCTCGGCACCGTGAAAAGTCATATCCGCCGCAGCCTTACCCGCTTGCGCACTCGATTGGAGGCGAACGATGACGCATCTTGACCGCGACACGCTCGCCCTCGTCGCGCTCGCCGAGCTCGACCTCACTCCCGCCGAACGCGAGCACCTGGCCGCCTGCCCGGGCTGCGTCGGCGAGCTGGATGCGCTGCGCCGCACCGTCTTGATCGGCCGCAGCGCCGGCAGCGTCGAGCTGGTCGAACCCGCGGATGCCGTCTGGGGCCGCATCCACTCGGCCCTCGGCTTCTCCGCCGCGGTGGCTGCGCCGCCGCGGCTGGCGGAGGTCGACCTCGCGGCGGCCGGTCTGGCCGGCGGGGACCTGGCCGGCGGCGACCTGACAAAGCACACGACCCCTGGTGTCGGACCTGCCGCGGGCGCCGCGAGCGGGACAGAGCGCCCTGGCGCCGAACCGGCAGGAGAGCAGGCGCCCGTTGTGCAGCTGGACCAGCACCGGCGCCGTCGCGTCTGGCTGCCCGTGGCCGCGGCGGCCTGCGCGGTCGGCATCGTCGGCGGCATCGTGGGCGGGGTCTGGTGGCAGTCGACCCGCGAACCGGCCGCGGAGACCGTACTCGCCCAGGCGCAACTGGACGCGCTGCCCGGCTGGACGGCCAGCGGCAGTGCCTCGGTGGAGGAGTCCGCGGACGGGCGCCGCGAGGTCGTGGTGGACCTGGCCGACGATACCGGCAACGAGGGGCTGCGCGAGGTGTGGCTGCTCACCGCCGACGCCACCGGGCTGGTCAGTGTGGGGCTGCTCGACGGCGCGACCGGCCGGTTCAGCCTCCCGGCGGACCTCGACCTGGCCGAGTTCCCGGTGGTGGACGTCTCGGCCGAACCCGCCGACGGCAACCCGGCCCACTCGGGTGACTCGATAGTGCGCGGCACCCTGACCGGCCTGTAGCCCGCACCGCGACTGATGTCGCGCCACCCGGGCGGGGGATTGTGACCCGCACGCCGGGGGATCAGGATGGCGATATGGCGTCCCATCCCGCATCCGTCCGCCCCGCCGTGCCCGGCACCGACCGGCCCCGACCACGTCGCCTGTGGTGGCTGGCGCTGCTGGTCATGGGCTGGTTCAACCTGTTGTCAGCGCTGGGCGGCGGGCTCGGCCTGATCGTGGGCAACGGGATGGGGATGCCGATGAGCTGGCTCGCCGGCACCCCGTTCGACTCCTACGTGATCCCCGGGTTCATCCTGCTGGTGGTCATCGGCGGCACGCAGGCGCTCGCCGTGCTCGGGCAGCACGGGCGGCAGCCCTGGTACACCGCCGCGGCCGGGGTCGCCGGCTTCGGCATGATCATCTGGATCTACGTGGAGGTCGCACTGCTGCCGGTGTATTCATTCCTGCACACGCTCTATTTCGTGTCGGGGACGTTGCAGCTGATTGCCCTCCTGCTGTGCCTGGGCATCCTGCCCTCCGACCGTCGCGTCGCCGCCGAGCCCCTGGAGTGACGCACCCGCCGTCGTGATCAGACGGCGGCTGTTCCGTTCCGCCACACCGAACGGATGGAGAGCGTGTCGGAGATGTTGGTTGTCGGGTCCCCGTCGACGAGCAACAGGTCGGCCCGCAGACCCTCGGCAATCCGGCCGCGGTCGCTGAGCCCGAAGCGTCGGGCGGGGGTGGATGTCGCAGCAGTGAGGGCCTGGGCGGGGGTCAGCCCGGCCTGCACGAGGAGCTGGAGTTCGTGGTGCACGCTGGCTCCGTGGGCGAGTCCGCCCAGGAACGGCACGGCAACGGATGCGTCGGTTCCCACGATCAGGTCGACATCGGCCTCGTGCAGGGCCTTCACCGACGCGAGCACGTCACCGAGCCGGCCCTGCGGGTAGCGGTCGAAGCTGGCCTGGATGGTGGTGAGCCATTCGGGGCTCAGCTTCATGTGCACCCGGGGGTCCGCAGCGAATTCCGCGCCGCTGATGCCCATCATGGATGCGTTCAGGACCACACAGGCGACCACGAAAGCACCCGATTCGGCGATGGCATCGATGATCTCCGGGGTATGCGGGCGGTCCATGAACAGGTGCGCCAGCCCGTCAATGCCGGCGTCGATGGCCATCCGGGTGGCGTCGACGGTGAGCGCATGCGCAACGGTGAGCGCTCCCAGGCGATGTGCTTCCGCGACACCGGCGTCGAGGGTGGCCTGATCCAGGATGGGCAGTCCGGGGTGGCCCTCGACGCTGCCGTCGTCGACCATGAACTTGATGTAGTCCGACCCGCCGGCCAGCAGCTGTGGGATGAACGCGACGGCCTCGGCCGGCGTCGTGGAGAACGGCATCACGAAGGCCGGGGCTCCGTCGGCCGGCTCCGGGTCGTCGTCGTCGGTGGGGCGGTCACCCTTGGGGAAGAGCTCGCTGGGGTGGCCACCGGGGGGAGTGATCCCGAAGCCGGCCGAGCGCACATCCGCCAGCGTGTCGTCGGCGGAGATGTGCGCGCGATTGAACCTGGTCGACGTGCCCTGCATCTCCAGCTCGGTGGTCACGCCGAAGGCCAGAGCGAGCCTGAGCGAGTCCGGCGAGGTGTGCACGTGAGCGTCGATCAGGCCGGGGAGCAGGGTCGCGCCCGTCGCATCGACGATCTGTGCCCCGGCCGGGACGGGCCCGCCGACGCCGACGATTGTGGACCCGTCGATGATGACGGTCTGATTCTCGGTGGTGTTCTCACCGTCGAAAACACGTGCATGGATGATGGCGGTGACGGACACGAGGTCTCCTTTGATGTTCTGCGGCAGCTCAAATGGATGCGCACTCACAAGTATGTGCATAACAGCATGGATATGCAAACACGCATGTAAGGCTAGACTCGGGGTGTGGATCCGAACAAAACCCCAGACGCTCTCCTCGATGACGTCGGTGCCGCGTTCTCGCGCCTGCGCCGCCGCACGAATCAAGCGCTGACCGACCACGGTATGACCAAGCGCGACCTCACCCGCAACCTCATCATCAACGTGGTCGACGAAGCAGACGGGGAGATGACTGTCGGTGCCGTCGCCGACCAGCTGAACGTGGATCCGTCGGTCGCGAGCCGCATGGTCACCGACTGCATTGATTCCGGCTACCTCCAGCGCGCCGCATCCGCTGCCGACGGGCGCCGGACCGTGCTGAGACTGGCGCCGGCAGGTGTCGAGCTCCGCGATCGTTTCAGCCGCCTGCAACGCGAGACCTTCGAACAGATCACCTCGGCCTGGACCGACGCCGATCGTCTCGAGTTCGCGCGGCTCCTGACCCGGTACGCCGACGACAGTGGTCGGCACGCCTGACAATCGCCGTCGATTCGGGGTCCGGCCGGGGCACCCGAGTAGATTGAGGTCGACGACTTCACAGGAGGCATTTGTGGCGCACGTAACCGAAGCAGAACTACTCCAGCACGTTCCCAACGAGCTGTTCATCAACGGGCAGTGGGTGCCCGCCGCCGACGGGAACACCCTTTCCGTGCACGATCCGTCCACGGGCAAGGTGATCAAGACCATCGCCGACGCCGGCGTCGCCGACGGTCTGGCCGCCCTCGACGCCGCCGTCGAAGCCCAGGAGGCCTGGGCCGCCACCCCGCCGCGGGTGCGCGGCGAGGTGCTGCGCCGCAGCTTCGAACTGCTGCAGGAACGCAAGCACGAGTTCGCGCTGCTGATGACCTTGGAGATGGGCAAGCCCCTCGCCGAGGCCTACGGAGAGGTCGGCTACGGCGGCGAGTTCCTGCGCTGGTTCAGCGAGGAAGCCGTGCGCATCACCGGCCGCTACGGCACCAACCCCGAGGGCACCGGGCGCATGATCGTGTCGCAGCACCCGGTCGGACCCAGTTTCCTGATCACCCCGTGGAACTTCCCGCTGGCTATGGCGACCCGCAAGATCGCGCCAGCGCTCGCGGCCGGCTGCACCGTCGTGATCAAGCCCGCCGAGCTCACCCCGCTCACCACGCTGTACCTGGTCAAGCTGTTCGAGGAGGTGGGCCTGCCCGCCGGTGTGGTGAACGTGCTCACCACCTCTACGTCGGCGGCCGTGTCCGCGCCCATCATCGCCGACCCCAGATTGCGGAAGCTGAGCTTCACCGGCTCCACGGGCGTCGGCCAGAAGCTCATCCAGCAGTCCGCGCAGAACGTTCTGCGCACCTCGATGGAGCTCGGCGGCAACGCCCCGTTCCTGGTCTTCGAGGACGCCGACATGGACCGCGCCGTCGAGGGCGCCCTGGCCGCGAAGTTCCGCAACGTGGGCCAGGCCTGCACCGCCGCCAACCGGTTCATCGTGCAGGCATCCGTCGCCGACGAGTTCGCCCGCCGGGTCACCGAGGCCGTCACCGACTTCACCGTGGGCCGCGGCACCGAGACCGGCGTCAAGATCGGCCCGCTGATCAACGCGGATGCCGTGGCCAAGGCCGACACCCTCGTGCAGGACGCCCTCGGCCGCGGCGCGACCCTACTCACCGGCGGGCGCGCCCTGGACCGGGCCGGCACCTTCTATGAGCCCACCGTGATCAGCGGGGTGAAGCCGGGCAGCGCCATCCTGCGCGAAGAGATCTTCGGACCGGTGCTCTCGATCGTGCCCTTCGACGACGAAGACGATGCCGTGCGCATCGCCAACGACACCGAATTCGGGTTGGTCAGCTACGTGTACACCCAGGATCTCGCCCGCGGGCAGCGCATGATCGAGCGGCTGCAGACGGGCATGATGGGGCTGAACATGGGCGTGGTCTCCAACGCGGCCGCCCCGTTCGGCGGGGTCAAGCAGTCCGGCCTCGGCCGGGAGGGCGGTTCAGAGGGCATCCACGAGTACCTCTCCACCAAATACACCCTCACCCCCGACCCCTTCGCCGACTACGACTAGACAAGATCTCGCGAAAGCGGTCACACGGTCACCTCAGCGGGCTGACGCAACCAGGTGACCGCTTTCGCGCACGGTTTAGGGAGGGGTGGGCGTCGGTAGGCTTTTGGGGTGCCGATAATCGAGATTCATGAGCTGAGCGACCCACGGTTGGCCGACTACACCCAGTCCACGGATGTGGCGCTGAAGAAGGCGCGCGGCACCGAGCACGGCCTGTACATCGCCGAGTCCGCGCTGGTGCTCGAGCGGGCGCTGCGGGCGGGGCACCGGCCGCGGTCGGTGCTCACCCTGGCGAACACCCTCGACGAGGCCCGGGCTCTCGTCGGCGACGACGTGCCGGTGTTCGTGGGCGCGGGGGAGCTGCTCACGGAGCTCACCGGTTACGTGCTGCACCGTGGCCTGATCGCCGCGATGCACCGGCCCGCGCTGCCGGACCCGGCGGCGCTGCTGTCGGAGGCCCGGCGCATCCTGATTCTGGAGAACGTCACCGACCCCACCAACGTCGGCGCCATCTTCCGCTCCGCCGGCGCGATCGGCGCCGACGCGATCCTGGTCACCCCGCGCTGCTCCGACCCGTTCTACCGTCGGGCCATCCGGGTGTCGATGGGTACCGTGCTGCAGGTGCCGTGGACCCGGGTGGGTGACTGGCCCAGCACCCGGCGGCTGCTCACCGAGCACGGCTTCCGCGTCGCCGCCCTGGCGCTCACCCCGGATGCGGTGAGCCTGCGCGACTTCCACGGCGACCAGCACGCCAGGCTGGCGTTGCTGCTCGGCGCCGAGGGGGAGGGGCTCACCGACGAGGCGCTCGCCGCGGCGGACGCCGTGGTGCAGATCCCGATGAAACACGGCATCGACTCCCTTAACGTGGCGGCGGCCAGCGCCGTCGCGATGTGGGCACTTTCCAGCTGACTCTCGCCGACCTCTGAGCCTCACGTCATCTGTTGTTTACACAGGGGCGCTCTCTGCAACGTGTTCGAAACAGAGCTTTGCCGAGGGTGTAACACAGCCCTGTCAGGGTATGTCTTACCCGACGCGAGCCGCTGCGTCCGTGCAGAGAGGTTTTTCCAATGGATCAAGGCAATACAGCTTTCTTGCTGATTTCCGCAGCGTTCGTCCTGCTCATGACCCCAGGACTCGCGTTCTTCTACGGGGGGCTGGTCAAGGCCAAGAGCGTCATCAGCATGATGATGATGAGCTTCGGTGCCCTCGGGCTGATCGGCGTGCTCTGGGTCATCTACGGCTACGCGATCGCGTTCCCGGCATCCGAAGGCACCGTCGCGCCGTGGGCGATCGACTGGTCCAACATCGGCCTGACCGCCGCGCTGGAAACCCCTGAGGGCGCGATGTACCCGCCGCTGGCCTTCGTCGCGTTCCAGGCCACCTTCGCCATCATCACGGTCGCGCTGATCTCCGGCGCCATCGCCGACCGCGCCAAGTTCGGTTCCTGGATGATCTTCGCCGCGATCTGGGCGACGGTCGTCTACTTCCCGGTCGCCAGCTGGGTCTTCAACTTCGGCCTGGCCGAGGACGGCAGCTTCTCCTACGGCGGCTGGATCACCCACGGCCTGCAGTCGGTCTTCGGCCTCGGCGCGATCGACTTCGCCGGTGGTACCGCGGTGCACATCAACGCCGGCGCCGCAGCCCTCGCCCTCGCCCTGGTGCTCGGCAAGCGGGTCGGCTTCCAGAAGGGCGTGCACGTTCCGCACAACCCGCCCTTCGTGCTCCTCGGCGCCGGTCTGCTCTGGTTCGGGTGGTTCGGTTTCAACGCCGGTTCCGAGCTGGCCGCCGACGGAACCGCGGCCCTCGCGTTCGTCAACACCATCGCTGCACCCTCTGCCGCCCTGCTCGCCTGGCTCGTGGTCGAAAAGATCCGCGACGGCAAGCCCACGTCGGTCGGTGCCGCATCCGGCGCCGTCGCCGGACTCGTCGCAATCACCCCGGCCTGTGCCTCCCTGCAGCCGATCTGGGCCATTGTGCTCGGTGTCCTCGCCGGTGCGGTTTGCGCGATCGCTGTGGACCTCAAGTTCAAGCTGGGCTTCGATGACTCGCTCGACGTCGTGGGCATCCACCTCGTCGGCGGCCTGATCGGCACGCTCTACCTCGGCTTCTTCGCCAACGGCACCGGCCTGTTCTTGGGCGGCGACGGCACCCAGCTGCTCGTCCAGGCCATCGCGGCCTTCTCCGTTCTCGCCTACTCGTTCGTCCTCGCCTTCGGCATCGCCTTCGCGATCGAGAAGACGATCGGCTTCCGCGTGAAGAACGAAGACGAGATCGCCGGCATCGACTCCGTGATGCACGGTGAAGAGGGCTACGTCCTCGTCGACAGCAAGGCCTGAGCAACCGGTCCTTCGTAACACCGAGATGTGCTGGATGGTTGAAATGCGAACCATCCAGCACATCTTTGTGTCGGCACCCGGCGGGCCGGGCCGGCCCGACCGTGACGACCGATGAGCATCCCGGCAGAAGAGGATGACGGCGTGGAGGCGGACCAGTCTCCGCCCCGCGTCATCCGGTTCGCCGACCTGCCCCGCCAGCCCCTGGACCAGGGGAGGGGCAGCGCCCGCGAGATCTGGGCCGATCTTGACCACGACCTGACGCTGCGCTGGCAGCTCCGCGTGGTCGAGATCAAAGACTCCGCCGGCCTGCTGGTCGGACCCATTGGCACCCACCACTATGTGGTCGGCCTCGCCGGCCCGCAGGTTGCGGTGCGCAATAGCGAATCGAACCGGGTCCTGCGCCGCGCGCACGTCATGCCGGTGCGCTCCGCCACGGTGTGTTTCGAACGGCCCAAACTCAGGCCGCCAGGGGCGAGTTCCCTCGTCGTCCTGACCTTCGCCGTCGCCGCCGAACCGCCGGAGTTCAGCATCCGCACGCTAACGCCCCAGGCCGAACTGCCTGCCGGGGCGCAGTTGCTGCTCGCGTTGCGCGGCACCGTGCGGGTGAACGGGGCCGAGGCCGCGCCCGGGTCGGCGCTGCTGCTGGATGCGACCCGGAGCCATCGTGCGCAGGGCGTGTCTGCGCACGTGCTCACCGTGCATCGGCCGGGATCTCACCAGGACCCATAGGCTGGAGCCATGAGCAATGATGCTGTCATCGTCGATGTTGTCCGCACCCCGTCCGGCCGGGGTAAGCCCGGCGGTGCGCTCTCCGGGGTGCACCCGGCCGACCTGCTCGCCGGGGTGCTGAAGGACCTGGTCAACCGCAATAACCTTGACCCGGCCCTGGTCGATGACGTGATCGGCGGATGCCTCACCCAGGTGGGTGAGCAGAGCACCAACATCACCCGCACCGCGCTGCTCAGCGCCGGGTTTCCCGAATCGGTGCCCGGCACCACCATCGACCGGCAGTGCGGCTCCAGCCAGCAGGCCGCCACCTTCGCCGCGCAGGGTGTGCTCGCCGGCAGCTATGACATCGTCATCGCCTGCGGGGTCGAATCGATGAGCCGCATCCCGCTGGGTTCCGCGGGCGGACCCACCCCGGCCGGCGGCTCCGACGCGGCCGGCCGCTCCGAGGGCTGGGGCTCGCCCGCATCCGCGATCATCAGCCAGGACCCGCACGGCCGCCTGATGCACGCCCGCTACCCGCAGGGCCTGGTCGGTCAGGGCGTCTCCGCCGAGCTGATCAGCGCCAAATGGGGTCTCACCCGCACCGAACTCGACACGTACGCCGCCCGCTCACACCGGCTCGCCGCCGAGGCCGCCGCGCGAGGCGACTTCGATGCGACGCTGCTGCCGGTCACCCTGCCCGACGGCCGCCAGGTCATCGGCGACGAGACCATCCGGCGGCGCAGCACCGTCGAGACCCTCGCCGAGCTGCCGCTGGCATTCCGCACCGACGAGCTCGCCGCCCGGTTCCCCGAGGTGGACTGGCAGATCACCGCCGGCAACTCCTCGCCCCTCACCGACGGCGCCTCCGCCGCCCTGATCATGAGCGCCAGCCGCGCCGCCGCGCTCGGCCTCACCCCCCGGGCTCGGTTCCACAGCTTCGCGGTCACCGGCAGTGACCCGCTGCTGATGCTCACCGGCGTGATCCCCGCCACCCGGCGCATCCTGGCCCGCACCGGCCTCGGCATCGACGACCTCGACGCCTACGAGGTCAACGAAGCCTTCGCCTGCGTGCCGCTGGTCTGGCAGCGCGAACTGCGCGCCGACCTCGAGAAGCTCAACGCCAGCGGCGGCGCGATCGCCCTCGGTCACGCTTTGGGGTCCTCGGGCACCCGGCTGCTGGGCACCCTGCTCGCCACCCTCGAGTCCGGCGGCGGTCGCTACGGCCTGCAGACCATGTGCGAGGGCGGCGGCATGGCCAACGCCACCATCATCGAACGACTCTGATGCGCATAAACGGATGCTCCGCACTCGTCACCGGCGCCGCCTCCGGCCTCGGACTGGCCACCGCGCGGGCCCTGCACGAGGCCGGCGCGCACGTCGTGCTGTTCGACCTCGCGAGTTCGGCGGGCCCAGAGCGGGCGGCCGAGCTGGCTGCGGCGCCAGGTTCTGCACCGCGGTCGCCGATATTCCTGCCGGGGGATGTCACCGTGGAGACCGATGTGCAGGCCGCGGTCGAGGCCGCCGGAGCCGTGGCCCCACTGCGGATCGTGGTCAACTGTGCAGGCATCGCGCCCGCGGCGCGCACCGTCGGCCGGCAGGGCCCGATGGCCTTGGCCGACTTCGAACGGGTGCTGCGGGTGAACCTCCTCGGCACTTTCAACATGGTGCGCCTGGCTGCCGCGGCCATGCAGGCCACCGAGCCGGTGGACGCTGTGGGAGCAACCGCGGCGGGTGGAACCCCGGAGCGGGGCGTCATCGTGAATACGGCATCCGTCGCCGCGTTCGACGGCCAGATCGGTCAGGCGGCCTATGCCGCATCGAAGGGCGGGGTCTCGGCGATGACCTTGCCGTTGGCTCGGGAGTTCGCGCGCTCGCTCATCCGGGTCGTGACCATCGCGCCCGGACTGTTCGACACCCCGTTACTGCAGGGCCTGCCCGCCGAAGCCCGGGCGTCGCTCGGCGCCCAGGTGCCGCATCCGGCCCGGCTCGGCGACCCCGCCGAGTACGCCGCCCTGGTGCGCCACATCGTGGAGAACCCGATGCTCAACGGCGAGACCATCCGCCTGGACGGCGGCATCCGGATGGCGCCGCAGTAGCCGCACCGGTTCTCGTGGCACGCCGTTGTCCCGGCGGCACGACGCGAGTGCGGTGGCACGTGGCATTTCCGGTGGCAGGTGTTCTCCCACCTGCCGCGATCCCCAACACGTGCCGCGGGATCGACCCCGTGCCGCGACCCCGAACACGTGCCGCGAGCCGCACCGCCGCGACCACTACACTCGTCAGAAAAACCCCCTCAGGGAAGGTGCCGGCGTTGACCTCATTCGAGACCGAGCTGCGCCGGGTCGTGCAACCGCGCGCCCGAGTGATCATCGACAACGACTTCTCCGGCGATCCCGACGGCCTGGTGCAGCTGGCCCACCACGTCCTGTCGCCCTCCGTGGAGATCCGCGCGATCATCGGGTCGCACCTCAGGCCCGGCGACCCGTTCGACCCGTCCGAGCAGACCGCCGACAACGCCGCAGAGGCCGCCCGCACCGTGCTCGAGCTGCTCGGCCGCGCCGGCACGATCCCCGTGCTGGCCGGGTCCAACCTGGGCATGACCGACCCGCTCTCGCCGGTTCGCTCCGCGGCTACGGATGCGATCATCGCCGAGGCCATGCGCACCGACACCGATCTGCCGCTGTTCGTGGCCTGCGGGGCCGGGCTCACCGAGATCGCCAGCGCGTACCTGTTCGAGCCGCGCATCGCGACCCGGCTCACCCTGGTCTGGATCGGCGGGCCGGAGCACGACGGCCTGGCCGTGCCGCCGCCCGGAACGCACGGCCCGGAATACAACCTGGCCATCGACATCTCCGCCGCCCGGGTGATCTTCGACTCGTTCATGCCGATCTGGCAGGTGCCCCGGGATGCGTACCGGCAGGCGCTTTTCTCCTGGGCCGAGCTGCTCACGGATGTTCGACCGCACGGCGCCATCGGATCGCACCTCTACGACGCCCTCGCGGGGGTTGCCGCGATAGTCGGCGCCGACGGCCCGCCGCTCGGCGAGACGTACATCCTGGGCGACAGCCCGCTCGTGCTGCTGACTGCGCTGCAGTCCTCGTTCGCGGCGGACCCCTCGTCGAGTGCGTACGTCACCCGCACGGTGCCGCGCATCCGCGCCGACGGGTCGTACGACTTCATCCCGCGGCAGGGTCCCCGGCCGATGCGGGTGTACACCCGGCTCGACCTGCGGCTGTTGTTCTCCGACTTCACCGCCAAGCTCGCCGCCCACGCCGCGGGCTGACGGACCCGCGTCGCCGCCAACTGTTCCCCGTGCGGACAATTGTGGCCGGCACACCGGCCACAATTGTCCGGTGCGGTAACAGTTGCCCGCAAAGCTGGGTCGATTTCGTTCGGTCTTTTCGGTAGCCACGGGATGGGCGGCGCGGGTTAAAGTATCGGAATGACACAGCAAAACGCCAGCACCGACCCGCGAGAAGGCGCAACCCAGCCGGCACTCAAGCGCAACATCTCCGGCAAGATGTTGTACCTGTTCATCCTGGGCGATGTGCTGGGGGCGGGCATCTACGCGCTGGTGGGCCAGATCTCCGGCGAGGTCGGCGGCGTGACCTGGGTGCCGATGCTCGTCGCCCTGGGCCTCGCCCTGCTCACCGCGGCGTCCTATGCCGAGCTCGTCACGAAGTACCCCCGGGCGGGAGGCTCCGCAGTGTTCGCGGAACGCGCCTACAAGAAGCCGCTCATCGCGTTCCTCGTCGGCTTCTGCATGCTCGCGGCCGGCGTGGTCAGCGCCGCCGGCCTCGCTCTCGCGTTCGCGGGAGACTACCTCGGCACGTTCATCGACATTCCGCCGGTGCTCGGCGCGGTGCTCTTCCTCGCCGCCGCCGGGTTGCTCAACGCCCGGGGCATCAAGGAATCGGTGCGGGCGAACCTGGTGATGACAGTCATCGAGACCACCGGCCTGGTGCTCGTCGTCGTCGCGGTCGCCGTGATGTTCTCCGGCGGCGGGGGAGACCTCAGCCGGGCGGTCACCTTCGAATCCACCGCGAACCCGGTGATTGCGGTCTTCGGTGCCGCGCTGCTGGCGTACTACTCCTTTGTGGGGTTTGAGACCAGCGCCAACGTGATCGAAGAGGTCAAGAACCCATCGCGGGTGTACCCGAAGGCGTTGTTCGGCGCGTTGGCGACGGCCGGCATCCTGTACCTGCTGGTGGGCACGGCGGCATCGGTGGCCGTGCCGGCCGCCGACCTGAAGGAATCCACCGGTCCGCTGCTCACCGTCATCCAGGCAACGGGCGTGGGCATCCCGGCCTGGCTGTTCAGCCTGATCGCGTTGGTGGCGGTTGCGAATGGTGCGCTGCTCACCATGATCATGTCCAGCCGACTGGCCTACGGGATGGGTGTGCAGGGCCTACTGCCGTCGGTGTTCGCCAAGGTGCTGCCGGGCCGGGGCACACCGTGGGTGGCGATCGTGGTCACCACGGCCCTCGCGATGGTGCTCACCGCCACCGGGAGTATCGCGACGCTGGCAGAGACCGTGGTGTTGCTGTTGCTGCTGGTGTTCCTCAGCGCGAACATCGCCGTTCTTGTCCTCCGCCGGGAGAAGGTCGAACACGAGCACTTCCGGGCCTGGAGCGTGCTGCCAATTCTGGGCGCGCTTTCCTGCCTCATTCTGCTCACGCAGCAGAGCGGTGAAGTCTGGCTGCGCAGCGGCATCATCGTCGCGGTCGGCTGCCTGCTCTACGCCGCAACGAAGCTCGGCCGCCGCGCCCGGTCCTGACCCCGCGGGTCGCGAGCGTGTCGAGTGGCCGCCGGTACGGCAGCAGCTGGGAGGATCAGAGCCATGGATTCCCTGACGATTACCGGCCCGTACGGTGCCATCCCGATTCGTGTCTATCGCGCCGCCGCCGGGTCGGAACAGAGCCCGGCACTGGTCTGGGCGCACGGGGGTGGCTTCGCGTGGGGCGACCTGGAGATGCCCGAGGCGCACTGGGTGTCCCAACAGCTCGCGGCGCGCGGCATCACCGTGATCAGCGTCGGATATCGGCTGGCACCGGTGTCGGCGGCCCTGACTGACAGCGAACCGGCCCGCGACGGGGTGCTCTTTCCGGTGGCGTCCGAGGAGGTCGCCGCGGCCTTCTGCTGGGCCGCCGATCAGGCGACCGCGTACGGCATCGACGCCGACCGGCTGTCGTTGGGCGGGGCGAGTGCGGGAGGCGCCCTCGCCGCGGGGGTGGCGCTGCGGCTGCGGGACGCCGGCGGCGCACAGCCGGCGTCGCTGCTGCTGGCCTACCCGCTCGTGCACAGCGTCCTGCCGGAACCCAGCAACGAACTCGCGCAGAAGATCGCGGTGCTGCCCGCTGACGCACGGTTCGAGCCCGACGATGTGCGGGCGATGAACCTCAACTACGTGGGCGACCCAGCCGGGCTCGACAATCCCTATGCGTTCCCCGGCGGTCACGATCTGGCCGGCCTGCCGCCCACGCTCGTCCTGAATTCCGAGCACGACAGCCTGCGCGCGTCGGGGCAGGCCTTTGCGGCGGAACTCGCGCTGGCTGGCGTCGATGTCACGGTCTGCCAAGAGCCGGGAACCCGGCACGGCCACCTGAACGAGCCGGAGAACCCGGGCGCCCAGTCCAGCCTCCGGCGCATGACTGCCTGGCTCGAGGGCTCGTCGGGGTCATAGTCCGTCCGGCACTGGCCGTGCCGCGGCACCCCCGCTCGGCGCTCGCGAGATCAGGGCACCGGCCGCAGCCCGGCGGCGATGGCCTGCAGTGCGTCGACGTGGGTGCGCATGGCCGCGATCCCGTCGGACGTGGCGGTGATCCAGGTGCGCGGCCGGTTACCCACGTAGCCCTTGCGCACGGCGAGGTAGCCCGCCGTCCCGAGCGTGCTGATGGCCTTGCTCAGCGCCGAATCATCGGTCTCGAGCAGGTCGCGCAGGGTGCCGAAGTCAATCTCGACATCCGGCCGGAGCGCCGCCATCACCGAGAAACGCAGCGGCGTGAGCAGCGCGTCATCGAGGTTGTGGCGGGGGTGGAGTGCCGCCATCAGACCGCCCAGATGGGTGCGGGCCGGAACGCCGCGACCACGAGCGGGGCCGCGATGAGAATACCTCCGACGGTGCTGACGAGGCCGAGGTCCCAGGTGGTGCGGGACAGCACCACGGACAGGCCCAGCATCAACAGGTAGGTGCAGCCGAAGGCGGCCCATTGGGTGCGGCCCCAGTCTTCCGTGAGCCGGTCCAGGCCCACGCGGGTGGTGCGGGTGGCGAGTATGGCGAGAAAGAACGCGGCAGCCGTGACGATGCCGGCGACACCGAATGGGGTTCCGGTCAACATGCCGATCGCGCCCAGCCACAGACCCAGGATGACCGTGACGGCGCGGTCGGTCGGGCTCAGGAGGCCCGATAGAGCGGGCTCTGGGCGATGAACTCCGGCCAGCCTGGCCTGCTGCGCTGAGCGAATCGCCAGAACGACCACCGGTACCGCGGTAAAGGCCACAATCATCAGCGCGACGGGCCACTGCACCGTGGGCGCCAGGAACGCCAGGTAGAGGAGGGCGAGGAACGGGAGAACGCTGGCCATCGAATAGCCGAAGCGGCGTCGCTTCGACCCGGGCCGCCGCGGCCGACGCTGGCTCTGCGTGAGTCCGTCGGTCAGGGTGCCGGCAGCGAGGAACCCCGCGAGCACCAGGAACCCCACGTTGAGCCCGTCGCCGGCGGTGTGCACGACTCCAGGAATGAGGCCCGCGCCGTCGAAACCGCCGAGGCCGGAGAGTGCGAAGGCCAGCGAATACGCCAGAACGGCCACGGCCATCCAGGCGTCGACGATTGCCTAGGTGCGGGCATCGATGGCCTCACGAACCCGGTCGCCGACCGCGTCACTGGCCTGCAGGAGCTTCGCCGCCGCAGCCGCGCCTGGCTGTGCGCTGTCACTCGTGTGCTGGTTGCTCATGATGTCCCCCCCCCCGACTACCGCGACGGCCCTGCCGCACTGTCAATGTAGCATTCACTTGCCAGTTAGCAAGTGGATGTTACTCAGCTGAGCGCCTTGGCGGGGATGACCACTTCCTTGAGGACCAGCAGAATGCCGGCCGCGACGGGGATGGCGACGAGCGCCCCGGGCAGGCCGGCGAGCGTGCCGCCGGCGAGGGCGGCGATGAGCACGATGGAGCCGGGAACATTGACCGCCTTGCTCATAACCCTCGGGGTGAGAATGTACGCCTCGATCTGCATATAGATGAGCATGGCGATCAGCACGACAAGCGCCGCGGTCGGCGAAACGAACAGCGTGAGGATCGTCATGAACGCCGTCGTCAACACCGTGCCGATCAGGGGGATCAGGGTGATGAAAAACGCGGAGACCGAGATGACCAGCGCGAACGGGTTGCCGACCAGGGTCAACAGGATGAGGCTGAAGGTGCCGTTGAGGAACGCCAACACCACCATGCCGCTGAGGTACCGGCCGATGTTCTGCATGATTCGCTCGGCCAGCCCCACCACCCGTTCGCGGTGCGACGCGGAGACCAGGGTGTAGATCGCCGCTTTGGAGGAGTCCAGCGTGGCTGTGAAGTAGATGGTCAGGATGAAGATGAACGTTGCCGTCGAGATCGCACTGATCACCGCGACGCCGACTTGCAGGAGACCGCCGCCGATCCCGGTCCAGGTGGCCGGGTTCGTGAGGAAGTCGACCACGCCGGAGTAGATATTCGTGAGCAGTCCGCCGCTGCCCGACGACGCCTGCTGGAACCAGTCTTCGGCGCGCAGATCGGCCAGCATCGCCGGCAGGCCGTTCACGAAGGCGACGGCCTGGCCGATGACGAGCGGCAGGACCAGCGAGAGCATGCCGACGATGACCAGCACAAAAAGCAGGTTCACAGTGAGGATCGCACCTCCGCGCTTCATGCCGCGACGTTCGAACCACCGCACCAACGGATCCAGGCCAAGGGTGATGAACGCGGCAGCGAACACCGAGAAGACCACGGTCCCGATGCCGGCGACGGCGGCGGCGATTACCAGAGCCGCCAGCACGCCGAGAGTGGCGACGAAGGCCCATCGAAATGGATGGTTGGCGAAGGCGTTCGCACCGGTTCCGAGGCGTTCGCGGAGCCGGTCCTTCCGTTGCAGTGTGGTCACGGCGTCAACCTACTCCCGTGCCCGGGCACCGGTCGGCGTTCAGCCGCCGGCGAGATCGAGACGCATGAAGGTGCTGTGCGGGTCGAGAACGTAGTCCGCGAACGGGGCGCACTCGGTGAAGCCGTGCCGGTCGTAGAGCCGCCTGGCCGGCGCGAAAAAGTCCTGGCTGCCGGTCTCGAGGTAGAGCCGCTCGTACCGGCGGTGCCGGGCCGCGTTCACGATCTCGCCGAGGAGGGCCGCGGCGATGCCCCGTCCGCGCGCGGCCGGGGCGGTGCGCATCGACTTGATCTCACCCTCGGTGGGGGTCAGCTGTTTCAGGGCCCCGCAGCCGAGAAGGACGCCGTCCTCCCGGGCCGTCCAGAACGAGACCTCCGGCGCCGACAGTGCCGAGTGGTCCAGGGCGTGCACGCTCTCGGCCGGTGAGGTGGCGAACATGTCGGCCAGGTGCTCGTCCAGCAACAGCAGCACGTCCGTCCGGGTCGGGGTCTCACGCGCAATCTGAATCATGGCCAATAACCTACCGGCCCCCACGAGGGGTGAACAGCGTGGCCGTGAGGCCGGTCACAACGGCCACCTCGCGGCTGGCAAGCCAGGCATCCAGTTCGGCTACCGGCACGGGCGGGGAAATGAAGAAGCCCTGCGCGACGTCGCACCCGTGGCCGGCGAGGTCTGCGTAGGCGACGCTGCTCTCGACACCTTCGGCCACCATCCGCAGGCCGAGGCTGTGCGCCAGATCGATGGTCGAGGCCACGAGCGCGGCCGCGCGCGGATCGTCGGCCATCGGCATCACGAAGGACTTGTCCAGCTTCAGCTCGTCGATGGGCAGATCACGGAGATACGCCAGGGAGCTGTAGCCGGTGCCGAAATCGTCCACGGCGATCCGCACCCCGAGGTCACGCAGCCGGGTGAGGATGGCGTGTGCCCGTTCCCGGTCTCCCATCAGGAAGTCTTCGGTGATCTCGAGCACCAGAACTGAGGGAACCAGCCCGCGCGCGGCGACCATGTCAGCGATCCGATCGGGCAGTTCAACGTCGACGAGTGAGCTTGCCGAGAGATTGACCGCCACAGACAGCGTGCGCCCTTGCTCCTGCCAGCGAGCAGTCTGATCCAGGGCCTTCTCGAACACGATCTGCGTCATCGCCGGCATCAGCCCGGCCTCCTCGACGAGTGCGAGGAAGGCATCCGGATAGAGCAGCCCGCGCACCGGGTGATCCCAGCGCACGAGGGCCTCAACGCCCCGGACGGTGCCGTCAGCGAGATCGACCTTGGGCTGGTAGTGGAGCAGCAGCTGGTCTTCGAGCAGCGCCGTGCGCAGCTCCGCCAGGGTGCGTAACCGCTCGTCGCCCTGGCCGTCGTCGTCGCGGTAGACGTGGTGCCCGCCCCGCGTGGACTTCGCCCGGTACATGGCCATGTCGGCCTTGCGCAGCAGAAGGGTGAGGTCCTGGCCCTGCTCGGGGTGGAGGGCAATTCCGATGCTGGCGTGGGCCTGCAGGGTGATGCCGGCCAGGGTGAACGGTTCGGCCAGTGCCGTGCGCAGCTTCACGGCGACGCTCTCGGCCGCGGCGACATCGCATCCGTCGAGGTGGATGGCGAATTCGTCCCCACCCAGTCGGGCCAGCAGATCGGCCTCGCGCAGCTGCGCCGACAGTCGCCCGGCCACCACCCGGAGCAGACCGTCGCCAACGTCGTGTCCGAGGCTGTCGTTGACCTCCTTGAATTTGTCGAGATCAAGCAGCAGGAGCGCACTGCGGCGTTGCCGATCGGCGGCCAGCCGAGCGGGCACCTCGGCGTACAGTGCGCGCCGGTTGGGCAGGCCGGTGAGCTCGTCCGTCATGGCTTGGCGGTGCATGTCCGCGAGCCGGATCCGCTGCCTGAACACCAGGGGAACCGCGGCCAGCACCAGGGTCAGGCTGGCGAGCGCCACCGCGAGCGGCGGGACCTCCACCTCGCTTGCCAGGATCAGGACACCCAGCCCGGTGGCCGTGGCCAACGCCGGCACGGCCTGCGCGGGAATCGACCACGCCGGGACGGGTCGCGTCCTGTCGGCGCGGGCGGATACGTCGATCCAGCACGCGATAAAGGCGAGGCCGATTGCCCAGCCCATGTCGAGTGGGGTGCCCACGACGTACAGGTCGGTGAGTTCCAGCAGGGCGTAGGTGACGTCGGTGGCGGCAAACGTCATCAGGCCCAACACGAGCAGGATCCATCGGGGACCCGCGTTCCGCCCCTGGGAGGCCCCGACCCCGACGAAGACGGCCACGAGCAGCAGGTCGGCCAGGGGATACGACACCGCGACCGCAGTGGCCAGCGAGGCCGGTCTGTCTGCGACGGGGCCCAGGATGGGATTCAGCAGCACCGCCAGCACGGCTGCCGCGGCGACGCTGCCCAGGGCGCCGTCCAGCGCAACGGACCAGGCCATGTCCCGCGCTTTCCGGCGCACCAACACCACCAGCGCAGCCATCATCAGGGGGCAGAAGGCCAGGAACCCGATGTCGGCGAGCGACGGGTACGGCAGCGTCACGCCGAAGCCTGCCGAGAGCACAAAATAGATGTTCCCGACCGCCCAGGAGGTCACCGCTGCCGCAGCGAGCACCAGCTCCAGCTGGCCGAACCGGGTGCGGTGGAGGGCCCGCACGCAGACGAAGATGGGAACCACCATTGCGAGCAGCCCCAGCCACCCGTCGACGAGCGGGCTGAACTCGGTGTCACGTCGGAGCAGGATGGCGACGGAGAACGTCGCCAGCAGGAGCGCCATGATCCAGATCGGCCACGAGGCGAACCGCCCACCTGACCGTGTCTGTTCACCCTGCGCCGCAGATGTAGTCGCCGCCATCGCCGCCCCCAGACTTCGTCTACTCACGTTAGCCGTCACATGGTGCTTCCAGGGACACTCTCGCCAAACCCGACGACGATGGGGGCATCCGGGGCGCGCCGGGCGCTATTGGTCGGCGTGCTCCTCGAGGAACCTGTACACCTCGGTGTCGTCGACGCCGGGGAAGGTACCGCTGGGCAGCGGCGAGAGCACGTGCGCGTGCAGCCGGGCGCTCGGCCAGGCCTGGCCGTCCCAGCGGGCGGCGACCGCGCCCGACGGGCGCCGGCAACAGGACTCGTCGGGGCAGCGGGACACCGCCCGCTGCGTGGTCTCCCGGCCGCGGAACCACTTGGCCTGCGCGAACGGGGCGCCGACGCTGATCGAGAACTCGCCATCCGAGGTGCTGCCGGTCTGGGTGGCGCACCAGAAGGTGCCGGCCGGGGTGTCGGTGTACTGGTAGAACTCGGTGGTGCGGTTGGTGTGCGTGAACGCGCTGCGGGCGCTCCACTGCTTGCAGACCAGCTGGCCTTCGATCGACCCGGTCACGTCCGCGGGCAACGGCAGGCCGTCGTTCTCGTAGCCCTTCTGCAGCGCGCCGTCGCCGGTGACCCGCAGGAAGTGCACGGTCATGTCCAGGTGGGTGGTGGCCAGGTTGGTCAGCCGCAGCGCCGCAGCCTCGTGGGTGACTCCGAACGCGTCGCGCAGGTCTTCCACCGAGAGCACCCGCTCCCGCTTGGCGTTCTGCAGGAACGTGCGAGTGGCCTCCAACGGCATCAGGCAGCAGGCGGCGAAGTAGTTGATCTCCAATCGCTGCCAGAGAAATTCGGCGTAGCTGGCCGGGCGCTCGTGACCGAGCAGCCGGTGCCCCATCGCCTGCAGCGCCATCGACCGCAGCCCGTGCCCGCCCGGGATCGACGCCGGCGGCAGGTAGATGCGGTGGTTGGCCAGGTCGGTCACCGACCGGGTGGAGTGCGGCAGGTCGTTCACGTAAATCAGGGTGAAGCCCAGCTGCTCGGCCATCACGCTGACCTCGCGGTGGGTGAGCGCGCCGGAGACGTGCCCGGAGGCGCGCACGCGCTCCTCGGCGAGTTTTTCGATGTCGGGCATGTAGTTGCCGCGTTCCCGCATCCGTTCGCGCAGTTCGGTGTTGGCCCGGCGGGCCTCCTCCGGGGTGGCGATGGCCTCACTGGCCCGACGGGCGAGCTCGCGGTGCAGGCCCACGAGAGACTCGATCGCCGGCAGCGGCATGCCCTTGGTCACCTTCACCTGGGGCAGGCCGAGCGCACCGTAGAGCGGGTTCTTCTGCGCCCGGGCCAGCTCGATCTCCAGGGCCGCCCGGGTGTTGGGCGCCTCACCGCTGAGCAGGTCGGCCAGCGGCACCCCGAGGGCCTGCGCTAACTGCTGCAGGACGGACAGCTTGGGCTCGCGCCGGCCGTTCTCGATCAGGGAGAGCTGACTGGCCGCCAGACCTACCTGCTCACCGAGCTGGTCCAGGGTGAGCGCGCGCTCGCTCCGAAAGTGACGGATGCGATGACCCAGGGTGACGAGGTCGGAGGCCGGCGTTGGCATTCCTTAAGCATACGTAAAGAACCGTGGTTCTTAACGACTGTTTTCCGGTTCCTGACCCCGATTCGGTCGCATTCTTAATGCACAGGACGAAATTAGCGCTCCTGCCCCACTCTTCCCGCCCCGTCCGAATCCTGAGGAAGGCCAGACCATGACCGTCACCCACCCCGTGCGCAGCGACATCCGCGCCCACACCTTACACGCGACCCAGACCTCGGCCGTCACCGTCCCCGGTGTACCCACGGGTACCACCGACCCCGCCCTGCGGGCCTGGGTCGACGAGATTGCCCGCCTCACCCGGCCCGACGCCATCGTCTGGTGCACCGGCACCGCGCAGGAGGCCGACGGCCTGTCCAAACAGCTCGTCGACGAGGGCAAGCTCATCAGGCTCAACCCGGAGTGGCGGCCGAACAGCTTCCTCGCCCGCACCAGCCCGACCGACGTGGCCCGGGTGGAGGACCGCACCTTCATCTGCTCCACCGACCCCGATGACGCCGGCCCCACCAACAACTGGGCGGAACCGAAGGCTATGCGCGCCGAACTGAACGGCGTCTTCGCCGGCAGCATGCGCGGCCGCACGATGTACGTCGTGCCGTTCTCGATGGGACCGCTCGGCGGCCCCATCTCGCAACTCGGCGTGGAGATCACCGACTCGCCCTACGTGGTGCTGCACATGGGCATCATGACGCGGATGGGCGCTGCCGTGCTGCGCCTGATCGAGGCGGGCGCCCCGTGGGTGCACACCGTGCACAGCGTAGGCTTCCCGCTCGTCGACGGTGCCGGCATCCGCCGGGCCGACGTCACCTGGCCCAGCAACGACACCAAGTACATCGTGCAGTTCCCCGAGGACCGCGAGGTCTGGTCGTTCGGCTCCGGCTACGGCGGCAACGCCCTGCTGTCGAAGAAGTCGTTCGCGCTGCGGATCGCGTCGGTGATGGCCCGTGATGAGGGCTGGCTGGCCGAGCACATGCTGCTGATCAAGGTCACCTCACCCGAGGGCGGCACCTACCATGTGGCCGCCGCGTTCCCCTCGGCCTGCGGCAAGACCAACCTGTCGATGCTCAAGCCCACCGTTCCGGGCTGGACCGTGGAGACCATCGGCGACGACATCGCGTGGCTGCGCCCCGGCGACGACGGCCGGCTCTGGGCGATCAACCCCGAGGCCGGGTTCTTCGGCGTGGCCCCCGGCACCGGTGAGACCACCAACCCCACCGCCGTGCAGACGGTGTGGGGCAACACCATCTTCACCAACGTCGCCCTCCGCGACGACGGCGACGTGTGGTGGGAGGGCCTGACCGACACCCCGCCCGCGCACCTCACCGACTGGGAGGGCAACTCCTGGATTCCCGACAGCGGCCGGCCGGCCGCGCACCCCAACTCCCGATTCACCGTGCCGGCGGCGCAGTGCCCGTCGATCGCCGACAGCTGGGAATCCAGTGGGGGAGTGCCCATCGACGCCATCCTGTTCGGCGGCCGGCGCGCCACCAACGTGCCGCTGGTCGCGGAGGCCCGCAGCTGGAAGCACGGCGTGTTCATGGGCGCCACCATCTCCTCGGAGAAGACCGCCGCCGCCGAAGGCACCGTGGGAGAGCTGCGCCGAGACCCCTTCGCAATGCTGCCGTTCTGCGGCTACAACATGGCCGACTACTGGGCGCACTGGCTGCGGGTCGGCCGCGGACTGGGCGTCAAGGCGCCCGCGATCTTCCAGGTCAACTGGTTCCGCAAGGGCGAGGACGGCAGCTTCCTCTGGCCCGGCTTCGGCGAGAACTCCCGGGTGCTCGAGTGGATCATCCGCCGGGTCGAGGGCAGCGTCGACGCCGTCGATACCCCGATCGGGCGGATGCCGGAGCCCGGCGCCATCAACGTCGACGGCCTCGACGTGACACCGGATGCCCTCGAGCAGCTGTTCCGCATCGACCCGGCCTCCTGGCTGGCCGAGTGCGACCTCACCGAGGAGTTCTTCGGCCGATTCGGCGGCCGAGTGCCGGCCGCGCTGCGGTCCGAGCTCGCCAGCCTGCGCTACCACCTCGCCACGTAGGCGCGGCGGCTCTGCGCTCATTGTGCGCCGGGTGACCGAATAGGATTCAGTCATCCCGAGGTAAGCAATGAGGTGAATCCGTGGTTCCAAATGGCGATCTGCGGGCGCGGCGTGGCACGAATCTGCCCCGGATGGGCGACTTCAATGCCGCCGTCGTGCTCGACGCGATCCGCCGCTCGGTCAACGGCCTCAGCCGGGTGGAGCTCGGGCACTCCACCGGGCTGTCCGCGCAGACCGTCTCAAACATCTGTCGTCGGCTGATCGACCGGGACATGGTGCTCGAAGCCGGCAAGGCCAGCAGCGGTCCCGGCAAGCCGCGCACGATCCTGAAGCTGAACCCCGGCGGCGTATACGCCGTAGGCGTGCATCTGGACCCGGCGGTGATGACCTTCGCCATCCTCGACCTCACCGGCGCCGTCGTGCACCGATCCCGCAGCGCCACGCCCGCGGCCAGCGACCCGGACCACGTCGTCCGTCACATCGCGGAGGAGATCGAACGGCTGATCCGCGAGGCCGGGGTGGACCGCGCGAAGATCGCCGGGCTCGGCGTCGCGACGCCGGGGCCGATCGATCCCGAGCGCGGAACGGTCGTCGATCCGCCACACCTGCTCGGATGGCACCTGGTGCCGCTCCGCGATGCCCTCGCGCAGGCGACCGGCTTCGAGGTGATCGTAGACAAGGACGTCACCGCAGCCGCCGTGGCCGAGATGTGGGCGGGCGGGCCCAGCGGGGTCGGCAGCTTCGTGTTCTTCTACCTCGGCACCGGCATTGGGGCGGGTTTGGTGCTGCGGGACGAGGTCGTGCGCGGCAGCTCGCACAATTCCGGAGAAATCGGCCACATCATTGTCGATCCGGACGGTCCGCCGTGCGGCTGTGGGCTTCGGGGCTGTGTCGCGGTCACCTGCACCCCGCAGAGCCTGGTGCGGGCGGCCGTGCGGCTCGGCGTGCTGACCGCCTCGAAGCCGAACGCGGATGCCCGAGAGACCGATGTGCAGTTCTCGGCCCTGTGCGAGCTTGCCGAGGGCGGGTCGGATGCGGCGTTGGCCGTCCTGGAGCAGTCCGCCGGCCGGGTCGCGAAAGCGGTGTCGGTGCTCACGAACCTGCTCGACGTCGACCGGGTGGTGTTCGGCGGGCCGTACTGGTCGCGGCTGAGCCGGGTGTACCTGCGCCGGATACCCGGCCTGTTGGACGAGCTGACGGTCGCCAGGAGCATCCACCGAATCGAGGTGGCGGGCACGGGAGTCGGCGAGGACGTCGGCGCTGTCGGCGCCGCCTGCCTGGTGCTGGACCACACGCTCGCACCGCGTGCGGCCCGTCTGATCCTCGGTTAGTCACAGCTCGGTAAAGGTGCCGTCAGGCTCTTGTGCGAGTTTATCCATTCGATTTAGTATTTCCGTATGCCACCTGCCGGTAACTGGGCCGGTCAGCGTTTGGGGGGCACGAGCTGGAGCAAAGGAGCACCATGCATCGCAACGCAAAACTCGCCCTGTCCGTGTTGGCGGCAACCTCGATGGTTGCGCTGGCGGGCTGTACGGCTGCCGGAGGCGACGCCGACGGCGACAGCCAATCACTGAAGATCGTGTACCAGAAGACCGATTCCTTCACGGCTCTGGACGAGCTGTTCACTAAGATCAAGCCGGAGTTCGAGGCCGCGAACCCCGGGGTCACCGTCGAACTCGAGCCGATCCAGGCCAACGACGACGATTACTCCACCAAGCTCGCGCTCTCGCAGAAGTCCGCCGAGACCGCACCCGACGTGTTCTACGAGGACACCTTCCGGCTGCGCTCCGACATCGACGCGGGCTACCTGCTCAACATCGACGACCAGCTCGCCGACTGGGACGAGTGGGCGCAGTTCAACGAGGGAGCCAAGGCCGCCGGGATGGGGGATGACGGCAGCGTTTACGCCGTCCCGCTGGGCACCGACACCCGGGGCATCTGGTACAGCAAACCGGTCTTCGCCGCCGCCGGCATCGAGCTGCCGTGGCAGCCGGAAACCTGGGACGACATCCTGACGGCCGCCCGCGCCATCCAGGACACCCAGCCCGACGTGGTGCCGTTCAACATGTACGCAGGTAAGGGCACCGGCGAGGGCACCGTGATGCAGAGCTTCTACGAGTTGCTCTACGGCACCGGAGACACCCTCTACAACGAGGACGACCAGAAATGGGTGGTCGAATCCCAGGGGTTCAAGGACTCCCTCGAGTTCCTGGAGACCCTCTACGTGGAGAAGCTCGCCCTCGATCCGTCCGAGGCGCTTGACCCGAACGTGTGGAAGAAGGTCTTCGGCGAGTTGTTCCCGCAGGGCAAGCTCGGCGGCACCGTCGAAGGTTCCTACACCCCGTCGTTCTGGCAGACCGGCGGCTCCTACGAGTGGCCGGCGTACACCGAGGACATGGCCGTCGCGACGTTCCCCACCCAGAACGGTGAGGAACCCGGAGGTGTGAGCATGTCGGGTGGCTGGACCCTCGCGGTGGGGGCGAAGACCGCGAACGCGGACCTCGCGTTCGATTTCCTCGCCCTGGCCGTCAGCCAGGAGAACGCCCTCTGGTACGCGATCAACAATTCCCAGATTGCCGTGCGCACGGATGTCGCCAGCGAACCGACCTACCTCGCCGCGAACCCGTTCGTGGCCGACGTGACCGAGCTGGTGGACGTGACCCACTACCGCCCGGCAACGAGCGACTACTCCAAGATCTCCGCCGAAGTGCAGGCGGCCACCGAGGCCGTCATCACCGGGCAGATGAGCGTGGATGAAGCGGCGGCCGCGTACGACACCGCCGTGGAGGGCATCGTGGGCGCCGACAAGGTCACCACGAAGTAGTCCATGTCAGCCGACACCGTTTCCCACTCTCCCGGTGAGACCGTGACCGGGTCGGGACCCTCGGGTCCCGGCCCGCGCCGGCGGCCACGGGGACGCACCCTGACCCGGGTGCTGCCCCTGGCGCCGGCCGTCGTGCTCCTCGCGATCTTCCTGCTCGGGCCGGTCATCTGGTCGTTCTACGGGTCCTTCACCGACGCGGCCCTCACCGGCGCGAGCGCACAGGACCCGCAGTGGGTGGGCCTGGACAACTACCTCACCCTGTTCACGGACCCGGTCTTCCCGCTGTCGCTGTGGCTGACCTTCGTGTTCGTGGTCGCCTCCGCCATCGTCGGCCAGAACTTCCTCGGGCTGGGCATCGCCCTGCTGATGAACCGGGCAAGCAAGGTGGTCAGCGCCGTGGTCGGCACGGCCGTCGTCGCGGCCTGGGTGCTGCCCGAGATCGTCGCCGCCTTCGTCGCCTACGCCTACTTCAGCGAGGACGGCACCCTGAACCAGGTGCTCGCCGCGGCGGGGATGAGCGGACCGAACTGGCTGTACAGCTTTCCCATGCTCTCGATCATCCTGGCCAACGCCTGGCGGGGCACCGCGTTCTCGATGATGGTCTACCGGGCGGCGTTGAACGATGTGCCGGTAGAGGTGACGGAGGCCGCCATGATTGACGGCGCCGACGGCATCAAGCGCCTCACCTGGATCACCATCCCGATGATCAAGAACAGCATCGCCACCAACCTGATGCTGATCACCCTACAGACGCTGTCGGTGTTCACCCTGATCTGGGTGATGACCGCGGGCGGACCCGGAAACGAGAGCACCACCCTGCCGATCATGGCGTTCCAGGAGGCATTCAAGTTCGGTGACATCGGCTACGGCACCGCCATCGCGACGGTCATGCTGCTCATCGGTGCCGCTTTCTCGCTTGTCTACATTCGGGCGCTTCGCCCAGAAAAGGTCTGAGCCGATGACCGTCAGCACCCTCGCCACCTCGGTGGCCTCGCCGCGCAAGGCCACCGCCGCGATCCTGGCCAATGCCGTTCTCATCGTCATCGCACTGTGCTTCCTGCTGCCGCTGGCCTGGCTGGTCCTGGCCTCCCTCGACGTGAAGGCCACCTACCAGACCCAGATTCCCGAGCAACTGTCCGTGGACAACTTTGCCGCGGTGTTCAACCCCGAGCTGACGTTCCTGCCGCTCTGGAACAGCCTGCTGCTCTCCGGCGGCGCCGCCGTCGTCACTGTGCTGGCGTCGGTGCTGGCTGCCTACCCGCTCTCCAGGTACACCATGCGCTTCAACAAGCCGTTCATGTACGGGGTCCTGTTCGGCACCTGCCTACCCATCACCGCAATCATGGTTCCGGTGTACAGCCTGTTCGTTCGCCTGAATCTGCTGGACTCGATTCCTGCCACGATCTTCTTCATGGCGGCGACCTCGCTGCCGATGGCCATTTGGATGACCAAGAACTTCATGGACTCGGTTCCGGTCAGCCTGGAGGAAGCCGCCTGGGTCGACGGGGCGTCAGCGATGAACGCCCTCCGGCGCATCGTTGTGCCCCTCATGCGCCCCGGACTGAGCGTGGTGTTCATCTTCGTGTTCATCCAGGCCTGGGGCAATTTCTTCGTGCCGTTCGTGTTGCTGCTCTCGCCGAGCAAGCAGCCGGCCGCTGTGAGCATCTACAGCTTTTTCGGCCAGTACGGTGCCATCGCGTACGGTCAGCTCGCCGCGTTCTCCGTGCTGTATTCAGTCCCGGTGATTCTGCTCTACGTCCTCGTTTCCCGCGGCATGGGCGGGTCATTCACCATGTCAGGCGCGATCAAGGGTTAGGAACGGTACCAGTCATGCATGATGACAGCACGCTCGTGGAATTGCGGATCAGCCGATTCGTCCGGGAACGGCTCCGACCAGCCCTCAACCGGGCCGCCGTGCCCCTCGCCATCGAATCGTGGGATGCTCCGGGTGAGCCCGTACCCTTCATGGACGCCATCCGCCAGGACTACAGCCCGTTCGGTACCGGCCGAACCTGGGGGCGGCCGTGGGGAACGACCTGGTTGCACGTCACCGGCAGCGTTCCGGCCCAGTGGCCGGTCGACGACTCCCTGCGGGTCGAACTCCTGGTCGATCTCGGCTTCAGCAAGGCGACGCCGGGGTTCCAGGCCGAAGGCCTGGTCTGGTCCCCGGACGGTGTCATCCTCAAGGCGGTCGAGCCCCGCAACCGCTCCGTCCCTCTGACGGTGGGACCCGGTGGGCGCATCGACCTTTACATCGAGGCGGCCGCCAACCCGGATGTCACCTCCGGCTTCACCTTCGTCGCCACCGATAAGGGCGACCCCGCCACGGCCGGAGCCACCCCGATCTACCGGCTTCGGCAGGTGGACGTGGTGCTCAAGGACCAGACCGTGTGGGAGCTCCTGCAGGATTTCTGGACCCTGACCGGTCTCATGCGTGAGCTTCCCACGGGTCTCGCCCGGCGGGCGGAGATCCTACGGGCGCTGGAACGCAGCATCGACGTCGTGGACCCTGACGACGTCGCGGGCACGGCGTCCCGGGGACGCGCTGCGCTCGCCGAAGTGCTCGCCCGACCGGCGAACGCGAGCGCCCACCATCTGCACGCCGTGGGCCACGCCCACATCGACAGCGCCTGGCTCTGGCCGGTGCGGGAGACTGTGCGCAAGGTGGCACGCACCTTCTCCAATGTGCTGGCCCTGATCGAGGCGAACCCGGACTTCACCTTCGCCGCGTCATCCGCCCAGCAGTATGCCTGGCTCAAGGAGCACTACCCGGAGCTGTTCGCCAGGGTCAAGGCGCAGGTCGCGGCCGGCACGTTTGTGCCGGTGGGTGGGATGTGGGTGGAGTCGGACACCAACATGCCCGGTGGTGAGGCGCTGGCTCGCCAATTCGTCGCCGGGAAGCGTTTTTTCATGGAGGAATTCGGCGTCGAGCCGCTGGAGGTGTGGCTGCCCGACTCGTTCGGCTATTCGGCGGCGTTGCCGCAGATCGTGGCGGCGGCAGGGTCGCGGTGGTTCCTGACCCAAAAGACCTCCTGGAACGAGACCAACCTGATGCCGCACCACACCTTCCGGTGGGAAGGCATCGATGGCACCCAGATTTTCACCCACTTCCCTCCCGTCGACACGTATAACGCGGAGTTGTCGGGGGAGGAGCTGGCGCGAGCGGAGCACCAATATGCCGAGAAGGGGTCGGCCAACACGTCGCTCGTGCCATTCGGATGGGGGGACGGCGGCGGCGGACCGACCACGGAGATGATCGCCGCCGCCCGCCGAACCGAGTCGCTGGAAGGCTCGCCGACGGTGGAGCTGTCCAGCCCGCGACGCTTTTTCGAGGCGGCCGAGGCCGAGTACCCCGAGCCGCCGGTCTGGCTCGGCGAGTTGTACCTCGAGTTCCACCGGGGCACCTACACCTCCCAGGCTCGCACCAAACGCGGCAACCGCCGCAGCGAGCACCTGCTGCGCGAGGCCGAACTGTGGGCGGCCACGGCATCCGTGCGCTCGGGGGTCGCCTACCCCTACGATCTGCTCGAGCAGACCTGGCACACCGTGCTGCTGCAACAGTTCCACGACATCCTGCCCGGCTCCTCCATCGCCTGGGTGCACCAGGAAGCCGAACGCAACTACGCCGCCGTCGCCGGGACCCTGACCGACCTGATCGAGACCACTGTGCGGCAGCTGTGCTCCACCGGCGACAGCACAGTTCTCCTGAACGCGGGCCCGTACGCCCTTGACGGCGTGGCGGGGCTGGCGGGCGCGGATGCCGCCCACCCCGATCCGGCGGCGCCGGCGGCTGACGTCACCCTGACCCGCACGGCGGCCGGCCTCGTGCTCGACAACGGACTCGTGGCCGTCACCATCGACGCCGACGGGCTCTTCAGCTCGGTGTGGGACGTGATCGCGCACCGCGAGCTGGTGCCGGCGGGTTCCCGGGGCAACCTGCTGCAGCTGCACCGGGACACCCCCACCCAGTGGGACGCCTGGGACATCGACGAACACTACAAACGCAACACCGTGGACCTGACCACGGCGGAGTCCGTCGAGGTGATCCTGGACACGCCCGACCGGGCCCGCGTGCGGGTGACCCGTGCCTTCGGGACCTCCCGCGTGGTCGAGGACATCACCCTGTCGGCGGGGTCGCCGGCGGTGGATCTGCACTTCGATCTGGACTGGCACGAACGGCAGAAGCTGCTCAAGCTGGCCTTCCCGCTCGACGTGAACGCCGACCGGGCCGCCTCGGAGATCCAGTTCGGCCACGTCTTCCGGGCCACGCACACCAACACCTCCTGGGATGCCGCCCGGTTCGAGACGGTGGCGCATCGGTGGGTGCACGCGGGCGAGCCCGGCTACGGGGTGGCCGTGGCCAACGACTCCACCTACGGACATGACATCAGCCGGTCCCCGGACGGCGCCGGCCGGTCCGCGACCACGGTGCGGCTGTCGCTGCTGCGCGCGGCGGTGTTCCCCGACCCCGCCGCCGACCAGGGCCGGCATGAGCTGCGGGTCTCCCTGCGGGTGGGCTCCGGCATCCCCGAGGCCGTGGCCGAGGGCTACCGGCTGAACCTGCCGCTGCGCACCGTGACCGGGGTGGCCGACGCTGTCGTCGAGCCCCTGCTCCGGGTCGACAACCCGGCCGTGGTGATCGAGGCGGTCAAGCTCGCCGAAGACCGGAGCGGGGATGTGATCGTGCGGCTGTACGAGGCGCACGGCAATCGGTCGACGGCGCGGCTCATCCGGCATTTCGAGGCGACGGATGTGGTGGAGACCGACCTGCTCGAGCGCCCGCTGGCCGAGCCCCGCGTCGAGCTCGCCGCCGGGGCGCCGCTCCCGGTGGAGTCGCACGCCCTCACCCTCACCCTGCGCCCGTTCGAGATCGTCACGCTGCGCTTCATCCGCCGCCGGTAACTCGCGAAAGCGGCCACGTGGTCGTGTCGCGGGTGCGGAGGCAGCCACGTGCCCGCTCTCGCGGGGAGAGTGGACCTCGCGGAAGACCTCGCGAGTGCTGTTAGACCAGCAGCTGGTGCTTGGCCAGGTCGCGGTACAGCGGGGTGGAGAGCACCAGCTCGGAGTGGGTCCCGGTGCCGACGACCTCGCCGTGGTCCAGGACCACGATCTGGTCAGAGTCGACCACGGTGGAGAGCCGGTGCGCGATCACGATCAGGGTGCGGTCCACCGCGACGGCGTCGATGGCCTCGCGCATCAGCTGTTCGTTCATGCCGTCCAGGCTTGAGGTGGACTCGTCCAGCAGCAGGATCGGCGGGGCGGCGAGCAGCGCCCGGGCGATGGCGAGGCGCTGGCGTTCGCCGCCGGAGAGTTTGACGCCGTCTTCGCCGACCGCGGCACCGAGGCCGGCCGGGTCGCGGTCGAGCACCTCGCCGAGGTTCACGGCGTGCAGCACGGCCACGCACTGCTCGTCGGTGGCGTCCGGCGTGGCGAGGGTGAGGTTGTCGCGCAGCGAGCCGGCCAGCACGGGGGCGTCCTGCTCCACGTAGCCGATCTGACCGCGCAGGTCGGTGCGGTCCAGGCTGCGGATGTCGAGGCCGCCGAGCCGCACCACGCCGGAGTCGGCGTCGTAGAACCGCTCGATCAGCGCGAGGATGGTGCTCTTGCCGGCACCGGACGGGCCCACCAGAGCGGTGCGCAGACCGCGGGGGGCACTGAACGAGACGCCGCGCAGCACCGGTGTCGGGGTGGCCGGGCCGACAGCAGGGGCCGTCGTGTCGGGGCCGGTGAACTCGGTGGTGGCGTCGGGGGTGCTGCCGTCCTCGGCGGCGAGGACCGCCTGGGCGACCGGGCCGGGGCGCACGGCAGCCAGCTGCTCGCCGGTGGCGGCATCCGTCGTGGCGAGCACGGTGGGGGCGTAGTGGAAGCGCACGTCCTCGAACGAGATCGCCGGCGCCTCCGGGTTGACCTTGGCGTTCGCGGCGCCCACCACGATGGCCAGCGGCGCGATGTCGCGGTCGAACTGGTCTTCGCTGGGCAGGTCGATGATCTCCTGGATGCGGCCGAGGGCGCCGAGCGCCGAGTTGACCGAGGTGATCGCGCCGAAGAACTGGCCCAGCGGCATGATCATCATGAACAGGAACAGGATGAACGACACCAGGTCGGCGATGGTGATGCTGCCGTCCGCCACCCGGAAGCCCCCGACGCCGAGCACCACGAGCAGCGACACCTGAAGCGCGATGCCGGCGATCGGCACGACCAGGGCCGAGACCTTGGCGACCTTGATGCCCATCTGCCAGGCACCCTCGGCGTCCTTTTCGACCACCGCGATCTCGCGGGCGGTGGCGTTGGCGGCGCGCACCGTGCGTACGGCGCTGATGGCCCGTTCAACGCTGGCGGCCAGGTCGCCGACCTTGGTCTGGGCGGCCAGGCTGGCGGTGCGGATGCGCCGGGACAGCAGCACCACGGTAACCACTGACACGGCGATCACGAGCACCGTCAGGCCCAGCAGCACCGGGTCGATGATGAGCATCGCGATGATGGCGCCGATGAAGGTGAGCGACCCGCCGATGGCCTCCACGGCGCCCTGGGTAAGCACGGCGCGGAGCAGGGTGGTGTCCGAGCTGACCCTGGAGACCAGGTCGCCGGTGCGGCGGGCGTCGAACTGGCTGATCGGCAGGTTCAGCATCCGCCCGATCAGGCGGCGGCGGCTGGAGAGCACCACGCCCTCGCCGGTGCGCTGCAGAAGGTAGTGCTGGTATCCGCTGATCAGGGCGGAGACCACGACGAGCGCGACGAGCCCCGTGACGATGTTGTCCAGCGGGTCGCCGGCCTCGACGAGGGTGATCACCTGGCTCACCAGCAGCGGCTGGGCCAGGCTCGCGGCGGCGCCGAGCACGCTGAGCACCACGACAACGCTGAGCACGGCCCGGTGTTCGGACAGGTAGGGCAGCAACTGGCTGAAGGAGGCCCGCGGCCCTTCGGTCGGGGCGCCGCGGCGGCCCATCCGGGAACGTGTCCTGGGTGCGGGGGTGTCGGACGCGGGGGTGCTGGTGCCGGGGGGTGTCGTACTCACCAGTCGAGCTTAACCGGCGCCCGCGCGGATGCGGGCCTCGCCGGGTGCAGGCTAGCCACGGCCGTACTTCTTGTGCACGGCCTGCCGGGAGACCTCGAGGGCCAGGGCGATCAGCTGCCAGGGCGCATTGGCGTTGCGTGCCCGCCGCACGGCCAGGGCCTCGGCGCGGTCGAGTTCGCCGCGCATCCGCTTGATTGCCCGCAGTGTCTCGATCGGGTCGCCTGAGCCGGCGTCGCCCACCAGTGTTCGTCCCGTGTCATCCAACATGTGTCAACCGTAATTGACATATCCCATTCGTGTCAACTCAAATTGACATCCGATTGCGCGAAAGCGGCCATGTGGCTACCTCAGAGAACTGAGACAGCCACACGACCGCTTTCGCGAGCTGTAGCGCCAGCGTGGGTCGAGCCGCGCGGGTCAGCGCTCGAGGTCGAGGTCGCGGGTCTCGCGGCTGAGGTAGAGCGCCACCAGGGTGATCAGGCCCATCACCGAAAGGTAGATGCCCACCCAGAACGGGCTGCCCTCGCCGAGGGTCCACAGCCACACGGCGATGAACGGGGCCACGGCCGCACCGAGGATCGAGCTCATGTTGTACGCGAACGCGGAGCCCGTGTAGCGCACGTGGGTGGGGAACAGCTCGGGCAGCAGCGCGCCCATCGGGCCGAACGTCATGCCCATCAGGGTGAAGCCGAGGATCAGGAAGATCATCACGCCGAGGAACCCGGCGCCCAGCAGCGGCACGAACAGGAACCCGAACACGACGATTCCCGCGGTCACCCAGAGCAGCGTGCGGCGGCGGCCGAACCTGTCCGCCCACGGCCCGGAGGCGAGGGTGAAGATGCCGAAAAACACGACGCCGCCGATCATCATCAGCACGAACGTGGTGTAGCTGTAGCCGAGGCCGGCCACCGGCGCATCCGTGGCGGCACGGCCGTAGCTGAGGCTGAACGTGGTCATCAGGTAGAACAGCACGTAGGTGGCCAGCATGATGAAGGTGCCCAGGATGAGTTCACGCCAGTTGGACTTGAACACCGCGGCGAGCGGCAGCTTGGCGACCTTCTTGGTGGTGACGATCTTGGTGAACGCGTCGCTCTCCACCAGGCGCAGACGCACCCAGAGGCCCACGATCACCATGACGGCGCTGAACAGGAACGGCACCCGCCATGCCCACTCGAGGAACGCATCCGACGGCCGGGTCGGGTCGTCGGAGGGCAGCAGCAGCGCGATGAGCAGGAACAGGCCGTTCGCGATGATGAAGCCGAGCGGGGCGCCGACCTGCGGGAAGGTGCCGTACCAGGCGCGCTTGCCCTTGGGGGCGTTCTCGGTGGCCACCAGGGCCGCGCCGCTCCACTCGCCGCCGAGGGCGAAGCCCTGGGCGAGGCGCAGGATCACCAGCATCGCCGGGGCGAGCCAGCCGACCATGGCGTAGGTGGGCAGCAGCCCGATCAGGAACGTGGCGATCCCCATCGTGAGCAGCGCTCCGACCAGGGTGGCCTTGCGGCCTTTCTTGTCGCCGAAGTGGCCGAAGAACAGGGCGCCGAGCGGCCGGGCCACCATGGCGGCGCCGAACACCGCGAAGGAGGCGAGCAGGGCGGCGGTCTCGTTGCCGGACGGGAAGAACAGGTGCGGGAAGACCAGCACAGCGGCGGTGGCGTAGACGTAGAAGTCGTAGAACTCGATGGTGGTGCCGATGAGGCTGGCCAGGATGACGCGGCTGCGAGGATTCGTGGGCGCGGGGGCGACGGATGTGGCCGCCGCGGTGGATGCTGACATAAGTGTGGGCGCTCCGAATGAAGGAAATGGCGTGGCTGAGTCTGGGCGCGAGACGGCGGTCAGTCGTCTGGGGCGGACGGGTTGACGCTCAGAAAGACGGCGGCCGCTTGTGGCGGCCTGATTCACCCTACATTCGGGTGGTCGTGCTGGGCGAATCCGTTTCGGTCGTGGTGCCCGACCGGAGCGGCGAGACGCGGGGGAGGGCCACGGTGACGTGGGTGCCGGTGTGGCCGTCCGACTGCAGGTCGATGGTACCGCCGAGCCTGTCGACGAGTCCCTTGGTGAGGGGGAGCCCGAGCCCGGTGCCCGCCAGCAACTCGGCGCTCGCCGATCTGAAAAACCTGTCGAAGACCCGCTCGATGTCCTGCGGCGGGATGCCCACCCCGTTGTCGCTGACGGTGAGCAACATGCCGTCGGTGTCGGTCGTGCAGCCGACCCAGACCTGCCCGTGCGGAGGAGTGAACTTGACGGCGTTCGAGACCAGGTTCGTGAGCACCCGACGCAGGTCGGACGCCGAACTGCGCACATCGAACGGTCCGGCGCCGAACTCGGCGGTCAGGCTCACCCCGGCGGCGTGCGCCTGCGGGGCCTGCTCCTCGACACATTCGGCCACCAGCGCCGCCAGGTCAACGGCCTCGTCCTGGCCGGTGTCGGTGTGGGTGCTCATTTTGGAGAGGTCCAACAGGTCCTCCACCAGCTGCGCCAACCGATGCGAGTTGCGCACGATCACCCGGGTGAAGCGGGCCTGATCGGCGTCGAGAGTGGTGTCCTCGAGCTCCTCGGCAAAGCCCAGGATGCTCGTGATCGGGGTGCGCAGCTCGTGGCTGACCGACGAGACGAAGTCATCCTTCTGCCGGTTGAGTTCGCGCAGGGCCTGCACCACCTCCCGTTCCCGGCTGAGGACGTCGTCGCGCTGGGCCAGCTCGGCGGCCAGCAACAGCATCGAACTCGCGAAGGTGACCAGGAAGATTTGCACGTACGGTCCGCTCGTGCCGGTGGCGCCGCTCTGCGCCGCGCTGAAGTAGCCGATCCCGAGCGAGGTGAGCCCCGACGCGACCATTGCCGTGCCGCAGACTTCCCAGGCCACGATCCGGATCCCGAACCTGAAGGCCGCCCAGGTGAGCAGCGGCAGGATGAGGAAGGAGATCGGCAGTGACCGGCCCGGCCCGTACACCACTCCGAGCACCAGCATCATGGCGCCCACCTGGATGAGCAACTCCAGGCGACGCTCCGCCCGCGCCTGGCTACGGCGCACCAGGGCAAGAGGGACGAGCACAAAAACGGCGAACGCGTGCGAGGGGATGGCGGCAAGCAGCACCTGGCCGAACGAGGCGCCCTCGAACAGCGTCACCGTGCTCGCGGCGACGAGCCCGATCGCGACGGCGCCACACAGAACGGCGACGGTGAACCGCAGCACGTCCCGCACGGTGTCCAGGCGGGCCGGTTCATCCCGGCGAGCGACGATGGCGCTGAACACCCAGGCCTCGAGGGCGTTGGCAAGACCGAAGCCGAGGGCAACCGGCAGGGGACGGCCGCCGCCGAGGTTCGCGGCCACGGTGACCACGGTGACCAGTATCGCCACCACGGCGCGTTCCCGGCCCCTGGCCACACACATCGCGAGCACGGCGGCGGCCGCGGCGGGCCACCACTGGGCGACACCGGTCGGCGAGGGCGGCGCCGCGAGGGAGGCCCTGCCGAGGCCATAGGCCACCAACAGAAGCACGAGGATGGCCGCGTAACGCCAGCGGCGCGGCGCGGCCCACAGCGACACGACAAGATTGTTCACTCGCGTGGTGCCTTCCCCGTGAAGCCGACCGCGGCGCGATTGGATATTGTCAACTTAGTGTGTCGTGTGCCCAGTGCGGGTGACACGCGCTGAAGATAGACCGCCGAACCAGGGGACACGCCGTATGTCACGCATTTTGATCGTCGAGGACGACGAAGACGTCAGGGCCCTGATCGGCCACAAACTGCGCCGGGCCGGGCACGAGGTGTCCGAGGCTGGCGACGGTGAGGAGGGCCTCGCGGCCGCCCGCGCCGGCTCGCCCGACCTGATCGTGCTGGACTGGATGATGCCCAAGCTCACGGGCATCGAGGTGTGCGCGCAGGTGCGGGCTGACACCGCGCTGACCCAGCCGCGCATCCTGTTGCTCACCGCCAAGTCGCAGGACAGCGACATCGCGCTGGCCCTGGCGACGGGCGCGGATGGCTACCTGATCAAGCCGTTCCGCGCCAACGACCTGCTCGAACGGGTCACCGCGCTCCTCGAATCCCGCTAGGGCCTAACGCTCGCGGAGGGCCTTGAGCACCAGGGCCGTGGCCAGCGCCGCGGTGGCGGCCTCCTCGCCCTTGTCCTCCTTCGAGCCGGGCAGTCCGGCCCGGTCCAGGCCCTGCTGCTCGTCGTCGAGGGTGAGCACGCCGAAGCCCACCGGCTTGCCGGTGTCCAGCGCCACCCGGGTGAGGCCGTCCGTTGCCGCCGCCGACACGTACTCGAAGTGCGGGGTGCCGCCGCGGATGATGACCCCCAGTGCCACCACAGCGTCGGCGCCGTTCTCCAGCGCCACCTTGCTCGCCACGGGCAGCTCGAAGCTGCCGGGCACCCGCACGAGCGAGAACGTCGCCCCGGATGCCTCGAGCACCCGGGTGGCCCCGGCGATGAGACCGTCGGTGATCACGTCGTGCCAGCGGCCGGCGACGATCACCACCTCCAGTCCGGTGCCGTCGACGTCGATGGCGGGGGATCCTGCTCCACTCATAGTGCGAGTCCTTTCACGATCTGGTGTGCTGAGATTTCGTGGCCCATCCGGTCACGCTTGGCGGCGAGGTAGTCCTCGTTGTGGCTGCCAACGCCCACGACCAGCGGCACCCGTTCGGTGACCGTCACGCCGTAGGCCTGCAGCTGGCGCACCTTCTCCGGGTTGTTGGTGAGCAGCCGCACCGAGCCCAGGCCCAGTTCGTCGAGGATGGCGGTGGCCGCGCCGTAGTCGCGGGAATCGGCCGGCAGGCCCAGCGCGAGGTTCGCGTCGAGGGTGTCCAGGCCGTCCTCCTGCAGCTTGTATGCGCGCAGCTTGTTGATCAGGCCGATGCCGCGACCCTCCTGGCCGCGGAGGTACACCACCACGCCGCCCTCGCGTTCGATGGTGTCCAGCGCGGCCTGCAGCTGCGGCCCGCACTCGCATTTGAGCGAGCCGAAGGCCTCGCCGGTGAGGCATTCGGAGTGCACCCGCACGAGGGCTCCGTCCTGCGGGCTGCCCGAGACGATGGCGACATGGTCGGCCCCGGTCATCCGGTCGCGGTACGCGCGAATCTGGAACGAGCCGTGTTCGGTGGGCACCGTGGTCTCCACCTCGAAGTCCACCCGCGGCGATTCGCGGATCGGGCTGACCGAGGCCAGGTCGTCGTCGCAGTGGAACTCCTGCAGGTGCGCGATGAGGTCGGCGATGGTGATCACCGGCACGCCCTCCCGCTCCCCGAGGAGGAGCAGTCCGGGCAGGCGCATCATCTCGCCGTCTTCTGCGACGATCTCGGCGATCCCGGCGACGGGAGTGAGCCCGGCCAGCTTCATCAGGTCGACCGCGGCTTCGGTGTGGCCGTCGCGTTCCCGCACTCCGCCGTCCATGGCCCGCAACGGCAGGATGTGGCCGGGCCGGTTCAGGCTGGCCGGCGTCGAGCTGGGTTCGGCGAGCACCCGCAGGGTGTGCGCCCGGTCGGCCGCGCTGATGCCGGTGCTCAACCGGTCGGCAGCGTCGACGGTGACGGTGTAGTTGGTGCCGCGCGGGTCCTCGTTGTTGAGCACCATGACGGGCAGGTCGAGGGTGTCGGCGATGTCGTTGGTCATCGGCGCGCAGATGAAGCCGCTCGAGTGCCGCACGGTCCAGGCGATCCACTCCTGGGTGGCCAGTTGGGCGGAGATGATCACGTCGCCCTCGTTCTCGCGGCCCTCGTCGTCGGCGACGATGACGGGCTTGCCGAGCCGGAGTGCCGCCAGTGCGGTGGGGATGTCGGCGAGGCTCATGGGGTGCTCCTTAGAACTGCGGATGGTGCGGATGTTTCGGTCGAGGGGGCTGCGGCGCTCGCCGCGAGGGCGAGCATCCGTTGCACGTGCCGGGCGAGGATGTCGGTCTCCAGGTTGACCCTGTCGCCCACCGTCAGGCCGCCCAGAGTGGTGGCGGCGAGGGTCTCGGGGATCAGCGACACCTCGAACCACTGGTCGGGCTGGGCGGCGGCGGAGATGCTGCTCACCGTGAGGGAGACCCCGTCGATGGCGATGGAACCCTTGTCCACCACCAGCGGCGCCAACGCCGGATCGAGGCTGAACCGCACGACCCGCCAGGCATCGCCGGGCACGACGGCCAGCACCGTGCCGGTGCCGTCGATGTGGCCCTGCACGATGTGGCCGCCGAGCCGGCCGCCCACCAGAGCGGCGCGTTCGAGGTTCACCGGGGTGCCCGCAGTGACGCCGGCGAGGGTGGACATCGACAGGGTCTGCGCCATCACGTCGGCGGTGAAGGTCGAATCGGTCTGCTCCACCACGGTGAGGCAGACACCGCTCACCGAGATGGAGTCGCCGTGCCCGGCGCCGTCGACCGCGAGCGGGCCGCGGATGGTGAGGCGGGCAGCATCCTTCGTTCGCTCGATGCGCTCGACGGTGCCGAGCTCCTCAATGATTCCGGTGAACATGGTGGTCCTTCAGCTCGTCTGTGTGTCGGGGCGTGTGCCGGGGTGTGCCGCGGCGGCCCGGGTGGTCTGGTCGGTGGGGCTGGTCTCGGCGGTAGTGGCATCGGTGTCGGCCGGCCGGGCGACCAGCAGCAGGTCCTCGCCGAGGTGCTGCAGCTCTCCGATCCGCAGCCGGCGCTGGGCGTCGATGCCGGTGACGCCGATGTCGCCCAGGGCCAGCCTGTCGCCGCCGAGCAGGGTGGGCGCCAGGTAGACGAGGTACTCGTCGACCAGGCCGGCCCGTACGAAGGCGCTGGCCAGGGCGGGGCCGCCCTCCACGAAGACCCGGCGGATGCCGCGCTCGTGCAGCTCGGCCAGCAGCGCGGCGACGTCGTGCCCGGCCAGGAACCACGGGGTGAGCGGGTGCCGGTGCACGGCGGCGTCGGCCGGCACCGGGCGGCGCCCCACCACCACGGGCCGCGGCTGATGCGGCAGCAGGGTGCCGTCGGCGGCGCGGGCGGTAAGCGACGGGTCGTCGGCCAGGGCGGTGCCGGTGCCCACCAGGATCGCGTCCGCGCGGGCGCGGCGCTCGTGCACGTCCCGCCGGGCGGCCGGGCCGGTGATCCACTGGCTGGTGCCGTCGGCGGCGGCGGCGCGGCCATCCAGGCTCGACGCCCACTTCACGGTCACGAACGGGCGGCCCAGGCGCGCAGAGACCAGCCAGTCGGCCAGGAAGGCCGCCACCTCGTCGGCGAGCAGGCCGCCGGTCACGTCGATGCCGGCCGCGCGCAGCCGGTCGCCGCCGCCCGACGAGTGCGGTCCGGGGTCGGCGACGGCGTAGACCACCCGGCCGATGCCGGCGTCGATGAGGGCCAGTGCGCACGGCCCGGTGCGACCGGTGTGGTTGCAGGGTTCGAGGGTGACCACGGCGGTGGCGCCGCGGGCATCGGCCGGGTCGAGCCGGGCGAGTGCATCCACCTCGGCGTGGCAGGTGCCTGCGCCGCGGTGCCAGCCCTCGGCGATGATCTCGCCGGCCGGGCTGAGGATCACGCAGCCGACCCGGGGGTTGACCCCCTCGGCCGGGCCGTTGCCGGCCAGCTGCAGGGCTCGGCGCATCGTGCGCTCGAGCGTGTGCTGCTGGTGCATTCCCTGTCCCGTCGTTTGGGCGCTCCGGGAGGGGATTTCGCGTACGCGAAAACCGTCGACGGTCCACAACGAACCATCGACTCGTGCGCCTCCCATCCGGACTTTAACCGTCGGTGCTGGAGTTTCACCAGCTCAACCGGGACCCGAAAAGCAGGTTCCAGCTCGCGGACTTTCACCGCCGGTTCGGATTCTCACCGACCCCGGAGCACGTATCTACTGTCAGTTATATCTCAACGCGTACCGGTCCGGCGTATTCCCGGCGTAACCCGGCGACCTCCGCCGCTGGGTCAGGCGTTGGCGACCAGGGCCCGGGCGGTGCTCTCGTCCACGAACAAATCGGTGATCAGGTCGGCTTTCAACGCGCCGCGGAGGCTGGCAAGCTTGGCCGTTCCCGACACGACGCAGAGCCGTCGTGGGGTCTGCCTGAGTACCGTGAAGTCCGGGCCGGTGCCTCGGGCGTTCAGCTGGATGCCGTCGGTGGACCCGTCGGCCCGGTAGAAGATGGTGGCCACATCGCCCACTACCTCCGAGCGGCTGAGCGAGGCGTAGTCCGCCTCCTCGAGGTAGCCGCCGGCGTAGACGTGGCTGGGTACCTCGGAGAACGGCGAGCCGAGGCCGAACAGGGCCACGTCCATCCGGGACTGCATCTCGAGCAGCCGGCTCACGCTGCGTTCGCGCCAGAGGGCCTGCTTGGTGGCCGGGTTGTCGAAGAACGCGGGCACCGGGAATTGGTGGACGTGTGCGCCGAACGCGTAGCCGAACCGGCCGAGGATCTCGCTGGCGTAGCTGAGGCCGGTGGTGCGCATATTGCCGGCGCCGTTGAGCTGGATGATCTGCGACCCGTGGGTCTGCTTGGGTGTCACGTGACGGCTGATGGCGTTCATCGTGGACCCCCAGGCGATGCCCATCACCATGTTCGAGTCGAAGAACTGACCGAGAATCCGTGCAACCGAGAGGGCCACCCGCTCCAATCTGTCCACATCCGTGGCGTGATCGGGCACCGGAACGACGTGCGCGGTGATGTGGAAGCGCTCCTGGATGAGCAGTTCGAGGCGGCTCGGTGCGTCCAGCGGGGAGCGGATCTGGATGTCGACGAGGCCGGTCGCGCGGGCGTGACTGAGCAGGCGGGACACCGAGGAGCGGGAGGTGTGCAGCTCGTGGGCGATGGCATCCATGGTCAGGTCCTGCATGTAATACAGGTGCGCGGCCGTGAGGGCATCCCGCACCCGATCGGACTGCGCTGACTCGTCGACGAGGCTCACAGCCCCTCCTTGCACGTTTGTTCACCCGGCTTGACCGGATGTGATTGATCTACTCAAGCTTGATTAATCCATATGGAGGGCCCCCGCGCAAACCCGGCTGGGCCGTCCGCACCAATTCAGCCGAACAGCACAGGGTCATCCATCGGCCGAAGAACGAACAAAGGTAGTGAACAGTGCAGTCCATCCCCGTTTCCTCGCCCGCTGATTCCGCCCGATCCGCACTGGCCGCGCGTCCGTCGGCGAAGGTCCTCATCATCGGGGCCGGTATCAACGGCATCGCCACGTTCCGCGACCTGGCGCTGCAGGGCGTCGACGTCACCATCGTCGACAAGGGGGACTTCGTGTCCGGCGCCTCCGCGGCGTCCTCGCACATGATCCACGGCGGCATCCGTTACCTGGAGAACGGCGAATTCAGGCTCGTGAAGGAGTCGGTCACCGAGCGCAACGGGCTGCTCAAGATCGCCCCGCATTACGTCAAGCCGCTGAAGACCACGGTGCCGATGTTCTCCGCCCTGTCCGGGGTGCTCGCCGCGCCGCTGCGCTTCCTCACCCACAAGCAGGGCAAGGCGCAGGAGCGCGGCGCGCTGCTGATCAAGGTCGGCCTGGTGCTCTATGACTCCTTCTCCCGCGACGGCGGCTCGGTGCCCAAGCACGAGTTCCACGGCCGCAAGAAGTCGCTCAAACGCCTGCCGCGCCTGAACCCCGGCCTCAAGTACACCGCCACCTACTACGACGCGTCGATGCACGACCCGGAACGCCTCGCCCTTGACGTGCTCCGCGACGGTCTCGACACCGGCGCGCACGCCCGCGCCGCCAACTACATCGAAGCTGTGGGCATGGATGCCGACGGCGTGCGCCTGCGCAACACCGTCACCGGCGAGGAATTCAGCTTCGCCGCCGACGTTGTCGTGAACACCTCCGGCCCGTGGACCGACCTGACCAACTCGGCGCTCGGCCAGGCCAGCACCTACATGGGCGGCACCAAGGGCTCGCACATCGTGCTCGACCACTCCGAACTGCTCGCCGCGACCGGCGGCGGGGAGATCTTCTTCGAGAACAACGACGGCCGCATCGTGCTGATCTACCCGCTCGCCGGCCGGGTGCTCATCGGCACCACCGACCTCGAGCACGACATGAGCCAGCCGATCCGCACCACCGAAGACGAGATCGACTACTTCTTCGACCTGGTCAAGCACGTCTTCCCCGACATCGTGGTGGACCGCTCGCACATCGTGTTCAGGTTCTCCGGGGTGCGTCCGCTGCCCCGGCACGACGACGAGGCGCCCGGCTTCGTGTCGCGGGACTACCGCATCGAGTCCAGCCCGTTGGGAGCGCGCCCCGGCACCCTGCTCAGCCTGGTCGGCGGCAAGTGGACCACCTTCCGCGCCCTGGCCGAACACCTCAGCGGCGACATCCTCACCCTGCTCGGCGTTCCGCGCACGGTGTCCACCGAGGGCCTCGCCATCGGCGGCGGCAAGGGTTACCCGGCCACCCCGGCCGCTCACACCGTCTGGCTCGCCGCCAACGGCGACGAGGTCGGCCGCCCCCGCGCCCAGGCCCTGCTCACCCGGTACGGCACCCGGGCCGGCGCGATCATCGACTTCCTGACCGAAGCCCCGGATGCGCCGCTCTCGCACAATCCGCGCTACACCCGCCGGGAGATCGAGTACCTGGCGCGCGAGGAGTCGGTCACCCACCTGATCGACCTGCTGCTGCGCCGCACCAGCCTTGCCTTCGTCGGCGGGCTCACCGTGGCGCTGCTCGACGAGCTGGTCGGGGTGCTCGCGCCCGTTCTGGGCTGGGATGCCGCCACCAGCGCCGACGAGGTGGCCCAGGCCAGCCGGGAGCTGCGTGAGGTGCACGGGGTCGACCTGGCCGCCACGGACGCGGTGAACGCTCTCTAGTTTTTCGAGGTGAGTTGCGGAGGACTTCTCCGCTCCTCACCGCTTGCTGCACGACGGTGTGCGCGGAACCTTCCGCGTGCGCTGAGAACACGAAAGGTCAATGTGGACAATCTCAGTGTGGTATTCCTCTCGGAGCTGGTGGGCACGGCCCTCCTGGTGCTCCTCGGCTGTGGCGTCGTCGCCAACGTCGCCCTCACGAAGACGAAGGGCTTCGGTGCCGGCTTTCTCATGGTCACCCTGGGGTGGGGCTTCGCGGTCTTCGCCGGTGTGATCGTCTCGTACAACTCCGGCGCGCACCTGAACCCGGCGGTGACGCTGGGCCTGGTGGCCTCTGGCGCGATCGAGTTCGGCTCCGGTGTGCCGGTGAACGTGCTGTCGGTGCTCGTGTACATCGCCGCCCAGATGCTCGGTGCGGTGCTCGGCGCTGTCGTGGTCTGGTTGGCGTACAAGCAGCACTTCGATCAGGAGCCCGACCCGGCGAACAAGCTCGGCGTGTTCGCCACCGGGCCGGCCATCCGTTCGTATGGCTGGAACCTGGTCACCGAGATCATCGGCACCTTCGTGCTGGTGCTGGTGATCATCGGCTTCAGTGACGGACGCCAGGGCGAAAACGGTGGCATGGCGGCGCTCGGTGCCCTGCCGGTGGCGTTCCTGGTGATTGTGATCGGCACCTCGCTGGGCGGGCCGACCGGCTACGCCATCAACCCGGCCCGTGACCTCGGCCCCCGCATCGCACACGCGCTGCTGCCGATCCCGGGCAAGCGCGGCTCCGACTGGGCCTACTCCTGGGTTCCCGTGGCCGGCCCGGTCATCGGCGGAGTGCTCGCCGGCTGGGCCTCGCTGGTGCTGCTGCCCATCCTCACCTGATCCTCCGGCATCCCGCCAGACCCTTTCCATCCCTCATCCCATTCCAACCACGTCCCGACACAGGAGTTCCGACATGAGTGACAAGTACATCTTCGCCATCGACCAGGGCACCACGAGCACCCGCGCCATCATCTTCGACCACGCCGGCTCGATCATCTCCACCGGCCAGCTCGAGCACGAACAGATCTTTCCCCGCGCCGGCTGGGTCGAGCACGACCCGATGGAGATCTGGGGCAACACCCGCCAGGTCATCGGCCAGGCCCTGTCCAAGGCCAACCTCACCCGGCACGACATCGAGGCCGTCGGCATCACCAACCAGCGCGAGACCGCCGTGGTCTGGGACCGCACCACCGGCCTTCCGGTCTACAACGCCATCGTCTGGCAGGACACCCGCACCCAGCCCATCGTCGACCGTCTCGCCGCGGATGGTGGCGGTGACAGGTTCAAGGCCACCGTGGGCCTGCCGCTGGCGACCTACTTCTCCGGCACCAAGATCGTCTGGATCCTGGAGAACGTGGAGGGCGCCCGTGAGAAGGCCGAGCGCGGCGACCTGATGTTCGGCACCACCGACTCCTGGGTGCTCTGGAACCTCACCGGCGGCCTGGAGGGCGGCGTGCACGCCACCGACGTCACCAACGCCAGCCGCACCCTGTTCATGAACCTCGAGACCCTCGAATGGGACGACGAAATCCTGGCTGCCTTTGGCGTTCCGCGCTCGATGATGCCCGAGATCCGCTCCTCCAGCGAGGTCTACGGCACGGTCAACGAGCACAGCCTGCTGCGCGAGGTGCCCATCGCGGGCATCCTCGGTGACCAGCAGGCCGCCACGTTCGGCCAGGCCGCCTTCGACCAGGGTGAGGCGAAGAACACCTACGGCACCGGTAACTTCCTGATCTTCAACACCGGCACCGACATCATCCACTCCAAGAACGGCCTGCTCACCACCCTGGGCTACAAGCTCGGCGACGCCGAACCGCACTACGCGCTGGAGGGGTCGATAGCCGTCACCGGGTCGCTCATCCAGTGGCTGCGCGACAACCTCGGGCTGATCAATTCGGCGAGCGAGATCGAGACCCTGGCCGCCACCGTGGACGACAACGGCGGCGCCTACTTCGTGCCGGCGTTCAGCGGCCTGTTCGCGCCGTACTGGCGCGCGGATGCCCGCGGCGCCCTGGTGGGACTGACCCGGTTCGTGAACAAGGGCCACATCGCCCGGGCGGCGCTGGAGGCCATCGCGTTCCAGACCCGTGAGGTCATCGACGCGGTCAACGCGGACTCCGGGGTGCCGCTGACCGAGCTCAAGGTCGACGGCGGCGCCACCGGCAACAACCTGCTGCTGCAGTTCCAGGCCGACATCCTCGGCGTGCCCGTGGTGCGCCCGGTCGTGGCCGAGACCACCGCGCTCGGCGCCGCGTACGCGGCCGGCTTGGCCGTGGGCTTCTGGAGCGGCCTGGGCGAACTGCGAGCCAACTGGCAGGAAGACGCCCGCTGGGAGCCCGACATGGAGGACGCCGAGCGCGAGCGCCTGCTGCGCAACTGGAAGAAGGCCGTCACCAAGACCCTCGACTGGGTCGACGAAGACGTCCTCTAGCCGACCGCCGCATCCGCCGCTCTTCCGAGCTGTGCGGGTGCGGCGCCGTTATGCGGGTGGCGCGCCACCCGCATAACGGCGCCTGCCCCGCATATCGCGGCGACCCGGCTAGCGCGGAGCGAGGAGCTGCGGCAGGGCGTCGAGGGTGGTGAGGCGGATGACGCCCAGCCGGCGGGCCTCGGCGAGGTCGTCCTCTGGCGGGGGAGGGCCGGCCGTGCCGACCCTGTCCAACCACACGCCGGTCAGCCCGGCGGCGGCGGCGCCGATGGCATCGGTGCGCAGCCGGTCGCCCACGTACACGGAAGCGTCAGGAGCGGCTCCGAACAGGGCGCAGGCGTGCAGGAAGATCTCCGGCCGGGGTTTGCTCAGGCCGAACTCGGCCGAGGCCACCACGTGCTCCACCCGGGCGTCCAGGCCCGTGTCGGCCAGCTTGACGCTCTGGTAGGCGAGCTCCCCGTTGGTGATCAGGCCGAAGCCCACCCCGGGGATGCGCCGGGCCAGCTCGTCCAGGCAGGGCAGCGCGTCCTCGTGCAACCGCCAGTGCGCCCGGTAGTGCACGAAGTAGTCCTCGAACCAGGCACCGGCCTCCGCGTCGGTCAGAGTCACGCCGTGTGCGGCCGCGAAGTCGCGGGCCCTGGCGCTCCGCTGCCCGGCGAAGTCCAGATCGCCGGCGAGGTAGGCGTGATAGTGCTGCTCCTCGAGCGCGTTCCAGAGCGCCACGACGGTGTGCGGGTCGGCGGTCGCGCCCCGGCCGCCCTGCCCGGCGATGTGCCCGAGGATGCCGTCGGCCACGGCCGCCCGGTGCGCGAACAGGGTGTCGTCCAGGTCGAACAGCACCAGGGCGGGCACTGTCACGGCAGTCTCACCGGCCACAGGCGCCCCAGGGCGGGCCCGGCGCCCGTCACGCGCCCACGACCTCGGCCGGCCAGCCCGCGGGCGGTGTGCGGTCGTCGGCGGCGCGAAGCGCACCCTTCCACGACGGCGGATGCGTCCCGTCGCGGTACGCGACTCCGGCGGGTCCCTGTCCGGTGTAGCGGAACCCGGCCTTCCGGGCGGTCCGGGCCGACGCGAGATTGCCGGCGACGCACTCCCAGTGCACGCTGTCGCAGAGGCCGGTGCTGAAGCCCCAGTCCAGCACCAACCGTTGGGCCTCCACCATCAGGCCCCGGCCACGGTGGGCGGCACCCAACCAGAACCCGATCGAACCGGCACGCTCCGCCGCATCCCCGGCCGGCACGCTCAGGCTGATCACGCCGAGAAGCTCCGGCGCCGCAGAATCGCGCACCGCCCAGGTGCATTCCTGGTCGTTCGCCCAGGCCGACGGCACGTACCCGCTGATGAAACCCGTCGCGTCCTCGAGCCGGTACGGCCAGGGCAGGCGGGCCAGATACTGCGGCATCACCGGGTCCTGGCAGTACTCGAACACCCGCTGGGCATCGTCCGGGCGCGGTTGGTCCAGCCGCAGCAACGGCGAGGACAGCTCGACGGGGTGCATCAGCGCCGCGCCAGGAAACCCATCCGGTCGAACGCGGTCGCCAGGGTGACATCGGCCACGGCGGCAGCCCGGTCGGCGTTGGCGGCGAGGATCCGGTCGAGTTCGGCCGGGTCGTCGAGCAGCTCGAGCACCCGGCCGCGGATCGTGCCGAAGGTCTCGGTGACCACCTCGGCCAGGCCCTTCTTGAAGTCGCCGTAACCGCGACCCGCGTACTCGTCCTCAAGGGACTGGATGGAGCGCTCCGCCATCACGGAGTAGATCGTGAGCAGGTTCGCGACCCCGGGCTTGTTCTCCCGGTCGAAGACCACCCCACCCTCGGCGTCGGTCACGGCACGCATGATTTTCTTGGCCGTCACCGAAGGCTCGTCGAGCATCCAGATCACGCCGGCGTGCGACTCGGCTGACTTCGACATCTTCGCGGTCGGGTTCTGCAGGTCGTAGATCTTCGCGGTGTCGCGGATGATGCTGGCCGTCGGCACCGTGAAGGTGTCGCCGAAGCGGGAGTTGAACCGGGCGGCCAGGTCGCGGGTGAGCTCGACGTGCTGGCGCTGGTCCTCACCCACCGGCACGATCTCGGTCTGGAACAGCAGGATGTCCGCGGCCATCAGCACCGGGTAGGCGAACAGGCCCACCGTGGTGGCGTCGGCGCCCTGCTTGATCGACTTGTCCTTGAACTGGGTCATCCGGCTGGCCTCGCCGAAGCCGGTGAGGGTGTTCAGCGCCCAGGCCAGCTGCGCGTGCGCGGCCACGTGCGACTGCACGTACAGCGTCGACGCGGACGGGTCGATTCCCGCCGCGATGTACTGCGCGGCCGTGGCGCGGGTGTTCTCCCTCAGCTTGGCCGGGTCCTGCGCCACGGTGATGGCGTGCAGGTCCACGATCGAGAAGAACGCGTCGTGGGTCTGCTGCAGTTTCTTCCAGTTCAGCAGCGCACCGATGTAGTTGCCGATCTGCAGCGAGTCTGCGGAGGGCTGCATGCCGGAGTAGAGGCGGGTCTTGGTCATGAGGGAGTGTCTTTCGTCAAAAATGAGGCCGCGCGAGCGGCGAAAAAGAGGATCAGATGGCGTAGTCGACGACCACGGGAGCGTGGTCGGACCAGCGCTGGTCGTAGGCATCCGCCCGGTCGACGGTGTAGTTGACGACGGATGCCGCCAGCGCGGGCGTCGCGAGCTGGTAGTCGATGCGCCAGCCGGTGTCGTTGTCGAACGCCTGGCCGCGCCAGGACCACCAGGTGAACGGCCCGTCCATCTCGCCGGCGGCCTTGCGGCCCACGTCGACCCAGCCCAGGCCCGCGCCGTTGTTGTAGTCGGCCTCGTCCTCGGCGCCGAGGATGCGGTCGAAGTAGGCGCGCTCCTCGGGCAGGAAGCCGGCCCGCTTGACGTTGCCCTTCCAGTTCTTGATGTCGAACTTGCGGTGCCCCACGTTGAGGTCGCCGAGCACGACGACCCTCTCGCTGTGCGCGGCCAGTTCGGGCAGCCGGGTGAGCATGGAGTCGAGGAAGGTGAACTTCTCCACCTGCTTGGGGGTGTCCACCTCTCCGGAGTGCACGTAGGTGCTCACCACGGTGACGATGGTGCCGTTGACCTCGTAATCGGCCTCGAGCCAGCGGCCGGCGCTGTCGAAGTCGGGGTGGCCCAGTTCGACCCGGTGGATCGAGGCGGTCTTTCGGCTGGCGATGGCCACGCCGGCGCGGCCCTTGGCGGTGGCGGGGTCGTGCAGGATGTTCCAGTCCGGGCCGAGCAGACCCTCGATGTCTTCGGTCGAGGCGCGCACCTCCTGGATAGCGAGGATGTCGACGTCGCGGGTGGCGAGCCAGTCGCCCATGCCCTTGCGGAACGCGGCACGGATGCCGTTGGTGTTGATGCTGGCGATGCGCAAGGGGCGGGTGGTCTCGGATGCGGGAGAAGACGGCATGCGCCGATTCTACCGAGTGCCGCCGACCCGGGCCGGGGCGGTTACCGTTCCGCGGGCTCGCTGACGCCGTATTTCTCGGCCCGCTGCTTGGCCTTTCGCAGCCGTCGGTTGCTGCCGGGCCGCTGCAACCAGGATGCGCTCTCCCGCGCCAGCCTGGCCTGCCGCAGCTCCACGGTGGCAGCAAGACGCAGCGCCTCCGCTTCCTTCTGGTCGGTCAGCTTCTTGGCCTCGTCGGCGCTCAGAGTGGAGGGCGGGATGCCGGCGTCCTGCATGCCGACGGCGATCCAGGCCGCGGAGATCAGGGTGACCGTGGAGGTGAGGTTGAACCAGATCAGCAGACCGATGATCACCGCGAAGCCGGCCAGCAGCGGGTTTCGGGCCGCGCCGCCGAGCAGGGCGGCGCCGAGTACCTTGAGCACACCCAGCACCACCGCGCCGAGCAGCGAGCCGACGAGCAGGTTCCGGAGCGGGATGCGCACCCTGGAGAGCACCCTGAACAGGGCGGCGAGGGTGATGGTGTCGATGATCAGCACGATCAGCAGGGCCACGGCCTGGCTCGACGCGACGAACCAGAACGAGTCAGTGCCCTGGCCGAGCAGGCCGAGGAACCCGCGGAGCAGTTCGGTGCTGATGATAGAGATCACGGCCGACACGACGAGGGCGAGGCCGAAGGCCAGTCCGAGGCCGAGTTCGCGCAACTTGACCAGCACGAAGAAGGTGGTCTCCTGGCCCATCCCGAAGATGCCGCGCACGGCCTGGGAGGTGGTGCTCAACCAGCCCAGGGTCGTCGCGAGCAGGCCGATGAGGGCGATGGCACTGCTCCAGGTGAGCGCGCCGGTGTCGCCGAGGGACTTGGGGTCAATCACCCCTTCCTTGCCGATCAGGCCGGGAACGGACTGGTTGATGATCACGAACAGCTGATCCATCAGGTCGGGGTTGCTGGCCAGCCAGATCCCGGCGACGGAGAAGACCAGCCAGAGCGCGGCGAAGATCGCGAAGATCGCCTGGTAGGCCATGCCAGCGGCCAGCACCGGCCCGCGGCTCTGGTTGAAATGGGTGAACACCCGCACGGGGCGGGTGTTCATGATGCGCGTGACGATGTCGCCGATCTTCATCGCTCCAGCCTAGCCAGCGCGCGCGGCCGCCCAGGGCGGTTAACGACGGACGGCGGCCCGTAGGCCGCCGTTCGTTAGGAGTCCGTAAGAGTTACGGCTTGCCGCGCATGATGGCCTGTTTGACCTCGGCGATGGCCTGGGTCACCTGGATGCCGCGCGGGCAGGCCTCGGTGCAGTTGAAGGTCGTGCGGCAACGCCAGACGCCTTCCCTGTCGTTGAGGATGTCCAGGCGCACGGCGGCGTTCTCGTCGCGGGAGTCGAAGATGAATCTGTGTGCGTTCACGATCGCGGCGGGCCCGAAGTACTGTCCGTCGGTCCAGAACACCGGGCAGCTCGACGTGCACGCGGCACAGAGGATGCACTTGGTGGTGTCGTCGAAGCGCTCGCGCTGAGCGACGGTTTGGATGCGCTCCTTGCCGTCCTTGGGCGTGTTCTGTGCCATCAGGAACGGCTGCACCTCGCGGAAGGACGCGAAGAACGGCTCCATGTCCACGATCAGGTCCTTCTCCAGCGGCAGGCCCTTGATGGCCTCGACCGTCACCGGCTTGGTGATGTCGAGGTCCTTGATCAGGGTCTTGCAGGCCAAACGGTTCCGCCCGTTGATCCGCATCGCGTCGGACCCGCAGATGCCGTGCGCGCAGGACCTGCGGAAGCTCAAGCTACCGTCCTGTTCCCACTTGATCTTGTGCAGGGCGTCCAGGATGCGGTCCGTCGCGTACATCTCGACGTCGTAGTTCTCCCAGTGCGGGTCTTCGTCGATTTCGGGGTTGAAGCGTCGCACCGACAGGGTGACCGTGAACGAGGCGATCTCGTCGGGAACCGCGGGGGGCGATTCGAGGGTGGGGGTGCTCACTAGTACTTCCTCTCCATCGGCTGGTAGCGCGTAATGGTGACGGGCTTCCAGTCGAGCGAAATATGGTCGGCAGCATCCGCGGACAGGGCGTCACCCGACAGGTAGGCCATGGTGTGCTGCAGGTAATTGACGTCGTCGCGCAGGGGGAAGTCGTCGCGCATGTGGCCGCCGCGGCTCTCCTTGCGGTTGCGGGCGGAGTACACGACGACCTCGGCCAGGTCGAGCAGGAAGCCCAGCTCCACGGCCTCGAGCAGGTCGGTGTTGAACCGGCGGCCCTTGTCCTGCACGCCGATGTTCTTGTAGCGCTCGCGCAGGGTGTGGATGGTCTCGGTGACCTCACGGAGGGACTCGTCGGTGCGGAACACCTGCGCCTTCTCGTCCATGATCTCCTGCAGCTCCCGACGGAGCACGGCGATGCGCTCGGTGCCGGTGGAGGTGCGGATGGTGGTCAGGAGTTCGCGCACGAACTTGGCTGGGTCCTCGGGCAGCGGCACGAACTCGGCGGTCTTGACGTACTCGACGGCGTTGTTGCCGGCGCGCTTGCCGAACACGTTGATGTCCAACAGCGAGTTGGTGCCGAGCCGGTTGGAGCCGTGCACCGAGACGCAGGCGCATTCGCCGGCGGCGTAGAGGCCGGGCACCACGGTGGTGTTGTCCCGCAGCACCTCCGCCTTGACGTTGGTGGGGATGCCGCCCATGGCGTAGTGCGCGGTGGGCATCACCGGCACCGGTTCGGTGACGGGGTCCACGCCGAGGTAGGTGCGGGCGAACTCGGTGATGTCGGGCAGCTTGGTCTCGAGCACCTCGGCACCCAGGTGGGTGCAGTCCAGGTACACGTAGTCCTTGTTGGGGCCGGCGCCGCGGCCCTCCGCGACCTCCTTGACCATGCAGCGGGCCACGATGTCACGCGGGGCGAGGTCCTTGATGGTGGGCGCGTAGCGCTCCATGAACCGCTCGCCGGAGGCGTTCCGCAGGATCGCGCCCTCACCGCGGGCACCCTCGGTGAGCAGGATGCCCAGGCCGGCCAGGCCGGTCGGGTGGAACTGGAAGAACTCCATGTCCTCCAGCGGCAGGCCCTTGCGCCAGATGATGCCCACACCGTCGCCGGTGAGGGTGTGCGCGTTGGACGTCGTCTTGTAGATCTTGCCGAAACCGCCGGTGGCGAAGATGAACGCCTTGCCGGAGAAGACGTGCAGCTCACCGGTGGACAGGTCGTAGGCGACCACGCCGGACGGCTGGTCGACGCCGTCGACGTTGGTCATGATCAGGTCGAGCACGTAGAACTCGTTGAAGAAGTTGATGCCGCGTTTGACGCAGTTCTGGTACAGGGTCTGCAGGATCATGTGGCCGGTGCGGTCGGCGGCGTAGCAGGCGCGGCGCACCGGGCTCTTACCGTGGTCGCGGGTGTGACCGCCGAAGCGGCGCTGGTCGATCTTTCCCTCAGGGGTGCGGTTGAACGGCAGGCCCATGTTCTCGAGGTCGATGACGGCGTCGATGGCTTCCCTGGCGAGGATCTCCGCGGCGTCCTGGTCGACGAGGTAGTCGCCGCCCTTGACGGTGTCGAAGGTGTGCCACTCCCAGTTGTCTTCCTCCACGTTCGCCAGCGCGGCAGCCATGCCGCCCTGCGCCGCGCCGGTGTGCGACCGGGTGGGGTAGAGCTTGGAGATCACGGCGGTGGATGCGTTCGGTCCGGCCTCGATGGCGGCTCGCATGCCCGCCCCGCCAGCCCCGATGATCACGATGTCGAACTGGTGGTAGTGCACCCCGTCGACGATGGTGGACTCGGGCATGTTGGTCACAGGTGCATCCGTCATGAAAGTTTTTGCAGCTCCTCGAGGGCCTAAACGGCCTGGCAGAAAGTGGGCAGAAGGTCGGCGGGCTGGCCGGCCGGGCAGGCGTCGAAGGTGAACACCACGAGCGTGCCGAGAACGATCAGGATGACCACGGCGGCGAGGATCGACGATTTGAGGATGCCGCGGCTGATGCGCGTCGTGGCGTAGTCGTTCACGAGGGTGCGCATGCCGTTGCCGCCGTGGATCAGGGCGAGCCAGAGCATCGCCACGTCCCACCACTGCCAGAACGGGTTGGACAGCTTGCCGGCGACGAAGGCGAAGTTCAGCGCGCTGACGCCCTCGCCCACCATCAGGTTCACGAAAAGGTGGCCGAAGATCAGCACGATCAGCACGACGCCGGAGACGCGCATGTAGATCCAGCCCCACTTCTCCCAGTTCACGCCGTTCTTGCGGGGGCTGCGGGAGTATGGGCTGCGGGGGGCGACGATTGTTGAGGTCATTTTCGGTCGCCTCCTAGTGGCTGAACACGTTGATCAGGTGGCGGGGCAGGAAGGCGATCATGGTGATCACCCAGAGCCCGATCACGACGTAGAAGAGCACCCGCTGGTGCTTCGCGTTCCAGAAGTCGATGGCGATGATGCGCAGGCCGTTGAAGGCGTGGAACACGATCGCGGCGACCAGGCCGGCTTCGCCCAGCCCCATGATGGGGGTCTGGTACTGGCTGATCACGGCGTTGTACGCCTCGGGGCTGACCCGCACGAGGGCGGTGTCGAGGATGTGCACGAGGAGGAAGAAGAAAATCGCCACCCCGGTGATCCGGTGCAGGACCCAGGACCACATGCCCTCACGGCCGCGGTAAAGCGTTCCGGCCGGACGACGCGAGGTCGTCTTCCGCTGAGCTGTCAGGGCCTCTGCCGAATTCTGTGGCATGACCAACCCTCCCTGGCTGAGTCGTGACCCCTGCTGAACGAGGTGTCATCGTTGAACAAACACGTATCGTCAGTCTATATCTTGACGGCGAGATAAGTCTGGTTAGGGGTGCCTAACCGGGTGGGCGGCCGCCGGTGACCAGAGGCTTTGTACCCGCATCAAGGCTAGTGCGGTCAGCGGCGTTGCGCGGCCGGAACCAGGGTTTCCGCACGCACGGCGAGGCTTTCATCGATGACCTGCGTGTAGAACCCGAACAGCGTGGCGCAGACGGTTTCCCAGCTGCGGCCGAGCACGGCCCGCCGGCCCGCCTCGCCCATCCGGTGCCGCAGCGGAGCATCGGTGACCAGCGCGGCCACGTGTCGGCGCAGGTCCCTGTCATCGTCCGGCGTGAACAGGAACCCGTCGGTGCCGTGCTCGATGAGATCGATCGGGCCACCGGCGCGCGGCGCCACCACGGGCAGTCCCGCGGCGTGCGCCTCTTGCAGGGTCTGTCCGAAGGTCTCCTCTGTACCGGCGTGCAGGAACACGTCGAAGCTGGCGTACGCCGCCGCGAGCTCGGCACCGGCGAGCCGGCCCAGCCAGGTCACCGGCATTCCCGCCAGAGCCTTGGCCACCAGGGGAGTGGACGGCCCGTCGCCGACCAGGGCGATGCTGATCCCGCGTAGGCCGCTGAGTGCCCGGAACCTTTCCACCTGCTTCTCCGGGGCGATCCGGCCGACGTACCCGATCACCACCTCGCCGTTGGGCGCCAGTCGCCGGCGCAACGCCGCCACCTCCGGGCCGTGCCGGGTGTTGGGGTGGTAGCTCTCCAGGTCCACGCCCCTGGTCCACCGGTCCAGGCGCTGCACGCCGATGCGGCGGAGGTCGCTCATCGACGCCGTGGACGGCACGAGGGTCAGGTCGGCGCCGTCGTGCACCCACTTCACGAACCGCCAGGCCAGCCCGGTCGCCTGGCCGAGGTGGTTGCGGCTGGCGTAACCGGCCACATCCGTCTGGAACACGGCAACGCTCGGCACGCCCAGGCGCCGGGCGGCCGCGATGCCCTGCGCGCCGAGGAGGAACGGTGACGCCGCGTGCAGCACGTCCGGCGCGAAGTCGGCCAGCAGCCCCAACACCCGCGGATTGGGCAGGCCGACGGGAAACTGCCGATAGGAGAGGGCGGGCACGGTGTGCACGGGAAAGCCGGCGTAACTCGGCGGGGCGCCGAACGGGGCGATCACCAGGGCCTCGTGGCCCTGGCGGCGCAGCTCGTCGAGCACCTTGCAGACGCTCGTGGTGACCCCGCTGATGGTGGGGAGGAAGCTTTCGCTGACGACGGCAACCCTCATGCCGCCACAGTAGACAGCCCGCACGTCTGTGCGGTGAACCCTGGATGAACGGGGCCGACGGACCGGTAGTCTGGCGCAATGTCCCACTCCAGCGATGCCCTCGCCCGCTTCTACAGTGTGATCCCTGCCGGCGGGATCGGATCCAGGCTCTGGCCGCTGTCCCGCGCCGACGCGCCCAAGTTCCTGCACGACCTCACCGGCAGCGGGCAGACGCTGCTGCGCGCCACCTGGGACCGGCTCGCACCGCTGTCCGGCGACCAGCGCATCATGGTCGTCACCGGGCGGGCGCACCGGGCCGCCGTCGAGGAGCAGCTGCCGGAGCTCGGGGACCTGAACGTGGTCCTGGAGAGCGAACCGCGGGACTCCTCGGCCGCGATCGGGCTGGCCGCCGCGATCCTCGAGCGCCGCGAACCCGGCGTGATCATCGGCTCCTTCGCAGCCGACCACGTCATCAAGGGCCCCGCGGCGTTCCGCCAGGCCGTCGTGGAGGCCATCGTCGCCGCCGACACCGGCCTGATCGTCACCATCGGCATCCAGCCCACCGAGCCGGCGATCGGTTTCGGTTACATCAAGACCGGCGCGGCCCTGTCCATCGACGGCGCCCCGAGCGCCCAGTCGGTCAATTCGTTCGTGGAGAAGCCCAGCCCGGCCACCGCCAAGCGCTACCTCTCCAGCGGACAGTACCTCTGGAACGCCGGCATGTTCATCGCCCGCGCCGACAGGCTGCTCGAGGAGATCGGCGCGAGCGAGCCCGAGCTGCTCGCCGGGCTGCTCGAACTCGCCGAGGCGTGGGACACCCCGCGCCGCGGCGCCGTCGTCGACCAGGTCTGGCCCAAGCTCAAGAAGATCGCCATCGACTACTCCGTGGCCGAGCCCGCCGCCGCGAAGGGCAAGCTGGCCGTGATCCCCGGCCAGTTCGACTGGGACGACGTGGGAGACTTCGCGTCGATCGCCAAGATCCACGCCAACGGCCGCAAGCGCGACCTGGCGATCCTCGGTGAGGGCGCCCGGGTGCTGGCCGACTCCTCCAGCGGAATCGTCGTCAGCCACACCAAGCGCATGATCGCTCTGATCGGCGTCGACGACATCGTCGTCGTGGACACCCCCGACGCCCTGCTGGTGACGACAAGCGCCAACGCCCAGAAGGTCAAGGCCGTCGTCGACGCGCTGCGGCTCTCGGGCAGCTCAGACGTCCTGTAGCTGCGGGCGGCCTCCGCCGCGAGAGTTTCTCAGGAATAGGCCCGGTAGATGACCATTTGTGTCGGCGCGATTTCGAGAATGTCGCGGCTTGATAACCATTTGGCTACAGTGTCGGTTTGCTCATCTGAGCAGGGCTCTTCTGGGTAACGTGTAGACCATATACCAGCCCGTGCGATCTCACGCCGGGCCTCATCTGGAGGTCAATCTTGACAATCACGACCCGCAAGGCAACGCTCGGCGGCCTTGCCTCACTCGGCGTTCTCGCTCTGCTCGCGGCGTGTGCGCCGGCCCCCACCGAGGACGGCAGCGGCGACGCTGCCACATCGGACTTCCTGCCCTGCATCGTCTCCGACTTCGGTGGCTTCGACGACAAGTCCTTCAACCAGTCCAGCTTCGAGGGCATCTCCCAGGCCTCCGAGGAGCTCGGCGTCGAGTTCAAGCAGGCCGAGTCCACCTCTGAGGACCAGTACACGGGCAACGTGACCAGCATGGTCGACCAGGGTTGCAACTTCATCCTCACCGTCGGTTTCGCCCTGGCCAACGCCACCCGCGACGCGGCCCAGGAGAACAGCGATGTGCAGTTCGCCCTCATCGACTCCACCCTCTCCAACGACGACTTCAGCCCGCTGACGCTCGAGAACGTGAAGCCGGTCGTCTACGACACCGCGCAGGCCGCATTCCTGGCCGGCTACCTGGCCGCAGGAACCACCAAGACCGGCACCGTCGGCACCTTCGGTGGCATGCAGTACCCGTCGGTCACCATCTTCATGGACGGCTTCGCCGACGGCATCGCCTACTACAACACCGAAAAGGGCACCGACGTCAAGCTCACCGGCTGGTCGAAGGAATCCCAGGAGGGCCTGTTCGCCGGTGGCTTCGATGACATCAGCGCCGGCAAGACCCTCAGCCAGGGCCTGATCGACGCCGGTGCGGACATCATCCTCCCGGTCGCCGGCCCGCTCTTCCAGGGCACCGCACAGGCCATCGCCGAGTCCGGCAAGGACGTCGCCATCGTCGGTGTCGACAGCGACCTGTTCGAGACCACGCCCGAGTTCGCCGCGCTGTACCTCACCTCCATCATGAAGTCGATGACGGATGCGACCGACGCGATCATCACCGACGCGGCAAACGGCGAATTCAGCTCCGACCCGTACATCGGAACCCTCGAGAACGAGGGTGTCGGCCTGGCCCCGCTGCACGACTGGGAGTCCAAGGTTGACCCCGCCCTGGTCACCGAGATCGACGACCTCAAGGCACAGATCATCAGCGGCGACATCGTCGTGACCAGCGACGCCACGCCCAAGTAACACCCCGTTTCACCCAGCACCACCGTGTAGCAGTACCGCCCCACAGGGCACCGGGGAGGCCAGCCATGCTGGCCTCCCCGTTTCGTTGCGTGGTGTCGCCGGGGCGTAGAGCCACGCCCGGCCGGCACCTCAATAGAATCGACACTATGAAGCTCGAACTTCGCGGCATTACGAAGAGATTCGGTGCCCTTGTTGCCAATGACGACATCAACCTCACCATCGAGGAGGGAGAGATCCACGCCCTGCTCGGCGAGAACGGGGCCGGTAAATCAACGTTGATGAACGTTCTCTACGGCCTGTACCGGGCCGAAGAGGGCGAGATCCTCCTCGATGACGTGCCGCAGCACTTCGCCGGACCCGGCGACGCGATGGCCGCCGGCATCGGCATGGTGCACCAGCACTTCATGCTGATCCCCGTGTTCACCGTGGCCGAGAACGTGATGCTCGGCCACGAACAGGTCAAGGCCGGCGGCAGGCTCGACCTCGCCGCCGCGCGCACCCGGGTGCGGGAGATCTCGGAGCGCTTCGGGTTCGACGTCGATCCCGACGCCCTCGTGGAGTCCCTGCCCGTCGGTGTGCAGCAGCGGGTGGAGATCATCAAGGCGCTCTCCCGCGACGCGAAGGTGCTCGTCTTCGACGAACCGACCGCCGTGCTCACCCCGCAGGAAACCGACGAGCTGATGAACATCATGCGCCAGCTCAAGGCCGCGGGCACCTCCATCGTCTTCATCACGCACAAGCTGCGGGAGGTGCGCGAGGTCGCCGACCGGATCACCGTCATCCGCCTGGGCAAGGTCGTCGGCACCGCCTCGCCGACCGCGAGCAACGAAGAACTCGCCACCCTGATGGTGGGCCGCGCCGTCGACCTGACCGTGGACAAGGCGCCCGCCACCCCCGGAGCCCCGGCGCTGGTGGTGACGAACCTCACCGTGATCGACCCTCTCGGCCAGATCCTCGTCAACGACGTCAGCTTCGACGTCAAGGCGGGCGAGATCCTCGCCATCGCCGGCGTGCAGGGCAACGGCCAGACCGAACTGACCGAGGCTCTGATGGGGCTGCAGCCCCGCGTCGTCGGCGAGATCAGCCTCGACGGCACGTCCCTTCGCGGCCACTCGGTTCGTCAGGTGCTCGACGCCGGGGTCGGCTTCGTACCGGAGGACCGCACCAGGGACGGCCTCGTCGGCGGGTTCACCATCGCCGAGAACCTGATGCTGGACCGCGCCAACAAGCTCCCGTTCGTCAAACGGTTCAACCTGCAGCTGTCCTACCTCGCCGACTTCGCCCGCACCAAGGTGACGGAGTTCGACGTGCGGTCCCAGGGCATCGAAACGCCCGTCGGCCGCCTGTCCGGCGGCAACCAGCAGAAGGTCGTGCTCGCCCGCGAACTCAGCCGTGACCTGCGGCTCTTCGTCGCGGCTCAGCCCACCCGCGGCCTCGATGTCGGCTCGATCGAATTTGTGCACGAACGCATCGTGGCGACCCGCGACGGCGGCACCCCGGTCATCGTGATCTCCACCGAACTCGACGAGGTCGCCGCCCTCGCCGACCGGATCATGGTGATGTACCGCGGCCGCATTGTCGGCATCGTCCCCGGCGACACCCCCCGATCCGTTCTGGGTCTCATGATGGCGGGCGAAACCCCCGCAGAAGGAGCCGCAGCATGAGCGCCGCTCAGCAGCCCACCTCGACCCCGGCACCGGCGAAGTCGCCGGAACCGGACGAATCCTCCCGCTGGCACAACGTCTTCCGGGAGATCACCACCGGCAACGCCATCATCTCGGTGTTGGCGGTGCTGCTGGCGCTGCTCGTGGGCGCCGTGATGATCGCGTTCACGAACGCGAACGTGCAGGAGAGCGCGGGGTACTTCTTCTCGAGGCCCGGCGACATGCTCTCCGCCGCCTGGGACGCGGTGTCCGGCGCCTATTCCGCGCTGTTCCAGGGTTCGGTGTACAACTTCCGTCGTCCGAGCTTCGCCGACGGCATCCGGCCGTTCACCGAGACCCTCACCTACGCCACCCCGCTGATCGCGGCCGGCCTCGGTGTCGCGCTCGGTTTCCGGGTGGGCCTGTTCAACATCGGCGGGCGCGGCCAGATGCTCATCGCCGCGACTCTGGGCGGCTGGGTGGCCTTCGCGGTTGACCTGCCCGCCGGCATCCACCTGATCGCCGCACTCGTCGCCGGCGTGCTGGGCGGGGCCCTGTGGGGCGGCCTGGTCGGCCTGCTCAAGGCCCGCACCGGCGCGCACGAGGTGATCACCACGATCATGCTCAACTACGTGGCGTTCTACCTGGTCAGCTTCCTGCTGCGCGACGGGTTCCTCAAGACCCCGGGGTCGAACAACCCCAAGAGTCCGGCCAGCAAGGAGACCGCGGTCTACTTCGACCTACTCGGCCCGGACTACAACTTGCACTTCGGCTTCATCCTGGTGATCGCCGCCACGGTGTTCACCTGGTGGCTGCTCGCCCGCTCCAACCTGGGCTTCAAGTTCCGCGCCGTCGGCGAGAACCCCAACGCCGCCAAGGTGGCCGGCATCAGCGTGCAGCGCATGTACGTCTACGCGATGCTGTTCTCCGGCGGTCTGGTCGGCCTGGCCGGCATCAACCAGGTGCTGGGCACCACCACCAGCGGCTTCGGTGCCGGCATCGACTCCGGGATCGGTTTCGACGCCATCACGGTGGCCCTGCTGGGCCGCTCCAAGCCGTGGGGCGTGTTCGCCGCGGGCATCCTGTTCGGCGCGTTCAAGGCCGGCAGCTTCTCGATGCAGGCCGCCGAGGGCGTGCCCATCGACATCGTGCTCGTTGTGCAGTCGCTCATCGTGCTCTTCATCGCCGCGCCGCCGCTGGTGCGCGCGATCTTCAGGCTCCCGGCGCCCGGAGCGCCCCGCCGCAGACCGGTTCCCAACGTTTCCCAGGAGGTGGCGGCGAAATGAGCACCATCGCTCCAGTGAACCAGCCCACCCAGCCCACCGGACCCGAGGAGGGTCCGGCGACCGCGGTCATCAAGAGCTGGAAGGTGCCGATCATCCTCGGCGTCTTCACGGTCCTCGGTTTCCTGCTGATGGTGGTCTTCGGCCGCACCGGCACCAGCACCATGGTGCTCTCCACCTCCAGCGACCTGATCCAGCTGCCAGACGTGCTGCTGCCCACCCTGCCGACCGGCATCGTGATCAGCATCCTGCTGGCCGCCATCACCGGGCTCAGCGCCTGGATGGTGCAGACCCGCCGCAAGGTTCCGCTCTGGCTGATCTCGGTTTTCGCCGTGCTGCTCCTGATCGGCTTCCTCACCTGGGCCTCCGCCGACGAACGCATCCCGGTGCCCGGCCTGTTGTTCGGCTCGCTGAGCCTGGCCGTCCCGCTGATCTTCGGCGCCCTCGGCGGCGTCATCTCCGAACGTGTCGGCGTGGTCAACGTGGCGATCGAGGGCCAGCTGCTGGCCGGTGCGTTCACCTCCGCGATCGTGGCCTCGATCACCCAGCAGCCGCTGCTCGGCCTGCTCGCGGCGATGGTGGCCGGTGTGCTGGTGTCGTTTGTGCTCGCGGCGTTCTCGATCAAGTACTTCGTCGACCAGGTCATCGTCGGTGTGGTGCTCAACGTCCTCGTCACCGGCCTCACCGGGTTCCTGTTCTCCGAGCTCCTCGCCCCGAACGCGGCCACGCTCAACCAGCCGCCCAAATTCGAGCGCATCAACATCCCGCTGCTCAGCGAGATCCCGATCGTCGGGCCGGTCTTCTTCCGGCAGACCCTGATCGTGTACATCATGTACATCGCCGTCGCCGCGGTGTACTTCGGGATCTTCCACACCAAGTGGGGCCTCCGGCTCCGCGCGGTGGGCGAGCACCCGCAGGCCGCTGACACCGTGGGCATCAACGTCACCGGTACCCGGTTCTGGAACGTGTCCCTCGCCGGCGCCGTCGCCGGCCTCGGTGGCGCGTACTTCACCCTGGGGTCGGTGGGTGCGTTCGGCAAAGAAATGACCGCCGGTGCCGGCTTCATCGCCCTCGCGGCGGTGATCTTCGGCCGGTGGGACCCGATCCGGGCCACCCTCGCGGCGCTGCTGTTCGGCTTCGCCAGCAACCTGCAGAACGTGTTGAGCATCATCGGTTCGCCGGTGCCCAGCGAGTTCATGCTGATGCTGCCCTACCTGGTCACCATCTTCGCCGTGGCGGGCCTGGTGGGCCAGTCGCGGGGCCCGGCCGCATCCGGAAAGCCGTATATAAAATCATGACGAACCTGACTGCGAATTCCGGCGACACAACACCCGAGTCCGGCGACATCGACTGGGGTGTGCTGCGCAGCGCTGCCACCGAAGCGATGACCCACGCCTACGTGCCCTACTCGAAGTTCCCGGTCGGGGCGGCCGCCCTCGTTTCCGACGGCCGGGTGATCAGCGGGTGCAACGTGGAGAACGCCTCCTACGGGCTCACTCTCTGCGCGGAATGCGCGCTGGTGAGCGTGCTGCACCTCACCGGCGGCGGCCAGCTCGTCGCGTTCAGCTGCGTCGACGGCAACGGCAACACGCTGATGCCGTGCGGCCGCTGCCGCCAACTGCTCTACGAACACTCGGCACCAGGCATGCTGTTGGAGACCGTCTCCGGCGTGCGCACCATCGACGAGGTCCTGCCGGACGCCTTCGGGCCCCGCCAGCTCGCCGCCTACAGGGAAGACAACTCATGAGCTCCACCCCCGCCCGCACCATCGAAGCCTTCGACGCCGTCGACCTGATCCACGCCAAGCGTGACAAGGGCGAGCTGTCGACTCCGCAGATCGACTGGCTGATCGACGCGTACACCCGCGGCTACGTCGGCGACGAGCAGATGGCCGCGATGACCATGGCGATCTTCCTCAACGGCATGTCCCGCCGGGAGATCCGCGACATGACCATGGCCATGATCAACTCCGGCGAGCGGATGAGCTTCACGGGCCTGGGCAAACCGACCACGGACAAGCACTCCACCGGCGGTGTCGGCGACAAGATCACCCTGCCGCTGATGCCCCTCGTCGCGGTCTTCGGCGCGGCCGTGCCGCAGCTCTCCGGCCGTGGCCTCGGTCACACCGGCGGCACCCTGGACAAGCTCGAGTCCATCCCGGGCTGGCGCGCCAACCTCAGCAACGAGGAAATGTTCCAGCAGCTGCAGGACGTCGGCGGGGTCATCTGCGCCGCCGGCAGCGGTCTGGCTCCGGCCGACGGCAAGCTGTATGCGCTCCGCGACACCACCGGCACCGTCGAAGCGATCCCGCTGATCGCCTCGTCGATCATGTCCAAGAAGATCGCCGAGGGCACCGGTGCGTTGGTGCTCGACGTGAAGTTCGGCTCCGGCGCGTTCCTGAAGGACATCGACCGGTCCCGCGAGCTGGCCCGCACCATGGTCGCCCTCGGCGAGGACGCCGGGGTGGCCACCTCCGCGCTGCTGACCAACATGAACGTGCCGCTCGGCCTGGCCATCGGCAACGCCAACGAGGTGCGCGAGTCCCTCGAGGTGCTCGCCGGCGGCGGCCCCGCCGATGTGGTGGAGCTCACCGTGGCCTTGGCCCGCGAGATGCTGGCCCTGGTCGGCCAGAAGGACGTCGACGTCGAGGCGGCCCTGACGGACGGTCGCGCGATGGACAAGTGGCGTGCGGTCATCCGTGCCCAGGGCGGCGACCCGGATGCCGCGATGCCCGTGGCGCGCGAGACCCACGTGGTGCTCGCCGACCGTGACGGCGTGCTCGTCGAGCAGCAGGCGCTGCCGTTCGGCATCGGCGCCTGGCGCCTGGGCGCCGGCCGCGCCCGCAAGCAGGACCCGGTGCAGCACGCCGCCGGCATCGACCTGCACGCCAAGCCCGGCGACACCGTCCGCAAGGGCGAGCCACTGTTCACCCTCAGCGCCGACGAGCCGGAGCGCTTCGCCCGGGCCCTCGAGGCCGTCGAGGGCGCCTGGCGCATCGGCGACCCCGGCGAGCCCGTCCTCGACGGCGGCCCCCTGATCGCCGAGCGCATCGGCAACTAGCCCAGTACCCGCAGGCCCGGCCCCGCCGACTTGCCGCAAAAACCCCCTTCCGCCGAGCCGAAGGGGGTTTTTGGCGCAAGTCGCTGGCGGCGCATCCGCCGACTTGCCGCACATTGCCACTTACCTCGCGGCGAGGCGCTCAGTTGCGGCAAGTGGGTGAGTGCGCGCGCGTCACGTGGGGCGGCTGCCGGGACGCCAGCCGCGGGAACGCAGCGCCTGGTCGAGCCGGGAGAGGACTTCGGCATCCGGGGTTTCCTTGAGCACCCTGATGACCCGCCAATCCTCGGCCATCACACCGTCCAACCTGTCGACATCACGGGCGAACTGCACGTCGTCCGTGCGGTGCTGCTCGCCGTCGTATTCGACAAGGACCCGGTACCGCAGGTAGACCAGATCACCGCGCACCCGGCGCCGCTGGTATCGCAGCGGCAGGTACACGTTGGTCTCCGGTTCCGGCAGGCCCGCCCGCACGATCAGGAGCCGAAGCCGGGTCTCCTGGCGCGACTCAACTCGGGGTCTCACCCACTCCAGCGCGGCCCGTAGCCGACGGATGCCCCGGTGGCCGGGCCGCTCGGCGACCGCCGTGCAGAGGTCTTCCGACGAGAACGGGGGATCCACCACGCCGAGGAGGTGGTCGCCGAGCGCGATGAGGTCGTCCAGCCCCATAATCGGAGCGAGTTCGCACCAGACGCTGACGGGATTCTGGACCGTGAAGCCCGAGCAGCTGGGCAGCGGTGGCGTGGCTGAAGAAGTGGCCGGTGGGCATCACCGCGGCGTAGGCCCTGGCCAGTTCCCGCACCCCGGTCGGGATGCCGGCGGCGACTCTCACGCCGTGGAACGGCGCCTGCAGGTCGGCCGACTGCAACCTCCGAGGTGTCACCCCCGCCCAGCGCGCTTCCGCGACGGTGAACCCGTCGAGAGTCAGGCTGCGGGGGAGCTCCGTTCGCTTGCGCATCCGCCCAAGATGCCATTTATTGCCGCTGCCGGTCAGAGTTATCCACCGATGGCGCCCCGCGCTGTGCTGACTTGCGGCGAAGATGCGCTTGGAGTGCGCTGAAGGGGCATTGTGAGGCACGTCGGCGGGGTTGGGCGGATGAGGCGGCTTCGGGATACGCGCCGCGCGGGCGCGATAGATTGGGGGAGTGAATATCAGCTCCGAGGAATACCTGTTGCCCGGCAGTGGCGTGAGCATCAACGCCCTGCCCAAAGTCTCCCTGCACGACCACCTCGACGGCGGTCTGCGACCGGCCACGATCCTCGAGCTGGCCGCGCCGATCGGCCTGGAGCTGCCCGCCACGACCGAGTCCGGCCTCGCCGATTGGTTCGTCAGCCAGGCCACCTCCGGCTCGCTCGCGGACTACCTCAAGACCTTCGAGATCACCGTCGGCGTCATGCAAACCCACGACGCCCTCGTGCGGGTGGCCAGGGAGTTCGTTGAAGACCTCGCCCTGGATGGCGTGATCTACGCCGAGGTGCGCTGGGCCCCCGAGCAGCACCTGGCCGGCGGGCTCAGCCTGGACCAGGCCGTCGACGCCGTGCAGGAAGGCATCGCGGCGGGCATCGAGCGGGTCGCCCAGGCCGGCATCACCATCAAGATCGGCCAGCTGATCACCGCGATGCGGCACGCCGACAGGTCCCTCGAGGTCGCCGAACTCGCCGTGCGGCACCGCGACCTCGGCGTGGTCGGCTTCGACATCGCCGGCGCCGAGGAGGGCTTCCCGGCTGGCAACCACGCCGCCGCGTTCGACTACCTGGCCCGGAACCTCTTCCCGGTCACCGTGCACGCCGGCGAGGCCGACGGGCTGGGCAGCATCCGCGGCGCCCTGTTCGACGGTCGCGCCCTGCGCCTGGGCCACGGCGTGCGCCTGGCCGAGGACATCGAAATCGGCCGGGAGGACCAGGAGAACACGTACGTGACCCTCGGCCCGCTGGCCCAGTGGGTGCGCGACAGGGAGATCCCGCTGGAGCTCAGCCCGTCGTCGAACCTCCAGACCGGCGCGATCGCCGCCTGGGGCGACGACATGCTCGACCACCCGTTCGACCTGCTCTACCAGCTCGGCTTCCGCGTCACCGTCAACACCGACAACCGGCTGATGAGCGCCACCACGCTCAGCCGCGAGCTGGCCCTGCTCACGGATGCCTTCGGCTACGACCTCGACGACCTCGAGGCCCTGCAGCTCAACGCGGCCTCCGCGGCATTCCTGCCGTTGGAGGAGCGCGAAGAACTCGCCGACGCCATCGTCGACGGTTTTGCCACCGCCTAGCCCGCCAACGCCCACGCTAGAAAGCAGCCATGTCCCTCCCACCACTTCCCCTTGACGCCATCGACGTCGGCCTGCACGTCCCCGACTGGCGGGCCGCCGTCGGCGCCGCCGGCGCGGCGCTGGAGCGATCCGGTTCCACCGCACCCGGCTACACCGAGCGCATGGTGGGTGTGATCGAGGAATTCGGCGCCTACGTGGTGATCGCGCCCGGGCTGGCCCTGGCGCACGCCCGGCCCGGCCCCGATGTGCTCACCGGGGGCCTGAGCGTCGTGACCCTCGCCGAGCCCGTGGCCTTCGGACACCCGCACAACGACCCCGTCAACGTGGTCCTGGGCCTGGCGGTGACCACGGGCGACGAGCACGTGCACTTCGTCGCCGAGCTCGCCAACGTGTTCAACGATTCGAGCATCATCCCGGCGCTGGCAGCGGCGCCGGACGCAGCATCCGTACGCTCGCTCCTGGGCATCGCGGCACCAACCGGCGCAGACGCCAGCACGGAGGAACACAAATGAAGATCGTCGCACTGTGCGGAGTCGGTATCGGCACATCCGCCATTCTCAAGGTCAACGCCGAACGCGCCCTCGAGCGCCTGGACATCGAGGCTGACGTCACCGCGGCCGACATCGCCAGCGTGAAGCTCGCCGCCGCGGACGCGCAGGTCATCCTCACCTCGTCGGAACTGGTGCCGTCGATCGGCAAGACCAACGCCGACGTCATCATCATCGACAACTTCTTCGACCTCGACGAGCTGACCGCCAAGCTCGAGATCGCACTCGGCTAGCCCGGCGCGGATGCCCGGCTGGGCATCCGCGTCCGCACCGCCGGTCAGCCGATCAGCGCGCGCATGCCCCTGTCGAGCTCGGCGAGGGCATCGGATGCGGCCTGCCGGCGTTCGGCGAGGCTGCCGACGCTGCTGTGCGTGTCGAGATACACCTTGAGCTTGGGTTCGGTGCCGCTGGGCCGCACCATCACCCGGGAGCCGTCGGCGAGCACGATCCGCAGCACATCGCTGGGCGGCAGGCCGTTGAAGCCGCCGGAGAGATCGTCGATGTGGTCCACCCGGCTGGTGCCGATCATCGCCGGCGGGCTCTCGCGCAAGCGTGCCATCACCCTCTCGATCTCGGTGAGGTCGGTGACGCGCACCGAAATCTGGCCCGAGGCGAAGTAGCCGAACTTCTCGGCGAACGCGTCGAGGTGGTCCGCGAGCGTCAAACCGTCGGCCTTGAGCTCGCTGACCAGCGAGAGCAGCGCCACGGCGGCGGAGATGCCGTCCTTGTCGCGCACGGTGCCGGGGTTGACCAGGTAGCCGAGGGCCTCTTCGAAGCCGAAGATCAGGCCGGGAGCACGGGAGACCCACTTGAACCCGGTGAGGGTGTCGGCGAACCGCAGGCCGTAGGCGTCTGCGACGGCCTTGAGCGCCGGCGTCGACACAATCGAGCAGGCCAGGGTGCCGTCGGCACCGCCGTCGCCCGGCGCGTTGGCGGCCAGCTCGGCGGCCCGCCAGCCCAGGATGGCACCGACCTCGTTGCCGCTCAGGCGACGGTAGCCCTCCGGCGCATCGGCGTCCGGGATGGCGATGGCGAGCCTGTCGGCATCCGGGTCGTTGGCGATGATCAGTTCGGCGTCGACCTCACGCGCGGTCTCGTAGGCGAGGTCCATCGCGCCGGGTTCCTCAGGGTTGGGGAACGCGACGGTGGGGAACGCCGAGTCGGGGGCGATCTGCGCGTCCACGAGGGTCGGCAGGGCGAACCCGGCGGCGTCGAGCACGCGGCGGGTGGTGTCCCACCCCACACCGTGCAGGGCCGTGTACACAACGCTCACCTGCGCGCGCGGCGACGCGCCGATGGCGGCGGTCGCATCCACGTAGGCCTGCACGACGGACTCCGGAGCGGTCTCGTACCCGGCCCGCGGCAGCTCGGTGACGAGCTGGGTGTCGGCGACGTGCTGGATCTGGGCGGCGATGGCGACGTCGTCGGGGGAGACGATCTGCGAGCCCTCATCGGAGTCGCCCAGGTAGACCTTGTAGCCGTTGTCGTTGGGCGGGTTGTGCGAAGCGGTGACCATCACACCGGCGCTGGCGCCGAGGTGGCGCACCGCGAAAGCGAGCACCGGGGTGGGGAGCAGGCGGGGCAACAGCACGGCGCGCACGCCGGCGCCGGCCATGATCGCGGCGGTGTCGGTGGCGAAGACGTGCGAGTTGCGGCGGCCGTCGTAGCCGATGACCACGGACGGGATGCTGCCGGGCCGGCTGCTCGCCGCGGCGGCGAGGAGATAGGCGGCGAGTCCGGCGGCGGCCTGGCTCACCAGAACCCGGTTCATCCGGTTGGAGCCGGCGGCGATCTCGCCGCGGAGGCCCGCGGTGCCGAACGCGAGGCGCTCGTCGAAGCGGGAGTGCAGGTCGGCAACGGCGGCCGGGTCGCGATCCTGGGCCTGCTGGATCAGCACGCGCAGCTCGGCGCGGGTCTCCGGGTCCGGGTCCTGGGCGAGCCAGTCGGTCGCGGTGACCAGCAGCAGGTTGACCGGGTCGGTGGCCGTGGTGTCCAGCACTGCCGTGGCGGCGGGCACCTCTCCGGCCGTCTCGTCCGGTCCGTCGACGGTGTTCGGCACGGCGGTCTGCGGTTCGCGTTCGTCGTCGCCGGCGTGCGCGCCGCGTGGGAGGAGCGGCTCGGCGGGGGTGCCGGGCTGGGTCGGAGTCTCGTCGCCGTGGCTCACAGTGCGGCCACGATGCTGGCGAGGAGGGCGCTGATGGTGGCTTCGGCGGCCTGGCCGGCCTCGAGCACCTCGCCGTGACTGAGCGGGGTCTTTTGAATGCCGGCGGCGAGGTTGGTGATCAGCGACATGCCGAGTACCTCCATGCCGGCCTGGCGGGCGGCGATGGCCTCCAGCGCGGTGGACATGCCCACGATGTGGCCACCGATGGCCTTGGCCATCTGCACCTCGGCGGGAGTCTCGTAGTGCGGCCCGCGGAACTGGCAGTAGACGCCTTCGTCCAGGGTGGGGTCGATGCCTCGGGCGAGGTCACGCAGCCGCTGGGAGTACAGGTCGGTGAGGTCGATGAAGGTGGCGCCCTCGAGCGGCGAGTCGGCGGTGAGGTTGATGTGGTCGCTGATCAGCACCGGGGTGCCCGGCTTCCACGTCTCGCGGATGCCGCCGGCCCCGTTGGTGAGGATCATGGTCGTCGCCCCGGTCGCGGCGGCGGTGCGCACGCTGTGCACGACCCGGCGCACGCCGTGGCCCTCGTAGTAGTGGGTGCGGGCGCCGATCACCAGGGCACGCTTGCCGCTCGAAAGCAGCACCGAGCGCAACATGCCCGCGTGGCCGGCCAGCGCCGGCGCGCTGAACCCGGTGATTTCCTGCGCGGGGATCGTGTGGGTGGTCTCGCCGATCAGGTCGGCGGCCTTGCCCCACCCGCTTCCCAGCGTCAGGGCGATGTCGTGATGGGCGACACCGGTGGCGTCGGCGATTTCTTGGGCGGCGGTGGCGGCCACGTCGAACGGGTTGGTTTCCGGCGCGTCAAGAGGATTGATCTCGGTCGTGAGCATCCTCCTACTCTAATTGCCTGCGGGGCAGCCGTGGTTTGGTGGGTCGCGCGGTGCAGGACAGAATAAGTGAATGCCTTACGAGTTCGAACGAAAACAACGCATCATTATCATCGGTGGCGGCCCCGGCGGATACGAAGCGGCACTCGCCGGCGCGCAGCAGGGCGCAGAGGTGACCCTGATCGAACGGGTCGGCGTCGGCGGTGCCGCGGTGCTCACCGACGTCGTTCCGTCGAAGTCGCTGATCGCCACCGCGGAAGCGTCGAACTCGATCCGTGAGGCCAACGACCTGGGCGTGCAGTTCTTCGTGCGCGACGCCAAGGGCAAGCCGCTGCACCCCGAGGTCGCGATCAACCTCGCCGCGGTGAACAAGCGCCTGCTCGCGCTGGCCAGGGAGCAGTCCGAGGACATGCGGGAGACCCTGGTCAAGGCCGGCGTCAAGCTGCAGAGCGGCCACGGCCGGCTGGACGGCCGCGACGCGGTCATCGTGTCCACCGGAGACGACGGCTCAGGCACCGATTTCGACCGGATCGAGGCCGACACCATCGTGCTGTCGGTGGGCGCGAGCCCCCGCACGATGCCCACGATGATGCCCGACGGCGAGCGGATTCTCACCTGGACCCAGCTGTACAACCTCAAGTCGGTGCCCAAACACCTCATCGTCGTCGGCTCCGGCGTCACCGGCGCGGAGTTCGCCTCCGCCTACCGGGCCCTGGGCGCCGAGGTCACCCTTGTCTCCAGCCGCGACCAGGTGCTGCCCGGCGAAGACGTCGACGCCGCCGCCGTGATTGAGAACGTGTTCAAGCGCAACGGCATGGTGGTGCTGAACAAGTCCCGCGCCGCCACCGCCGAACGCACCGACACCGGCGTGCTGGTGACCCTCACCGACGGCCGCACCGTCGAGGGCAGCCACTGCCTGATCGCCGTCGGCGCCGTGCCGAACACCCAGGGCCTGGGCCTGGCCGAGGCCGGCGTTCAGCTGGACGAGTCCGGCCACATCCGGGTGAATCGGGTGGCGCGCACCTCGATCCCCAACATCTACGCCGCGGGCGACTGCACCACGGAGATGCCGTTGGCGTCCGTCGCATCCATGATGGGCCGCACTGCGGTTTACCACGCCATGGGCGACGCGGTGAACCCGATCGAGATCCGCAATGTGGCGGCCAACATCTTCACGCAGCCGGAGATCGCGACAGTCGGCTGGACCCAGAAGGAGATCGAGGAGGGTGTGCGCCGCGGCGAGGTGTACAAGATGCCGCTCGAGTCGAACCCGCGCGCCAAGATGATGGGCATCAAGGACGGCTTCGTCAAGCTGATCGCCTCCCGCGGCACCGGCACCGTCATCGGCGGCGTCATCGTGGGCCCCAAGGCCAGCGAACTGATCTTCCCGCTCACCCTCGCGGTCGAGCACGGCCTCACCGTCGACGAGGTCGCCGAGGCGTTCACCGTCTACCCGTCGTTGACCGGGTCCATCACGGATGCCGCACGCGCGATGCACAAGGTGCACTACTGACCCGGCACCCCGGCCGCATCCGCGACTAACTGTCGCCCGTGCGGACACCTGCGCCCGGTACGCCGGGCGCAGGTGTCCGGTTCGGGCACAGTTGCGCAGCTGGGGGGTGTCAGCCGACGGTCATGAGCAGGTGGCCCGAGGAGACCGTCGAGCCGACAGCGGCGCCGATGACCCCGACCACGCCGTCCTTGTGCGCGGTGAGCGGCTGTTCCATCTTCATGGCCTCCAGCACCAGCAGCAGGTCGCCCTTGACGACGGTGTCGCCCTCCGTGACGAGGATCTTCACGATGGTGGCCTGCATGGGCGCCTTGACGGCATCGCCCGTTGCGGTGTTCACCGAGTGAGCGGCGGTCCGACGGCGCGGGGCCGGCCCGGCGGTCTTCTCCGACGCGGTACCGGGCAGCAGCTTGCTGGGCAGGCTCACCTCGATGCGGCGGCCGTCCACCTCGACGACCACGCTGTGCCGGGCGTCGGAGCGCGGACGGTCCTCGACGGTGCCGCTCCAGGGGGCAATGGTGTTCTCGAACTCGGTCTCGATCCAGCGGGTGTAGATCGAGAACGGGGCGCCGTCGGCGGGGGCGAAGGCCGGGTCGCGCACGATCATGCGGTGGAACGGCAGCACTGTGGGCAGGCCGGCCACCTCGAACTCGTCGAGGGCGCGGCGGGCGCGTTCCAGGGCCTGTTCCCGGGTGGCGCCGGTGACGATGAGCTTGGCCAGCAGCGAGTCGAACGAGCCGGAGATCTCGTCGCCGGACTGCACGCCGCTGTCGACGCGCACACCGGGGCCGCCGGCGGCCTTGAACACGTGCACCGGGCCGGGGGCGGGCATGAAGCCGCGGCCGGCGTCCTCACCGTTGATGCGGAACTCGAACGAGTGGCCGACGGCGATGGGGTCGTCGTAGTCCAAGGTGCCGCCCTCGGCGAGCCGGAACTGCTCACGGACCAGGTCGATGCCGGTGACCTCCTCAGAGACCGGGTGTTCCACCTGCAGGCGGGTGTTCACCTCGAGGAAGGAGACCGTGCCGTCCTGGCCGATCAGGAACTCGCAGGTGCCGGCGCCGACGTAACCGACCTCCCGGAGGATGGCCTTGGACGCCCGGTACATCTCGGTCGTCTGCGCCTCGGTGAGGAACGGTGCCGGCGCCTCTTCGACGAGCTTCTGGTGGCGGCGCTGGAGGGAGCAGTCGCGGGTGGAGATCACGACGACGTTGCCGTGGGCATCCGCGAGGCACTGGGTCTCGACGTGCCGGGGCTTGTCGAGGTACTTCTCCACGAAGCACTCGCCGCGGCCGAAGGCCGTGACGGCCTCACGCACGGCGGAGTCGAACAGTTCCGGTACCTCGTCGCGGGTGCGGGCGACCTTCAGGCCGCGGCCGCCGCCGCCGAAGGCCGCCTTGATGGCCACGGGCAGGCCGTACTGGTCGACGAAGTCGAGAACTTCGGATGCATCGGCGACGGGGTTCAGGGTGCCGGGCGCCATCGGCGCGTGCACCTTCTCGGCGATGTGCCTGGCGGACACCTTGTCGCCGAGCTGCTCGATGGCCTCCGGGGACGGGCCGATCCAGATCAGGCCGGCGTCCAGGACGGCGCGGGCGAAGGCGGCGTTCTCGGCGAGGAAGCCGTAGCCGGGGTGCACGGCGTCGGCGCCGGAGCGGCGGGCGATGGAGAGGATCTTCTCGATGACGAGGTAGGTCTCGGCGCTGGAGGTGCCGTCGAGCCCGTAGGCCTCGTCGGCGAGACGGGCGTGCAGGGCGTCCCGGTCCTGGTCGGCGTATACGGCCACCGAGAGGATGCCGCTGTCCTTTGCCGCTCGGATCACTCTGACGGCGATCTCGCCCCGGTTGGCGATGAGGACCTTCGTTATACGCGACATAGGTACTGAGCCTATTGGTCCGAACCCCCGCAATTTTGGTTCTTTCCCACAAAAACCGCGGCAAGAACACTGCGTGGGGCTACAAAGGCCCCGAAAGAACGGTCAGTCCGGTAGGGCCGAAGTGCCCGTATTCCACAGGCTCGGCCAGTCATAGCCCAACCGGAGCACCAATCTGCGCAGGGTCGGCAACGACAGTCCGACGACCGTGGACGGGTCGCCCTCGATGCGGCTGATGTACGGCGCGCCGAGGCTGTCGATGGTGAAAGCGCCCGCGACAAAGAGCGGTTCACCGGTATTGATGTAGGCGTCGAGCTCCGAATCGGTGAGGTCGTCGGCGAACGTCACGTCGGCGACGGCGACGGCACCGACGGCACGGCCGGGCCGACCGTCGATGTGCTCGATCAGCCAGTGGCCGGAATAGAGCTGCCCGGTGCGTCCGCGCTGGGTGTGCCAGCGCTCCCTGGCACGCTCGCTGGTGTGCGGCTTGCCGTAGATCACACCGTCGAGGACGAAGACCGAGTCCCCGCCGAGGATCAGCCCGTCGATGCCCCGCTCGGCACCGACGGCCGCGACGGCCCGGGCCTTCGCCCGCGCCAGCAGCTCGACCACATGGTGCGGAGTCAGGGGCTCGCCCAGGCGTTCAGCCTCGGCCGCCGCGACGGCATCCTCGTCGACATCGGGCGAAATGGTGACGGGTTCGATGCCCGCCGCGCGCAGCAGCGCCAGCCGGGCGGGGGAGGTGGAGGCGAGGTAGAGGCGCATGGAACCCTTCAGGCGGCAGGCAGATGTGGGATGCTCATTCAATGGGCACCAACACTAATCGTCAGGCAAGTCAGAGCACTCCAGAGGGCGAGATCGGCACCGAACTCGACCTCGATATCACCAACGTAGCCCACGGCGGCATCTTCGTTGCCCGGCACGAGGGCCGTGTGGTCTTCGTCAGCGACACCCTCCCGGGTGAACGGGTGCGCGTCAGGCTCACCGACGCGAACAAGAAGAGCTTCTGGCGGGCCGAGACCGTCGAGGTCCTGGACGCGGCCCCCGAACGTCAGCCGCACATCTGGGCCGCAGCGGCCATCGACCGGGACCCTGCCGACCGTGCCGGCGGCGCCGAATTCGGCCACATCGAACTGGGCCACCAGCGCGAGCTCAAGCGCCAGGTCCTCACCGATGCACTGCACCGGATGGCCGGACTCGACAGCGATGTCACCGTCGAGGCCGTGCCGGTGGCAGCGGATGCTTCGCCGGGCGACGCCATGGACGGCACCGGCTGGCGCACCCGGGTGCGCCTGCATGTCACGGAGACCGGCATCGTCGGCCCGTACGCCGCCCGCTCGCACCGGGTGATCCCCGTCGACGACCTGCCGCTGGCCGTACACGCCCTCGAAATGGCCGCGCCGCTGGACAAGCTGTTCGCCGGCGCCGCATCCGTCGACGTCGTCGCCCCCAGCGTCGGTGAAGTGCAGATCCTGGTCGCCGAGCAGGACGCCAAGGGCCGCCGGCGCCGCACCGCGCCCAAACCGATCACCGAGCGGGTCGGCGACCGTGAGTTCCGGCTCGACGCCGCCGGTTTCTGGCAGGTGCACGCGCGTGCCGCGGAGACCCTGTTCGCCGCCGTGCAGGACGCCATCGACCCGGACCTGTTCGACCCCAAGGCCGCCAACCTCGACCTGTACGGCGGTGTGGGGCTGCTCGCCGCCGCCGTCGCCGACAGGTTCGGTTCCGACGTGCGCATCACCTCGGTGGAGAGCGACGCCCAGGCCACCGAGAACGCCGGCGCTAACCTCGCCGAGTGGGTCGGCGCCACCGCGCAGACCGGCAGGGTGGACACATTCCTGACCGGACTCACCCGCGACGCCGACGCTGCCGAACGGGCCCGTCTGCAGGCAGCCACCGTGGTGCTCGACCCGCCGCGATCCGGCGCCGGCGGCGAAGTCGTCGACACCCTGGCGTTCCTCGCGCCGGCCCAGGTGGTCTACGTCGCCTGCGATCCGGTGGCCCTGGCCCGCGACGTCGCCCTCTTCGCCGGGCTCGGGTACACGCTGCGGAGCCTGCGCGCCTTCGACCTGTTCCCCAACACCCACCACGTCGAAGCCGTCGCCCTGCTCACCAGATAGCTAGTCTTAGCACCAAGAACGAAGACGAGAGATGACAACCGTGACCGAGCCTGACACCGCGACCGACCTGGCCGACCGCCCCGTACGCGTGGGCATCGCCGACGACCATGAGTCGGTGCGGCTGGGCCTCAAGGCCGCCTGTGAGAACACCGGCTTCGAGGTGGTCTTCGAGGCCGCGACGGTACGCGAACTCGTCGACGGCATCGCCGGTCGCCCGGTGGATGTGATCGTGCTCGACCTGTCCCTCGGCGACGGGTCCCTCGTCACCGACAACGTGCACCTGGCCCGCGGTACCGGCGCGTCGGTGTTGGTGCACAGCATCGCCGACAGGGTCGCCCTGGTCCGTGAGGGCCTGGCCGCCGGCGCTGCCGGCGTCATCCCCAAGTCGTCGCCGACGACCACGGTGATGGCCGCCGTCGCCTCCGTGGCCCGCGGTGACGTGCTCAACAACCTCGAGTGGGCCACCGCCATCGACGCCGACCGGGACTTCGCCAAGGCCCAACTGGGCCGCCGTGAGCGCGACGTGCTGCACCTCTACGCCTCCGGCCTGCCGCTGAAGATGGTGGCGATGCAGCTGGGCATCGCCCACTCCACGGCCCGGGAGTACCTCGACCGCATCCGCGTGAAGTACGTCGAGGTGGGCCGCCCGGCGCCCACGAAGGTCGACCTGTTACGCAGGGCCGTGGAAGACGGCATCCTGCCGGGTCTCGACCTGGAAGGCGGGGATGGGCGCTCCTAGTCCGGCCGAGGTCGTGCCGGTCCGGTCGTTCAGGCTGTCGCCGGGCCGTGTCGCACCCGACCAGCTCGGTGCCGACCTCCTCAACGAATCCAAGCAGCCGCGCAAGCCCATCAGTCGCGCGCAGATCGAGCGGGTGGTCTCGCGGGCCGCCGGCGGCGTGGGCCTGATCTTCGCCCTGCAGACCTATCCGGCGATGCTCGGCCAGCTGGACAGCCTCAAGCCCGGTCTCGGGGTGGCGCTCAGTATCGCGATCTTCGGGGGCCTGGGCGTGGCAATCATCGCCACGCTGGTGAAGAAGTACGTCAGAGTCACCAGCGGCGTGTTCGCGGGGGTGTACCTCGTCGCCCTGATCGGCTGGCCGGCGATGCTGAATACCCCGGAGGGCACCCTCGAGGGCAAGCCTTGGCTCTGGTATCTCTGCACCGTCGCGACCGGTTTCGCCGCCGTCTCGTTCTCCAAGTGGTGGGCGATGACCTACACCTTCCTGGCTCCGATCGCCTACGGCATTGTGCGGGTGCTGCCCGCAGGCGGCGGCGCCGATCCGATGCTCGGCGCCCTCGACGCCGTCTACGCGATCCTGCTCGGCCAGGTGATTCTGATCATCATCACGATGCTGCGCCAGGCCACCGCCGGGGTCGACATCGCGCAGACCAACGCGCTGTCCACGTACTCCGCCGCCGTGCGCCAGCACGCCACCGAGGTGGAACGGGTGCAGGTGGACTCTCTCGTGCACGACAGTGTCCTCGCCGCCCTGTTGTCCGCCGCCGCAGCCGGTACGCCGAAGGCGGCCGAGCTGGCTGCCACGATGGCGGAGGACGCCATCGCCCGGCTCACCGAGGCCGGTTCGCTTCCCGCAACCGACGACAGCCTGGTCCTGTTCAGCACCCTCAAGGAACGCATCCGCAAGATCGCGGACCGGTTCGACGAGCCGATCGAGTTCATCGACTGCGATGCCGAGAGGCTCAGCCTGCCCGCGCACGCGGGCGAGGCCCTCTACGCCGCCAGCGCCCAGGCGATCGTGAACAGCATCCAGCACGCCGGTGTCCCCGGCGACCCGGTGACGAGGTCGGTGCGGATGAACTCCAATCTGCTGGGCGGCTGCGTCATCGAGATCGCCGACTCCGGTGTCGGGTTCGACCCCGCCACCGTGCCCAGCGAACGCCTGGGCCTGCGGATCTCGATCCGGGAGCGGGTTGCGAAGGCCGGCGGCGTCGTCCAGGTGAACAGCAGCCCCGGCCGGGGCACGTCGATCCTGATCGAGTGGCCGCTGAGTGAGCGCGGTGGCCGCGCATGATCTCCGTCCCCCGAGGGCTGATCATCTCCCTGGCCGCCCTGTTCTCGACCTATCACGTGATCCTGGCCCTCTACTCGCTGGATGTGCCGGCGTCGCCGGTACCGGCGCTGATCGCGATCCTGCTCTACGCCGCGGCCACCGTGGCGAGCCTATGGCCGACCAGTCCGGCCCGGATGTCGCACTGGTTGGGGTTCTTCAACGTGGCCGTGTGCATCGCGGTTCCTTTGCTCGTGGGCAGCCAGTTGGACGGGTCCGTGCCCGACAACGGCTACGCCACCTGGTACGTGGCCGCCGTCGGCACCCTGATGACCATCACGGCCACGCGCAGGCGGGCGACCCTCGCCTGGGTCGGGGTGGGCTTCCTCGTCGCTCACACCGTCGTCTGGGCCGGTGCGGGCTCCCTCGCGTCGATGGGCGTCATCGGCAGCGCCGTGTGGGTGTTCGTGGCCGTGACGCTGGCCAGGGCGCTGGCCAAGGCGGGCCGGGACGCGCGGCAGTACGGCCTCGCCGAACGGGAGGCCACCGAGTGGCAGGCGGCGCAGGAAGCGCACCTGTACGAGCGTCAGGTGCGCCTGGCCCAGACCATCCGGTTGGCGGCGCCGATGCTGCGCCGCATCATCCAGGAACGCGGCACGCTCAGCGACGGGCAGCGTCTGGAGTGCCGGTACCTGGAGGCCGCGATCCGTGACGAGATCCGCGGGCGCCGGCTGCTCAACGACGCCGTACGCCGTGAGGTGATGGCGGCGCGGCGGCGCGGCGCCATCGTCACCCTGCTCGACGAGGGTGGCATCGACGACCTGGCCGGCACCGATCTGGAGGTCGTGCTGAACACTCTGGCCGACGCCATGGCCGCCACGACGGCGTCCACGATCATCGCCAGGACGGCGGCCGACGGCTCGGGGACCGCCATCACCGTGGTGGGCATCAACAGCCCTGACCCGCGGCTGAGCGCCCTCGGCCAGGACTCGCCCGACGAAGAAGTGGACCTGTGGTTGGAGATCCCGCGGGCCGTGCACGCGCCGGGCGCCTCGGCCGGCCAGCCGACCCGCCGGCACTGACCGGGCATGCGAAAGGGGACCCACCCGGGGGTGGATCCCCTTCCGACATTTCCGTGTCAGGGCGACAACCCGAATGTCGCCTAGACGCGCCCCCAACACATTCGCCTGCTTACCCTAGTCGGCGAATGATTGGTCGTGTTGCCCGAGAGCAACACCCAGCAATACCAATAATGCCGACCCGGTGATCCGCTGAAAAGTCGTCATTTAGGGGGACAACAGAGTGCGGCTCAGGCCGTGAAGCCCCGCCAGCGCTCGTCGCCCCGCGGCAGCGGCGCCCTGATGGCCCGCTGGCTGTCCTGCCAGGGGCTCGCGGGGCCGTTCGGCGTGGCCCGCAGGTTGTCCGACTCGGCGCGCAGCAGGGCCCGCAGGACGGCGGTCACCGCGGCTGCCTCCTGTTCGGAGACCCCCGTCGTGACGAAGGTGAGCTCGGCCGGGTCGAAGCCGGCGCGGTTCTCTGAGACTGTCATGGCAGCGCCGCCTACAGCGGGATGTTCCCGTGCTTCTTGGCGGGCAGGCTGGCGCGCTTGGTGCGCAGCGCCCGCAACGCCTTGACGACGGACACCCGCGTCGCGGACGGTTCGATGATCCCGTCGAGCTCGCCGCGTTCGGCGGCGAGGAACGGGCTGGCCACGTTGTAGGTGTACTCGTTGGCGAGCCGGCTGCGGACGGCAGCGACATCCTCGTTGGCCGCTTCGGCCTTCTTGATCTCGGAACGGTAGAGGATGTTCACGGCGCCCTGGCCGCCCATGACCGCGATCTCCGCGGTCGGCCAGGCCAGGTTGATGTCGGCGCCGAGCTGCTTGGAGCCCATCACGATGTAGGCGCCGCCGTAGGCCTTGCGCAGGATCACGGTGACCAGCGGCACCGTGGCCTCCGCGTACGCGTAGAGCAGCTTCGCGCCTCGACGGATCACGCCGGTCCATTCCTGGTCGGTGCCTGGCAGGAAGCCGGGAACGTCGACGAGGGTGAGGATCGGGATCGAGAACGCGTCGCAGAACCTGACGAACCTGGCGGCCTTCTCGCCGGCCTGGATGTTGAGGGTGCCGGCCATCGCGTTGGGCTGGTTGGCGACGATGCCGACGCTGCGGCCCTCGATGCGGGCGAAGCCCACCACGATGTTGGGCGCGAACAACGGCTGGGTCTCGAGGAAGTCGCCGTGGTCGACGATGTGCTCGATGACGGTCTTCACGTCGTACGGCTGGTTGGGCGAATCGGGGATCAGCGTGTTGAGCTTGAGGTCGGAATCCGTGGTCTCGAGTTCGACCTCGCTGTCGAAGACGGGTAGCTCGGCGAGGTTGTTGTCCGGCAGGAAGCCGAGCAGGGTGCGCGCGTAATCGAGGGCGTCGGACTCGTCACTGGCCAGGTAGTGCGCCACACCGGAGATGGTGTTGTGGGTCAGCGCGCCGCCAAGTTCCTCCATGCCCACGTCTTCGCCGGTGACGGTCTTGATCACGTCGGGGCCGGTGACGAACATCTGGCTGGTCTTGTCGACCATGATCACGAAGTCGGTCAGGGCGGGGGAGTACACGGCGCCGCCGGCCGCCGGGCCGCAGATGATCGAGATCTGCGGGATCACGCCGGATGCGGCGGTGTTGCGGCGGAAGATCTCGCCGTACTTGCCCAGGGCCACGACACCCTCCTGGATGCGCGCTCCACCGGAGTCGAGGATGCCGATGATGGGCACCCCGGTCTTGAGAGCCAGGTCCATCACCTTGATGATCTTCTCGCCGGCCACCTCGCCGAGCGAACCGCCGAAGATCGTGAAGTCCTGCGAGTACACGGCCACCTGACGGCCGTGGATGGTGCCGGTGCCGGTGACGACGGAGTCGCCGTACGGGCGCTTCTTCTCCATGCCGAACGCGACGGTGCGGTGCCGCACGAATTCGTCGAGTTCGACGAACGAGCCCGGATCCAGCAGCTCGGCCACCCGTTCGCGGGCGGTCATCTTGCCCTTGGCGTGCTGCTTCTCGATGGCGGCCTCGCCGCTCGCGGTCACGGCTTCGTGGTAGCGCATCTTGAGGTCGGCGAGCTTGCCAGCCGTCGTGTACAGGTCGGGTCCGGTCGGGTTCTCAGTCACGCCGTTCACTCTACCGGCCTCACCCCGCACCGCCCCCAGAGCGTGTCGGCCCGGTGCCCCACCAAACCTGGGCAGAATTGCAGGAGTTATGATCCCCGCGGGGTGTGAGAAGAGGCGTCAGCATGGAATTTCCGATCAGCCGCGGCATCGGGGCACGGTTCGAGTACCTCGACGAGGCCGGCTCCACCAACGATGTGCTGGTGACCCGGGCCACGGGCCCTGATGCGTCGGCATGGCCCGACCTGTCGGTCATCGTCACCGACAACCAGACCAGCGGCCGCGGACGGCTCGGCCGCACCTGGCTGGCGCCCAGCGGCAAATCGCTGGCCATCTCGGTGCTGCTGCGACCACGGCTGGAGAGCGGCCGGCTGCCGCCGAACCGGTACGGCTGGTTTCCCCTGCTCGCCGGCGCGGCCATGACCCAGGCCGTGCGTTCGGTCGTGCAGGCCGCGGCGCCGCCGCCCGGCGACGAGGAGGCACCCCGGCACGAGGTGACGCTGAAGTGGCCCAACGACGTGCTCATCGACGGCTACAAGGTCTCCGGCATCCTTTCGGAGCTGTTGCCGGATGCCAGCGGCCTGTGCATCGGCACCGGACTGAACCTGAGCCTGGACGAGCACGACCTGCCCACCCTCACGTCCACCTCGCTGATGCTCGTCACCGGTAGCATCCCGAACGCCGACGAGGTGCTCGCCGCGTACCTCGACGCGCTGCGGAGCCTCACCGCGAACTTCCTCGCCGCCGGGGCGGATCCCGTGGCCAGCGGCCTGCACGCCGAGGTGTCCGCCCTGTGCGGCACCCTGGGCGCCGCGGTGCGCGTCGAACTGCCCGGTGGGCAGGACCTGGTGGGCACCGCCGTCGGGCTGGACGGGGACGGCCGGCTGATCGTGGAAGACCAGACGAACGGCGAACTACAGGCCGTCGCCGCGGGGGACGTGACCCATCTGCGGTACTGAATCTGAGGTATTAATGGGTATATGACCAACCCAGCGCAAGTGATGCCCGGCGTGCCGACGACGGCGCCAGAGGTGGTCATCGCCCGGCTCCGCTCGCACGCCAGGGCGCTGTTCTGGCCCACCCTGTTCCTGATCGGCGCGTGCGGCGTGACCGGCTACTACTCCGGAAGCCTGGCCGAGCCGTGGCAGAACGTGATGCTCCTGGTCGGCGCCGGCCTGGTCGTCGTGCTGCTCTGGTTGTTGCCGCTGGTGTCCTGGCTCACCCGGCGGTACACGGTGACCAGCCGCCGGATCATCTTCGTGCACGGCATCTTCGTGCACGAGCGGCAGGAACTGCTGCACAGCAGGGGCTACGACGTCACCGTGCGCAAGAACTGGCTGCAGTCGCTGTTTCGGTCCGGGACGGTGCGGATCAATTCGGGGCTGGAACAGCCGTTGTCGCTGCGGGACGTGCCGGACGCCGACCTCGTGCAGCAGGTGCTGCAGGACCTGATGGAGCAGTCACAGAGCGTGATGGCCTCGCGCCGGCAGGAGCAGTCAGCGCTCGGTGACAAATTCGGCCTCCGCGCGGGACTGTAGCCGCAGCGCTGCCGTGCTGGTGGTCACCGGACCGGTGGCCGCCGTGCCGGTGGGCACCGCAGTGGCGTCCCGGCGGGACGGTGAGAAGACCCAGTACCTGTACAGGGTGAAGCGGAAGACGGCTCCGAGCAGCAGGCCGATCACGTTCGAGGAGATGTTGTCGGCGATGACGCTGGTGTACCCGAGAACGTAGTGGCTCACCCACAGGCAGGCCAGCCCGATTCCCATACCGACGAGGCTGACCGCGAAGAACTCCAGGCCCTCACGCAGGGTCTGTGACCGGCGGTCCTTCGAAAAGGTCCAGTACCGGTTGCCGACCCAGTTGGCCAGGATGGCGAGGACCGTCGAGACGACCTTCGCCCAGATCGGGCCGGAGGCGAGGGCCTCTGGGGAGAAGACGGTGGCCCGCAGCAGATTGAACACTGTGATGTCCACCGCGAAGCCGACGAGTCCGACCATGCCGAACTTCGCGAGCTGGGTCGCGAACGCCAGCACCCGGTACCTGCTGAAGGTTGTTCTCGACATGCATCCGTCCGGCCGATAGGTGAAAATGGAACGTGTAGCGAGAAAACGCGCTTCTCTCGCAGTCTACGTCCCGGCATATTCCTCATCCTGGGAGTTCCCGGCCCCTCGGATGAACGGTCGCACAGAAATTGGTGAACAAATGAGAACGATCGTTGGTGTGATCGGCGGAGGCCAATTGGCCCGCATGATGATCCCCGCCGCGGTGAACCTCGGCCTCGACCTCCGGGTCCTGGCCGAGGCCGACGGAATGTCCGCGCACCTCGCCGCGGTGTCGGTGGGGGACTACCGCGACCTGGCCACCGTCCTCGCCTTCGCCGAGACCGTCGACGTGGTGACCTTCGACCACGAACACGTTCCGCAGGTGATCCTCCGCGAACTGGTGAACCGGGGCATCAGCGTGCACCCCGGACCCGACGCGTTGCTCTACGCCCAGGACAAGCTGCTCATGCGGGAACGCCTGACCGAGCTGGGCCTGCCCGTCCCCGACTGGGCGCGGGTGGCCGACGCGGACGCTCTGGCGCAGTTCCTCGCCGATCACGGTGGCCGGGCCGTCGTGAAGACAGCCAGGGGCGGCTACGACGGCAAGGGGGTGCGCGTGGTGTCCCACGCCCACGAGGCCGACGACTGGTTCCTCGCGCTCGCCGAAGACGCCAACGGCGGCGACCTGTTGGTCGAGGAGCTCGTCGACTTCCGCCGCGAACTAGCCCAGGTCGTCGCGCGACGCCCGTCCGGTGAGATCGCGATCTGGCCCGTCGTCGAGACCGTGCAGCAGAACGGCGTCTGCGCCGAGGTCATCGCGCCGGCACCGAAGTCGGCCGGCCGGCTCAGCGCGCTCGCCGCCGACATCGCCGAGCGGGTGGCCGAGGGCATCGGTGTCACCGGGGTGCTCGCCGTGGAACTCTTCGAAACCACCGACGGCCGGTTGCTGGTCAACGAGCTCGCGATGCGGCCGCACAACAGCGGTCACTGGTCGATCGACGGCTCCACCACGAGTCAGTTCGAACAGCACCTGCGAGCAGTGCTCGACCTGCCGCTGGGCGACACGGCGCTCAGGGACCCCTGGTCGGTGATGGTCAACGTCCTCGGCGGCCCCGCCGAGGGAAGCATGGCGGCCCGGTACCCGGCCGCGTTCGCCGAGCAGCCGACGGTCAAGGTGCACAACTACGGCAAGGACCCCCGCCCCGGACGTAAGATCGGCCACGTGACGGCATCCGGGCCCGATCTGGACTCGGTCAGCTACCAGGCGCGTGCCACTGCGGCATATTTTCAGGACTAAAGCCTAAGATCGTCACCGTGCCAGACAACCTCGCGACTCCCGCCCCCGAGTCCGCCCCCTCCTCAGCCGCGCTCGTCGGCGTCGTGATGGGGTCGGACTCCGACTGGAACGTCATGAGCGACGCCGCGGCCATGCTGGCCGAATTCGGTGTCGCCCACGAGGTGCAGGTGGTCTCAGCGCACCGCACGCCGGAAAAGATGATGCGCTACGGCGCCGAAGCCTGGGGCCGCGGCCTCAAGGTGATCATCGCCGGCGCCGGCGGCGCCGCACACCTTCCGGGCATGCTCGCCGCGGTCACCACGCTTCCCGTCGTGGGCGTTCCGGTGCCGCTGGGCCGCCTGGACGGCCTGGACTCACTGCTATCGATCGTGCAGATGCCGGCCGGCGTTCCCGTCGCGACGGTCTCGATCGGCGGCGCGCGCAACGCGGCCCTGATCGCCATCAAGATCCTGGCGACGGCGGATGACGCGCTGCGCCTCAAGCTGCAAGGCTACGCCGACCAGCTGGCCGAGCAGGTGGAGCAGAAGAACACGGCCCTGCAAGCGAAACTATGACGAGCGCCAGCAGCCCGATCCGGCACCCGAATTCCGGCTCCAGGCAGGTCATGACCCGCCGGGCCTGGTGGCTCGTGGTCCTCAACATCCTTCTGCCCGGCTCCGCCCAGGTACTCGCGGGAAGCCGCGGCCTCGGCCGGTTCGGACTGCGCGCCAGCCTGAGTCTGCTCGGCCTCGGCGTGATCGCCGGCATCGTCTACGCGCTGAACCCCGAGATCCTGCTCACCGTGGCCACCAACTCGATCGGACTGTGGATCCTCGCCATCGTGATGGTGTTCTACGCCCTGGTCTGGGTGGTCCTGACCTTCGACACCATCCGGTTGACCCGCCTCGTGAAGGCCCGGCCCAAGGCCCGGCCGTTCATCGCCGGACTGGCGACAGTGGTGATGGTCACTGTGGCCGGAACCGCCTCCTACGGCGCCTACGTTGCCACGACGGCCAGCGGGTTCCTGTCGTCGGTGTTCGCGGCCGGCCCGTCGGAGCCGCCGGTCGACGGCCGGTACAACATCATGCTGCTCGGCGGCGACGCCGGTTCCGACCGGTTGGGCATGCGCCCGGACAGCACCTCGGTGGTCAGCATCGACGCCGAGACCGGCAAGGCCGACATCATCGGCATCCCTCGCGACCTCGAGTACGTGCCGTTCCCGGAGGATTCCCCCCTGTACGCCTCGTACCCGGACGGCTACGGCTACGACGGCGTCTGCGACGTGGACGTCTGCCAGCTCAACTCGATCTACACCGAGGTGGAGCTCAAGAGCCCGGAGATGTACCCCAACGCGGTGGCCGAGGGCAGCGAACCCGGCATCGAGGCCATGCGTGACGCCGCCAGCGGCGTCACCGGGCTCACCATCCAGTACTACGTGCTCATCGACATGCAGGGCTTCTCTCAGCTCATCGACGCCCTCGGCGGCGTGGACATCACCGTGGCGGAGCGGCTGCCCATCGGTGGTCAGGAAGACGACCTCAGCGACGTGGAAGGCTGGGTGGAGGCCGGTCCGCAGCACATGGACGGTTTCACCGCCCTGTGGTACGGTCGCGCCAGGCACGGCACCAGCGACTACGACCGGATGTCCCGCCAGCGGGTTCTGCAGGAGGCGATCCTGCAGCAGTTCAACCCGGGCAACGTCCTCACCAAGTTCCAGGGTGTGGCCCAGGCCGGCCAGGAGGTCGTCAAGACCGACGTGCCCCAGGGCATGCTCGGCTACTTCACCCGCCTCGCGGCCAAGACCAAGGAACTCCCGGTGGGCGCCGTCGAACTGGTGCCGGCCAACAACGTGGACCCGACAGACCCCGACTACGACTACATCGCCGGCCTGATCGACGCCGCGCTGAACCCGGTCACAGAGACCCCCGCACCCTGACCCTGAGCCGTTGATCGGGCCCGATGGGCTCAGAGGTCGGCGTGCAACTGCCAGACGCGTTCGGCGGTGTCCCGCCAGCTGAACGCCCTGGCCCTGTCGCCGCCGAAGATGCGCAACCTGTCGGCGAGGGCGGTGTCGCCAAGCACCCGGTCCAGGGCGGCGGCGAGCCGATCGGGGTAGCCGGCCGGGTCGTCACGCTCCACCACGAAGCCCGCATCGCCGGCGGCCTCGACCAGGGCCGGCGCATCCGAGTGGATCACCGGGGTGCCGAAGTGGAAAGCCTGGATGATCGGCAGGCCGAAGCCCTCCTCGAGGCTGGGGTAGACGAAGACCGACGCCCGCGAGATCACCAGGGCGAGCTGCTGGTCGGTCAGGCCGTCCAGCGCGCGCACCCGGTCGGGAGCGAGGCCGGCTTCGTCGGCCACCGACGCGAGAGTCAGCTCACCCCAGGAATCCGGTCCGACAACAAGCAGCGGCAGCTCCGCGGCGCCCGGACGGCCCAGGGCCGTGATGAGGGCGGTCACGGCGCGGCGCGGTTCCAGGGTGCCGGCGGTGAGGATGTACTCGTCGGGCAGCCCCAGGGCCACGGCCATGGCTTCGGCGGCGGCGGAATTCGTCGGCAGCACCAGGCCGCTGCTGACGGCCCCGCCGATCACCCGCACCCTGTCGCCGAAGTCCATGATCTCGCCGAGCTGGTCGGCGAGGGCGTGGCTGGGCACCACGATGGCGTCGGCGTGCTTGCGGGCGCGTTTGAGCATCAGCTTGGTTCGGGAGACGGTGGTCGGGGTCAACGACTCCGGATGCGTCCAGGCGAGCACGTCGTGCACCGTCACGGCGACCTGGGTCTCGTCCCTGACCCTGTCGTGCCGGTGCAGCGGAGCAAACAGGCCGGGGGCGTGCACGAGGCCGCGGCCGGCCGAGGTCGCCACACCGAGCTGCCAGGCCGCGGCGAGTTCGCGGCGCGCCAGTGCCATCTTGTGCAGGCCCGCCAGGCCGGGCAGGGCGTCGGTGATCTGGTCGTAGTGCTCCGCCGAGGTGGCCGAGACGATGCCTTCGACCGCACAGTCGGTTGGCGCCGTGGCGATCAGCGACCGGGTGAGTTCCTCGGTGTACCGGCCGAGCCCGCCGGGAACGGGCGAGACCATCTGGTCGACGATGACCCGGAGGGTGATCATGACGGGGTGAAAGCGCCGTGGGTCGAGGCGTCCTCGAGGGCCTCGGTCCAGGGCCGCATCGGGGCCAGGCCGGCAGCGGACCAGGCGTCGTGCCCGAGTACCGAGTACGACGGTCGTGGTGCCGGACGCACGAACGTGCGGCCGTCGGTGGGTAGCACCCGGTCAGGGTCCAGGCCCGCGTTGGCGAACACGGCCCTGGCGAACCCGAACCAGTTCGTCTGCCCGGCGTTGGTGCCGTGGTAGATGCCGGCTGGCGCGTCGGCGTCGAGCATCGCCACGATCTGGCGGGCCAGGTCGACGGTCCAGGTGGGTTGGCCGAACTGGTCGGCGACGACGGAGACGGTGTCCCGGCCCGCGGCGAGGGTGAGCATGGTGCGGCCGAAGTTGGGGCCGTGTGCGCCATAGAGCCACGCTGTGCGCACGATGTAGCTGCCGGCGGGATTCTCGGTGAGCACGAACTGTTCACCGGCGGCCTTGGTGCGGCCGTACGCGTTGAGCGGGTCGATCGCGGTGTCTTCGGGGTACGGCGTGCTGCCGGTGCCGTCGAAGACGTAGTCGGTGGAGATCTGCACGAGCTTCGCACCGCTGGCGGCGGCCGCGATCGCGAGGTTGCGCGGGCCGATGGCGTTCACCGCATACGCGGCGGCCTCGTTCTCCTCCGCCGCGTCCACCGCGGTGTACGCGGCGGCGTTGATGATCACGTCGTGGCCGGTGACGGCCTTCTGAACGGCGGCGAGGTCGGTGATGTCCAGCTCGCTGCGGTCCACGGCCGTGACATCACGGTCGGAGAGGGCGTCCTGCAGGTCGCGGCCGAGCATCCCGGCCGCGCCGGCGATCAGATAACGGGTCATGTCAGCAGGCTCAGCTCAACGCCGCGCGGGCCTTGAGGGGTTCCCACCAGGAGCGGTTGTCGCGGTACCACTGCACCACGTCGGCCAGGCCCTTCTCGAAGGGCACCTCGGGGGAGTAGCCGAGTTCGGCCTGGATCTTGGAGATGTCCACGGAGTAGCGCAGGTCGTGGCCGAGACGGTCGGCGACCCGGTCCACGTAGGACCAGTCCTTGCCGGTGGCGTCCAGCAGCAGCTGAGTGAGCTCGACGTTGGTCAGCTCGGTACCGCCGCCGATGTTGTAGATCTCGCCGGCGCGGCCGGAGACCAGCACCATCGCGATGGCGCGGGTGTGGTCGTCCACGTGCAGCCAGTCACGGATGTTGTTGCCCTCGCCGTAGAGGGGAACGTGCAGGTCGTCGATGAGGTTGGTCACGAACAGCGGGATGACCTTCTCGGGGAAGTGGTACGGGCCGTAGTTGTTCGAGCACCGGGTGATCGACACGTTCAGGCCGTGGGTGCGGTGGTAGCTGCGGGCGAGCAGGTCGCTGCCGGCCTTCGACGCGGAGTACGGCGAGTTGGGCTCGAGGGCGCGCTCCTCGTTCCAGGAGCCTTCGGCGATGGAGCCGTAGACCTCGTCGGTGGACACGTGCACGAACCTGGGCAGGTTGTTGCGCAGTGCCGCGTCGAGCAGCTGTTGGGTGCCGAGCACGTTGGTCTCGACGAAGATCGAGGCGTCCCGCACGGAGCGGTCCACGTGGGATTCCGCGGCGAAGTGCACCACGGCGTCGAGGCCCGGGAACAGGGTGTCCAGCAGAGCGCCGTCGCGGATGTCGCCCTCGACGAAGGTGTAGCGGTCGGAATCGGCCACGGGGGCCAGGTTCTCCAGGTTGCCGGAGTAGGTGAGGGCGTCCAGGACGACGACTTCGGCGCCTTCCAGGCCCGGGTAAGCGTCCTGCAGGGTGCGACGAACAAAGTTCGAGCCGATGAACCCGGCTCCGCCGGTGACGAGGATCTTCATATATATACGTGACCATTCCGTTTGCGTAAAGGTGCCTCCGCGATTCTACTGGACACGCCTTGCTAGGCTGGCAAACGTGCAGATTCGTGAACTCTCCGTCCCCGATTCCTACGAGGTGACCCCCAAGCAGTTCGGGGACGACCGGGGAGTCTTCCTCGAGTGGTACCGCTTCGACAAGTTGTCCGAGGCGGTCGGGCACCCGCTGGACCTGCGTCAGGCCAACACCAGCATGTCCAGCCGCGGCGTCGTGCGCGGCATCCACTTCGCAGACATCCCGCCGGGCCAGGCCAAGTACGTCACCGCCACGCACGGTGCGATCATCGACTTCATCGTCGACATCCGGGTCGGTTCGCCCACCTTCGGCCAGTGGGACTCCGTACTGCTGGACGACGTCGACCGTAAGGCCGTCTACATCTCCGAGGGCCTCGGCCACGCTTTCGTCGCCCTGACCGACAAGGCCACCGTGAGCTACCTGGTCTCCTCCACCTACACCGCCGGCGCCGAGCACGGGATCAACCCGCTCGATGACGAGGTCGGCCTGATCTTCCCGTCCTCGGCCGGAGAGCTGCTGCTCTCCCCGAAAGACACCGACGCACCCAGCCTCGCCGAGGCCGCCGCGAGCGGACTGCTGCCCACCTGGGACGCCGCCCGCGCCTACTACCAGTCGCTCAACGAACGGAACTAGACCATGCGCGGAATCATTCTCGCCGGAGGCTCAGGAACCCGCCTCTGGCCGATCACCAAGGGCATCTCCAAACAGTTGATGCCCATCTACGACAAGCCGATGATCTACTACCCCCTCTCGACGCTGATGATGGCCGGTATCCGCGAGGTGCTCATCATCACCACCCCCGAGTACAACGACCAGTTCAAGGCCCTCCTCGGCGACGGCAGCGAGCTCGGCCTCCGCCTCGAATACGCCGTGCAGCCCTCCCCGGACGGCCTCGCGCAGGCGTTCACCATCGGTGAGGACTTCATCGGCGATGACAGCGTCGCCCTGGTGCTGGGCGACAACATCTTCCACGGCGCCGGCCTGGGCTCGGCGCTCCGCAACAACGCCGACATCGACGGCGCCCTGATCTTCGCGTACCACGTGTCCAACCCCACCTCCTATGGAGTCGTGGAGTTCGACGACGACTTCACCGCCGTGTCGATCGAAGAGAAGCCGACCAAGCCCAAGAGCAACTACGCCGTGCCCGGACTGTACTTCTACGACAACTCCGTCGTCGAGATCGCCAAGTCCATCGAACCCAGCGCCCGCGGCGAGCTGGAGATCTCCACCGTCAACGAGCGCTACCTCAACCAGGGCAACCTGCACGTGCAGGTCCTGGACCGCGGCACCGCCTGGCTGGACACCGGCACCTTCGAATCGATGATGCAGGCCTCCGAATACGTGCGCGTCATCGAAGACCGCCAGGGCCACAAGATCGGCTGCATCGAAGAGATCGCCTGGCGCGCCGGCTGGATCGACGACGCCCAGCTGAGCCGTCTCGCCGCCCCGCTCGCCAAGAGCGGTTACGGCGTCTACCTGAACGGGCTGCTCAAGACCGACTAACAGCCGGCCGAATCACGGCTAAAGGCCCCATGGATGAGTTCCATGGGGCCTTTTGCGGCATCTGGACGACGGCGCCGCCTGGGCGGGGTGTCAGCCGCCGGACTGGATGTGGGCGAGCACGTCGTCCATGGTGGCCTTGATCCCCGCGGGCAGACTGGTCAGCTGCCGCCGGTCCAGGTCGGGCCACACCGTCGAGGTGATACGCAGATCCAGGCCCTGCATCGAGGCCTCGGCCGAGTAGCCCAGCATCACGTTCGGCTGGCCCTTGGCGAGGCTGCGGATCTGGCCGAGCAGGTTGCTGATCGTCACGGCCTGACCCGAGGCGAGGTTCTTGATCACCTCGGTGCGTCCGGTGGCGGCGGTGACCTCGAGCAGCCTGGCGACGCAGTCCACGACGAGTTCGGCGCAGTCACGCACGAAAATGTAGTCCCGCATGGTCTCCAGCGGCACGAAGATCGACGCCGGCTTGGGTGAGAACTGGGCCTTGGCCAGGTGCGAGATCAGGCCCTGCATCTTGCCCAGCTTCTGGCCGGGCCCGTACAGGTTCGCGATCCGGCCGGCGAGCACCGAGACCCCGCTGGCCCGGGAGAAGGCGAACAGGCTCGCCTCGGCGTCGAGCTTGAACCGTCCGTAGCCCGAGATCGGCACCGGTGCGCTGTTTTCGTTGAACGGCGGATGCGCCGAACCGCCGTACACTCCGCCGGCCGAGGACGCGTAGAACACGGCGCCGGCGCCGGAGGTGCCCTGGTGGGCGGCGGCGGTACCGACAGCGTCCAGCACCAGGCGCAGCTGACGCAGTTCCCGATCGATCGCAGCCGGGGGTGTGGAGGTGACGGCGTTTCCGGCCAGCCAGAGCACCGCCCAGTTCGTGCGCTCGGTTGCGGCGGTCTCGAGCAGCCGGGCGGCGGTCGCCGCGGCGGCGGCCGCCAGGGCGTCGTCATCGGCCCACGGCAGCGGTTCTGCGTTCAGCAGCACCCAGCCGGGGCGACGGCTGATCGCGGCAGCCGTGGCGCCGCCGAGGAGGCCGCGGGCCCCGATCACCCAGACGTAGGTGGTCACTTGGCCGCTTTGCGCGTCCGCCCGAGAGGCCCATCCGCCGGGTCGGTCGTGATGAGGTACGGCGGCTTGCCCATGGCCATGTTCACGTTGATGCCGATGTACTCCGCGATGATGCCCAGGGAGAACAGGATGAACCCCGCGCTCAGCAGCACCAGGACGCTCAGCGACGCCCAGCCCTGGATGGCGATGTCGCCGGCGAGGCGCTGGATGAAGATGACGACAGCGAAGATCACACCGATCACGGCAAAGATGACGCCGAGGCCGCTGACGATCCGCAGCCCCCTCGTGCCGGTGGTGAGGATCATGCGCCAGAAGTGCGAGAACAGTCGTCGGGCCGAATAGCCGGAGCTGCGTTCACCTTCCTCGCGCAGTTCGACCGGGGAGGTCGTGACGCGGGAGGCGACCCAGCCGATGGCGACGTCGAGGTAGACCCCGGAGCCGGCGTAGGCGGCGACGCTGCGCCCGATGTTGCCCAGCATCAGCCGGTAGCTCTGGTAGTCAGCGGCCGCGCCGGTGCCGGACAGCTTGGTGAGCAGGTATTTCGCGGTCTTCGAGGCGGCGTTGCGCACGGGGCCGTGCGGGGCCGGGTTGGTCGGCTTGGCGTAGACGACGCTGGCCTGCTCGCGCATGGCGGTGTCGAGCATCCCGCCGATGGCGCGGGGGTCGTGCTGGCCGTCCTCGTCGAGGGTGACGATCCAGTCGCCGCCGGAGGACGCCATGCCGGCGAGGGTCGCCGCGTGCTGGCCGAAGTTCTTGCTCAGCCAGATGCCGCGGGCGAACGGGAACCTGTCGGTGATGGTGCGGATGATCGACGCCGAGTCGTCCGGACCGTGGTCGAAGACCAGCAGGACCTCTTCGACCTGGAAGCTGTAGCCATCAGGGGTGATGCTCAGCCGGGTGAGCGGTTCGATCTCCTCGAGAACGCCGGTGAGGGTACGTTCTCCCTGATAGACGGGGATGACGATCGAGATGCTGTGGTCGGCGACGTCGGGTTCTGCAGAGGGGAGTGTCACGGGTTCAGAACCTATCACACGGGCCGTTTCGTCGGCCGGGTCAGTTGGCTGCGGCATCCGTCGTCACCGCCTTGGACATGCGACGGCCGAGCCAGATGTAGGCGAGCCGGCGCACCTGGGCCATCACCCTGGCGCGGGTGTTGCCGATCCGCCGGTCGGTGCTGGACACGACGTCGGGGCGAGTCTTGGCCATCCAGTTGTGGAAGCCGATAGCCTGCTCGGCCTGCTCGGCGACCAGGCGCACGCTCCACTGGCTGTCGGAGATGCGGAAGCCGGCCAGGCTGCCGGGTACGCCGACGAACTTTCCCTCGAGCAGGACCATCGAATAAGAGGTCTCGTCGATCAGGTACGGCCAGCGCGAATCCCACCAGCCCACCTTCTCCAGAACGCTCCGGCGCATCATCACGCAGCCGGGTTCGCCGAAGATGTTGGTGCCCTGGGTGATGGTCTTCCGCACGGCGACGGCGCCGTCGTGCACACCGATCAGGCCGGCCAGGCCACGGTTCTTCAGCACCGGTACGCCGTTGGCGTCGACGATGTCACGCGGGGAGGCGGTCAGCACGGCGCCGGGCTCGTTCATGAGCGCGGCAACCTGCTGGGCGACGATGGTGGGGTAGAGCAGGTCGTCGCCGCAGACGAGTTTGATCAGCTCGCCGGTGGCCGCCTGGCTCACTCGGTTCCAGTTGCGCAGCGCCCCGCCGCCACCCTCGGTGTGCAGCAGGGTGACGCGCGGGTCGGCGCTGTAACGCTGCATGACGGCCCAGGTGTCGTCGATGGACGCGTGGTCGGAGACGATCACCTCGAGGTTGGTATACGTCTGGCCGAGCACGCTCTTCATGGTCTCGTCGAGGTAGTCCGCGTTGTTGTAGGCGGGGATGACGATCGAGACGAGAGGCTGATCATCAGGGAACGTCGCATCGTGTGTCATAAGTTAAGTGTGACTCGCATCCTTCGTAGTGCTGAGCCTTCACGATACCGGGTGGTCCTGAGCGACCTCTGTCCCCGCGCGGGGCGACCCTAAGCGAGAATGGGGAGGCGGTTCGCTCAGAGCGGGCCGGCAATCACCCCTGCGGGCGCGCACAGTGACGACCGTCACATCCTGATCAGGGCGAGAAAAGGGCAAACTGTTGCTGAAGTCGAGATTCGTATGGCCCGCCATTGTGGTCGTCGCCGTACTGGTCGGGGCTGCCCTGCCGTTGCTGGTCAACCGCGGCTACTACTTCATCGACGACACCCAGTCGGGTGCCTTCGGGCAGTGGTACGAGATCGGCACCCGCATTCTCGAGGGCAACTGGTCGCTGATCAACCCCCTGGTCTGGCAGTCCGGCAACTATCTCGCCGAGGGCGCGTGGGGGATCTTCAGCCCGGTCCTCTGGCTGATCGGCATCTGGTCGCACTGGGCGGGCAACGCCCTGATCTTCTCCACTGTCGTCAAGGTCCTCTGCCTGGTCGCGGGTTCGCTGGGCGCGTACCTGCTGGCCCGCACCTTCCAAGCCGGCCGCGGCTGGGCGGCGGCCGTCGCCGTCGCGCTGCCGTTCACGGGCGTGACCTTCTACCTGGATGCGACCACCTGGGTCAACGGTCTGCTGGCCTGGAGCATGTGGGCTCTGGCCTGGGCGCTGACTCGGCGGGCCGTGTTCTCGGCCAAGTCGCCCACCCTGGCGTTGCTGGCCTGCATCGGCACCGTCGGTATCGGCTACGTGCACGCCACCATCTTCCTGGCCGTGGCCCTGGCGGCCACGATTGCCGAGGCGTTCATCGCCCGGCACCGGGCATCCATCGTGCGCGCCTTCCTGATCGCCACCGGCGCCGGACTGTTCGCCGTCATCGTGCACCTGCCGGGGCTCCTGACCGCGGGAACGTCCGGGCGCACCAAGGGCGTCGTGAACACCGGGCTCCTGACGGTGGACTTGAGCGGCCTGGTGGCGGCGAACACGCCCGTCGGGATTCCGCAGGTCGGCTTCTTCGGTGCCTTCTTCCCGTCGGCGCCGCTGGTCTATATAAGTTGGATGCTCCCGCTGTTCGCGTTCGTCGCGTGGAAGCGGTTGATGCCGGTGCTGGCCACCCGGCTGAGCGTGGTGATCTTCTTCGGCGTCGCGCTGATCGGTGTGCTGCTGCCCAGCGACGTCGGGCCGCTCCGCATTCCGTTGCGGATGATGCCGTACCTGGCGATCGCGGTGCTCCTGATCCTGGCTATCGGGCTGTCTCTGGCCAGGGTCGAGGTGATCTCCCGCCGGCGCTTCCTGGCCGCCTGCGCGTACACCCTTTTCGGCGCCATGCTGACGGTGTTCCAGGGTCCGCAGTACGCCGGGGTGGTGGCCCTGGCCACCGTCGCTGTTCTTGTCGTGCTCTGGGTGTTCTACCGGATCACCTCTCCCGGCGGGCTGCCGGGACTCTCCGCACCGTTGCGGGACCGGGCGCGCGCCTCACGCGTCTGGCTTCTCCCAGCCCTGGCGGTGATCGTGACCCTCGGCGTGATCTACCCCCAGCACATCGTGCACACCAGTGGTCCGCTGCTGAACTACCAGGTGCCGAGCTCGGTTCAGAGCTATCGGGACCTGCTCACCGACGCCGAGGGAGATGTCCTCGTGGTCGGCGGACCGCAGAACGGTGCGATCCAGCCGGGCGACTGGGCTGAAACCACGGTGGCCAACCTCTGGTACATCCCGGAGGCCCCCGTGCAGAACGCCTACACCTCGGTCTTCTACCCCGGCTACGGCGATGCGCTCTGCATGGCTTACCAGGGTGTCACCTGCGCGGACCTGCTACCGAAGCTGTTCACGGCGGGCATCGACACCGGCCAGAATCTCGTCGACGACCTGGGTGTCAGCTCGGTCCTGATCGTGAAGAGCTCGGTTCCGGAAGAACTCTGGGCCGAGACGCCCGACGGCTGGCACGTGGCCCAGGACACCGAACTGACCCGGCTGATCGTGCGGGACACCCCGGTGCCTGGCGCCGGCAGTGTCGTCTGGAGCTCTGACGACACCGAGGTGACGGTGCTCCACGAGGACGACATGGGGGTCTCCTTCCGTGTCGACGCCGTCGGCGAAGACGGCGGCCAGGTCGCCCTGAGCCGGATTTCGTGGCCGGGCTACGAGGTCGACGGTGGAAAGGTGTCGGACGAACTCGTCAATGGCTTCCTGATGGGCATCGACATTCCCGCCGATGCCGCCGGCGATGTCGTGACGGTGTCCTTCCGGGCACCGGGCTGGCCGGTCCAGATCCTCTCCGGCGTTCTGCTGGTTGTGCTCCTGCTCGGCTGGGGAGTGTTCAGGCTGTGGGGACGAGACCGGGCGGGCTCACAGCGGGCGCGACCGAACTGGGTCAGGGAACTCCGCGAACCACTGAAAGTTGAGAAGTCATGACGAAGACGCCTGCCGAGAAGGTCGTGGTCGTGGTCGTGGCCTTCAACCGTCGCGACCTGCTCCTGGAAAGCCTGGCCGCACTGGCCGGTCAAACCCGCCGGCCCGATGAGGTCCTGGTGATCGACAACGCCTCCACCGACGGCACTGCAGAGGCCGTCCGCTCGGCGCACCCCGAGGTGACCCTGGTGGTGCTCGACCGGAACACCGGCGGGGCCGGCGGCTTCACCGCCGGCCTGGCGGAGGCCGTCGGGCCGCTCGGCGCGGACCTGGTCTGGTTGATGGACGACGACACCGTGCCCACCGAGACCGCACTCGCGGAGCTCCTGACGGCGCGCGCGCACGCTCCGGCGTCCACCAGGATCCTCGCGTCGACAGTGCACTGGACCGACGGCCGGGAACACCCGATGAACATGCCACGGGCACGGCCGTTCGCCGCGCGCCGATCCCTGGAGCGCGCCCGCGAGTTCGACTGCTACCCGGTTCGGTCGGCGTCGTTCGTGTCGGTCATGATCGACGCGCGCGCGGTCGCCGAGCACGGTCTGCCGGTAGCCGGGTACTTCCTCTGGAACGATGACTTCGAGTACACCGCCCGGATCCTGCGCGGGTCGACGGGATACCTCAGCCGACGCAGCATCGTGGTGCACAAGACCAAGGTCTTCGGCTCGACGAACATCGACCCCGGGCCCCGGTTCCGGCTGGAGGTGCGCAACAAGTTGTGGCTGCTGCGCCTCTCGCCGGCACTGTCCCCCTTCGAGCGGGTGCTCTACGCCGGAGCGACGGCCCGCAGTTGGATCAGTACTTTCGTGCATTCCGCAGACCGGGCCACGCTCCGGCACGGCCTCCGGGAGGGCCTGCGTGAAGGCCTCACCACCCGACCGGCCACGAACGCCCAGGTGCTGGCCGGGTTCGGCCGGGTGAGCGAGTCCGTCCAGGCGGCGGAGGCCGGTCCGGCCAGGGCCTCGTCGTGACGAGCCCCGGACTGCCCTTCTCCCTGCTGCTGCCCGTCTACCTGGGGGACCGACCCGAGTACTTCACCCGGGCGTTCTCCAGCGCCGTCACCGACCAGACCCGTCGCCCGACCGAGGTGGTTCTGGTACGGGACGGCCCGATCAGCCCGGCACTGGCCGAGGCCATCAGCACGGCCATCGACGCCTCCCCGGTGGAGGTTCGCCGGGTCGACCTGGACGTCAACGTGGGTCTGGCCGTCGCGCTGACCCGCGGGCTGGCCGCCTGCCGGTTCGACGTGGTCGCCCGAATGGATGCCGACGACATCTCGCTGCCGGAACGATTCGCCCGGCAGCTGCCCGCCATCGAAGCGGGCTGCGACCTGGTCGGAACGGGCATGCTCGAATTCAACGAGCTCGACAAGATCCTCGGCCGCCGGGTTCCGCCGGTCGGGCAGGCCGAAATCAGCCGTCAGGCCAGATTCCGCGACCCGTTCAACCACCCCACCGTGGTGTATCGCAAGTCGGCGGTCGAGGCCTCAGGCGGCTACCGCCATCTTCCGCTGATGGAGGACTACTGGTTGTTCGCGCGAATGATCATGGCCGGCGCCACCGTGCGCAACCTGCCCGAACCGCTGGTCATGTACAGGGTCGACTCCGGTGCATACAACCGGCGAGGTGGCCTGTCCCTGTTCCGCAGCGAGCTGGCCCTGCAGCGCCGACTACTGGCGGACGGGTTCGTCACGCCCGGCCAGTTCCTCCGCAACGTGATCGTGCGCGGCGGGTATCGCTTCGTTCCGGTCGTCATCCGACGAGCCGTGTATCGCCGAATGGCCGTGAGCAAGCACACAGACACGCCCCAGTAGGATCGAAGTTTGGTCGAACTGGCCGGCTGTAAGTGAGGATGGGTGTTATGAACGTTGACCTTGTGGTTGTCGGAGCCGGTTTCTTCGGCCTCACCGTGGCAGAGCGCTGCGCCAACGAATTGGGATTGCGGGTTGTCGTCATCGACAAGCGCGACCACATCGGTGGCAACGCATACAGCTCGGTCGAGCCCGAGACCGGAATCGAGGTGCATCGCTACGGCGCCCACCTCTTCCACACCTCGAACAAGGTGGTCTGGGACTACGTCAACAGGTTCACGTCCTTCACGGCCTACCGGCACCGGGTGTACACCACCCACAAGGGTGAGGTCTTCCCGCTGCCGATCAACCTCGGCACCATCAACCAGTTCTTCCACAGCGCCTACTCGCCCACCGAGGCCCGCGCGCTGATCAGCGAACAGGCCGCGGAGGGCGAGCTCGCCACGGTGAGCAACCTCGAGGACAAGGCCGTCGCCCTGATCGGCCGTCCCCTCTACGAGGCGTTCATCAGGGACTACACCGCCAAGCAGTGGCAGACCGACCCGCGGGAGCTGCCCGCAGAGGTCATCAGCCGCCTGCCCGTGCGGTACAACTACGACAACCGGTACTTCAGCGACACCTATGAGGGACTGCCCGTCGACGGGTACACGGCCTGGATCGAACGCATGGCCGATCACCCCAACATCGAGGTGCGGCTGTCCACGGACTTCTTCGACCTCGACCAGGAAATCAACATCCGCGACACCGTCGGCACGGTCCCCGTCGTCTACACCGGTCCCGTCGACAGGTACTTCGACTACTCGGAGGGGCCGCTGTCCTGGCGCACCCTGGACTTCGAGGAAGAAGTCATCCAGACCGGTGACTACCAGGGCACACCGGTAATGAACTACGCGGACACCGACGTCGCGTACACCCGCATCCACGAGTTCAAGCACTTCCACCCCGAGCGGGACTACCCGAACGACAAGACCGTGATCATGCGGGAGTTCTCGCGCTTCGCCGAGGAAGCCGACGAGCCCTACTACCCCGTGAACACCGCTGCAGACCGCGAACGCCTGCTGCGCTACCGGGAGCGCATCGCCGAGCAGCCCAACGTGATCTTCGGCGGCCGACTGGGCACCTACCAGTACCTCGACATGCACATGGCGATCGGTGCCGCACTGTCCACCTTCGAGAACAAGCTCCGTCCGCTTTTCGCGACGGACGCCACGGCCTGACCCGGTCGTGGGCCACACGGAAGGCTGACGTGTCCGGAACCTCCCTCGCCGACACTCCGGTCGGCGCCGCCCCCATCAGGCAGATCCATGCCCTGACCGGTGTGCGGATCCTTGCCGCGCTCTGGGTGGTGCTGTTCCACATCCGGTTCAGCATCGCCGCAGAGTTCCCCGCGGTGTACGCCGCCTTCGCTCCGATCATCACCCACGGCGACTACGGCGTCGACCTCTTCTTCATCCTCAGCGGTTACGTCATCACGCTGAACTACGGGCGCAAGATGGGTGGCTCCCTCGACCGTAAGGCGAGCGTCAAGTTCTGGTGGGCCCGGCTGTCGCGCATCTGGCCGGCGTACTTCGTCATGCTGGCCTTCGTGTCGGTCTGGCACGGCAGCTTCCTGATCTTCGGCGCCACCGACCCCGTCGCGCCGCGTGACTTCAGCGTGTGGAGCTTCCTGCGCCAGTCGACCCTGGTCGTGCAGTGGACCGAAGCCGACTTCAACCGGCTGACCTGGAACGGCGCCGCCTGGTCGGTGTCGGTCGAAGCCCTGGCCTACCTGCTGTTCCCGATCCTCGCCCTGCTGTTGTTCCGCCTGTCGCGGGTGCTCGGAACCCGCGGCCTCGGCATCCTCGCTGTCGTCACGGTGATGCCGGTGGTGCTCTTCGCCCTCGCCCTCGGATCGTTGTACGCCCCCTGGATGTGGCTGATCCGCATCCTCTGCGAGTTCGTGGCCGGCGGGTTGCTTTTCTACGCTCTCGAACGGGTGCAGAACCGGCCCGGTGCTCAGCGCATCGCCAACTGGCTGGCACCCGCACTGATCGTGGTGGTGCTGATCGTGGCCTACCTGCTCAACGGCAGGGTCAACGAGCGGTGGGGAGTGCTCGTGGTCCCCGCGTTGCTGGTCTTCGTCGGTGCGATCGTGGTGGGCCGCAAGGGCCTGATGAGTCTCCTCGGGCACCGCTGGCTCGTGATCGGCGGCATGGCGTCGTACAGCGTCTATCTTGTGCACATGCCGCTGATCGAAATTGTCTGGACGGCCCAGGAGAGGCTCCCATTCCTGGCGCAAGGTACACTTGCTAGCAAGATCCTCATCTTCCTGGTCCCCGCGCTTGCCACGATCTTCGGCTTCGCCCTGTGGAAGTGGGTCGAGGAACCGGCCCGCCGCGCCATGCGACGCATGTCCCTCCAGAACATCCCCGAACGCGCCGTTGACGACGTGCCCATCAAACAGGCCGGCATCGAGGCACCACGTGCTTGATCCGGTCGGCTGCGGGAGTCGACGGTGCTACCGGGCATCGACTCCTGCCAGCCAAGCGAAGTGAAAGTACCCTCTTCACCATGTCTGACCTTCTCTCGACGGCCTTCGGTCGTCCCGCACTGTTCACCGCCGACCTCTCAGCCCCGGCGGCGGAGAAGCTCGGGTCTGCGCTGACCGAGCGGCAGCTGGCGCTGCTGGTCTCCGCGACCAACTTCCACGCCCTCGACAATCCGGGCGCCCGCCTGCGCATCGTGGTGCACATCAACCGCCCGGGCCTCGGGGCGCACCTGACGGATGCCGGCACCCGGCACGAGAAGGTCACCGCCGAAGCGACCAGAGTGGCCGAGTTCACCATCGTGAGCACCGTGGCCGGCTCGCCGCACCCGCACTACACCCACACCCGCAAGAGCTGGCTGACCGACCCGGAAACGGGGGTTCGCAACATCGTGATCGACGCCGAGCGCGAACCCGGATCCACCGCGACCGTCGGGCGGGCCAGCCTGTACTGGCGGCTGCGCGGCGGCATCGAACGGCGGTACCCGTTCGAGTACGACCGGCTGCGGCAGTGGCTGCTGCGCGGACGTGAGTCCTCGCTGAACTCCACCGTCGTGGCGCGCCGCGTTGTCGACCTGACCGGCGTGCCGACCGGCGGCACCGCGACCGACCTGGAACCCGCCGTCATCATCGGCCTGCACTGGCTCGAGCTGGGCGGTGCAGAGCGCTGGGCAATGGAGTCCATAGCGCTCGCCCGCAACAGCGGGCTGCGACCCATCGTCATCACCGATGTGCCCTCGACGCACCCGTGGATCACCAAGGCCGAGTTGGACGGTGCCATCGTTCTCACACTGACGCACCCGGTCAACCAGCCAGAGCACTCAGAACCGGTGCTCGAGGCCCTCGCCACGAACTTCGACATCCGTGGCGCATTCGTGCACCACAGCCGGTGGCTCTACGACCGGTTGCCGTGGCTGCGCAACCGCATCCCGGGGCTGCACGTGGCCACCACCCATCACATCCTCGAATACAACGGCGGTGGCTACCCGGCAATCGGCGCGGCCCTGGACGAGTTCATCGACGTGCACCACGTGATCTCGCCGCAGCTGCAGGACTGGTTCGTTCGGGTGCAGGGCGTGGACCCGGCGAAGGTGGCGCTGGCGCCCCTGATCGGTCTCACCACAACGGGGTCGGTCGCCGAGGTGGCGCGTGCGCGCGTCGATGAGTCGGTGCTGACTCTGGGCTTCATCGGCCGCTTCGCGGCGCAGAAGCGTCCCTACCTGTTCACCAAGTTGGTCAGGGAGCTTCAGGACGTCGAGGGGCTGACCATCCGGGTGGTGATCCAGGGTGGCGGCGAACTCGAGCAGTTCGTCCGGCGGGACATCGACAGCCACAAGCTGTCCAGCCTGGTCGAATGGGTGGACGAGGGATCTCCGGTCAGCAATACCCTCGCCCGGATCGACTGCCTCGTCCTGAGCTCGCAGAACGAAGGACTCACCCTCACCACGCTGGAGGCCTTGGCAGCGGGTGTGCCCGTGATCTCCACCGACGTCGGCTCCCAGCGCACCGTCATCGTGCCCGACGCCCTGGTGTCCCGCGACCCCGGCCTGTTCCTGACCGAGGCGAGCGAAATCGTCACCCGGATGGCCGGCTCAGAGGATTATCGAACAGACGTCTGGCGTCGAGAAGTCGCCCTGGCCCAGGAATTCACCGAGTATGAAAGCGCCCACGATTGGGCCGGAAAGCTGTTCGAGTTATGGATCAAGTAAGCGCCGTCGTCGTCACCTTCAACAGGGTCGCGAAGCTCAAGACGGTGATCGCCTCCATCGAAGCCCAGACCTTCGCGCCCACCCGCCTCATCATCGTGGACAACGCGTCGACCGACGGCACCGCGGAGTACCTCGGTCAGCTGACGACCAGCATCCCGCTCGAGGTGATGTCCCTGCCCACGAACACCGGTGGGGCCGGCGGATTCTCGGCGGGCATGGAGCGCGGCTATCAGCTCGGCGCCGATTTCGTCTGGATCATGGACGACGACTGCTACCCGCAGCCCGACGCCCTCGAGAAGCTGCGTGACGGCTTCGTCGCCGCCGTCGCCGAGCTCGGCCCCGAGGTGCCGTTCTCCTGCTCGCTGGTCAACTACATCGACGGCGCCATCTGCGAGATGAACAACCCTGAACCCACCTGGGACTGGGCCAGGCTCGTGTCCAAGGGTCAGCGTTCGGTGACGGTGAAGAGCTGTTCCTTCGTGTCGGTGCTCATTCCCCGTTGGGTGATCGAGAAGCACGGCCTGCCGTACTCCGAGTACTTCATCTGGTTCGACGACCACGAGTACACCCTGCGCATCACCCGAGCCTGCCCGGGTGTGCAGGTCCTCGACAGCGTTGTCGTGCACGACATGGGCGACAACAAGGGCGTCAACTTCGGCTTGATCGATGACGCCAATGCGTGGAAATTCGCCTACGGCATCCGCAACGAGGCGTCCTTCAGGCTGCACCACCAGAGTCTCTTCGCTTACCTGTACCTGTGCGCCCGGGTGGCCCTGATGATGCGGCGGGGCCGGGTCGCCGGCAAGCTGCAGCGCCGGATGTACGGTCGCCTGCTGGCCGGAATCCGGTTCAACCCGGCCGTCGTGTTCCCCCGGACGTCGCCTCAGTAGGTCTGACGCGTTCGTCGCACGGTCCGCACTGCACAGAGGAGAGCCCCGGCTGGATATCCAGCCGGGGCTCTCGTGCGCCTGCGTGGGGCTAGGCGGCGGCAGTGGAGCGGCGGCGCAGTCGGCCGACCGAGACGAGTAGCGTCCAGATCAGGATGCCCGCCAGCGCGGTCAACCAGGCGGTCACCTCGATGGCCCAGCCCGGCGGCTGGAAGGTGACGGTGACGACCTCGCCGACCGACGACTGCGGAATATCCACCCCAAGGAGGAAACCGTCCACAGGCGCCGTGCTGAGCGTGGCGTTCTCGGCCGAGTATCCGGGCCAAGCCAAGCGGCTCAGGGCCACCGTGCCCCCGTCAGCGGGCGCTGAGAGCACCTTCATGGTGACGGAGGTGTCCGTCTGGGACAGGGTCTCGACGCTGGTGCCGTCGCTGCTCCACACCACGTCACCGGCGAAACCGACGGGTTCGTCCCGGCTCCAGACCACGGTCAGTCCGGTGTCGCGCTCGATGCTCCACCCGGCGGGGGGTGTGCGCCATTCGTCGTCGTCGTCGTCGAACGCGGCCTTGAGAATCTGGATGTTGTCGATCGAGAGCTGGTCCACCAGGAGCAGCCCCGTCGCCTCGCGCGGCTCGAAGAGGGTGGTGAGCAGTTCGGGGCAGGTGCCGCCCAGGTATTGCAGGCAGAGCGCCGAGTTGTACGCGGCGAACCCGATGAGCTGGTAGCGGTTCTGCACCTGGGCCGGGCTGAGGTACCACATGTTGGCCATCAGCGTCTCCCGCCAGGCCGCGGGGTCGGCCCCGTAGATGAGGGGGTCGCCCACTACGATCACGTCGCCTTCGATACCTTCGAGCACGCCCTTGGCGATGCTCGTGTCGGCGGGCACGTTGTTCATCGACAGCGGGCTTGAGCGCGTGTCGTAGTGCTGGGCAGCCGTCAGCACCAGGCTGACGGCGACGGCGACGGCGGCCACGGTCGGCCAGACCGAGCTGTGTTCGGGGCGCCGGCGCATCAACCACCAGATTGCGCCGAGACCGAGGATGGCCACCAGGCCGCTGAAGATGAGGGCGAGATAGTGCGGCGGAAGTTGGGCCCAGGACAGGTAGACCGCGGCAATGATCACGGCGGCGGCGCCGAAGATCCGGTTGCGGCCCGGCCGGGGCACGCCAGCCCGGCTGAGGGCGACCACGGTGAGGACAATCAGGGTGAGGGCGAAGTACGGCATGAAGCGCACCGGATAGCGCAGCGGCCCGATCACGGTCGGCAGGAGCACGTAGAGCAGGGACAGGCTCATCACGATGGTCAGGTCCCGCACCTGTGCGCGGTTCTGCAGGGCCTTGCGCCAATCGACGAAGAACAGCACCGGCAGGAACCAGGCGATGTAGACCACCGGGCTGGTCGCGGTGGGCCCGGACCACCACCAGGAACTCACCTGCGGGTAGCCCGTGGCGATGGTGGAGCTGAAGATGCCGCCCAGGTCCACGCTCATCATGCCGTCGTTGCCGACGATGTTCACGGCACGGTTGGTGACCGACCCCGTCAGCGCGCCGGGCAGGAAGACCGTGACGGCCACGAGCACCAGCGCGACGCCGACGCCGACGACGCGCATGGCTTTGGCCCAGTGCCGGCGGATGAGGCAGTCGACGCCGACGGCGAGAAGCACGAAGCCGATGGCGAAGACACCCTGCACGTAGCCGACGGTGACGATGAGATAGCCGACCAGGAAGGCGGGCAGCGGGTTCGCCGAACGCTGGGTGAGCCGCCGCAGCGCGACCCAGAAGGAGGGAATCAGCGCCCAGACCAGCAGACCGGTGACCCAGGATGGGGCGTCGAAGTAGATGGTGAAACCGTTGAGGGTGACGGCGAAACCCGCCACGTAGGCCAGTGGCGGAGCGGCACGGTAGGACCGGGCCAGCAGGTACACGCCGCAGCCCGCGATGATCAGGAGCAGCACCTTCAGAACTGTCATGAACAGCACCGCGTTGGTGCCGAGGTACGCGCCGACGCCGATGAGCATGATCAGCGGGTTCCAGGTGCCCCACTGACCCTCTGCCAGGTAGTTGCCGCTTGACCATACCGACGGGTTGAGGACCGGGAGTTTTCCGGCCAGGAGATTCTGTCCGATGTGGTACCAGACGCCGAAGGCGCCGTTCTCCGAGTCGTCCTGGAAATAGAACCGTCGGTTCCAGATGAGGGGAACCAGTGCGAGCACACCGACGGTCAGAGCGGTCAGCGCCAGCCACTTGAGATCGGCGAGCCTGTGCGGGCCGGTGCGGTTCATGGCGGAGGTGTCTTTCGTCGAGGTGGTCGGCAGGGGAGGGACTGACATCAGTCAGTGACCAGCGCGTCAGGGGCGACGGGTGCGGCTTCGCCGTTCCGTGCGACGGCGAGGTACACGCCGTGCAGGAGAACGCCGGCGGCCGGTCCGACGAGCAGCGCGAGCATGGTGCGCTCGAGGAAGTCGACGGGCAGCAGCAGGCAGACCACGGTGGTGAGGGCGGCGACGACCCAGCCGGCGGTGAAGGCGCTGTGCGCGTTGCGGGAGAGCACCGCGGGAGCGCTCACGCACAGCGCACCGACGAGCGCGGAGGAGGCCACGAAGGTTGCGATGACCCAGCCCTCTGGCACGCTTTGGCCGGGGAAGAGGAAGGCGAACACGGCGGGACCGGCCAGGAAGCCGAGGACGGCCAGGACGGCGCCCAGACCCAGGACCAGGGCCTCGAGCTGCAGCAGCGATCGCCAGAACCGGTCCAGTCGACCGCGGAAAAAGACGATGAGGAAGCTCTGCAGGGCCATCCCCACGACGATCAGCGGAGCCCGGGTCAGGGTGGCCGCGAGAATGACGAGGCCGAGTTCGGCGGCGGGCACCGCCGGTGAGGTGAGGCTGAGCACGAGCGGGAACCCGCTGACCATCAGGCCCATCGACGCGGCTGCGACGATGGTGCGCACGACGTTCCAGGTGAGAGCAGGCAGCGCGACGTCCAGCTGGGTCTTGCCGACGACGCGGGACCTGGCGAAGGGCCAGATGGCCAGCACGGTGACGGGGAACGGGATGGCGACAGCCCACGCGAGCGGAACTGAACCGGGCAGGAAGGCCAGCGCGATCCCGATCAGCACCAGCCGCAGCACACCTTCAACGACGATCAGGCCGAAGAGGGCCTTCCAGTGGCCGATGCCGTAGAGCGACCCGGCCAGCACCGCGAGGGGCACGTAGGAGGCGGCGCCGACCGCCAACGGCACGACCAGCGACCAGCCGTCGGTGGGGAAGACCTGAGCCTGCCAGAGCGGGGCGGTGCCCAGCACGAGCGCCAGGACGACCAGGAACGCGGCCACAGCGAAGACGCCTGCTCGGTTGCGGTAGCTGGTGTTGCCGGTGTCGCGCGGATGCGTCGCCCTGGTGACCTCCTGCTGGATGCCTGAGAGCGCCGCGGCGACGAGGAAGATGAACGACCAGAACACGGCGAACACGGCGTACGGGCCGACGCCGATCACGGCGGGCACCAGCCAGGTGATGACGTACCCCGCGATGCCCACGATTCCGGTGGCCGCGACGATGAGGATGAAGCCAGAGGACTTCTGGTCTGCTTCCTCGTCGGCGCTCTGGGCCGTCACAGCGTTACGCACCGTTCCCTTGCATCGAGGCGACAGCGTCGTTGACGGCGCCGTCGAAGCAGACCTTGCCGTCGCGCAGCACGATCCCCCGTTTGCAGACCTGGGTGACCATATCGACATCGTGGCTCACCACGAGCATGGTCTTACCCTGATCGGTGAGCTCTTGGATCTTCTTCTTGCACTTCTCGCGGAAAGGGGCGTCACCGACGGCCAGAACCTCGTCGACCAGCAGGATGTCCAGTTCGGTGTGGATCGCCACGGAGAACGCCAGCCTGACGAACATGCCCGACGAATAGTGCTTGACCTCGGTGTCGATGAACTCGCCGATCTCGGAGAATTCGACGATGTCGTTGAACCGGCGGTCGATCTCGTCCTTGTTCATGCCGAGAATCGCGGCGTTCAGGTACACGTTCTCCCGGCCGGAGAGATCGGGGTGGAACCCGGCACCGACCTCGATCAAGCCGGCGACCCGCCCGCGGGTGAGGATCCGGCCGGAGTCGGGTCGCATCACCCCGGAGATGAGCTTGAGCAGGGTGGACTTTCCGGAGCCGTTGTAGCCCAGCAGGGCCACGGATTCGCCCTCCTGAACGGTGAAACCGATGTCGGAAAGCGCGGAGAAACTTGTCGTCGTCTTCTTCTTCTGAAGCTTGGCGATGAACGATTCCTTGAACGAGTGGGTGTGCCGAAGGATGAAGGTCTTGTCGACGCCGTCGATGATGATGCGCGGCAAGGCCGGATCAGAGGTTCTGGGCAAAGTGCCCCTCCAGACGCTTGAAGACGAGTTGCCCGATAGCAAGGATGATGAGCGAAATCAGCAGGCCGATCAGGCTGAACGCGGCCAGGTGCGGCGGCTGGGGCAGGGAGCCCGTTGTGGTGCTGAACCAGAAGCCGGCGTGGAACAACTCAACTGCGGAGGTGAGCGGGTTGGAGAGGTAGAGGTTGAAGACCCAGGGTGAGACCTTGTCGGCGACCATCGTCCACGCGTACAGCACCGGGGAGGTCCAGGTCGCGAAGAGGAGGATCAGTTCGACGAGGTTCTGCGCGTCGCGGAACGCCACGTTGATGGCCCCGAAGAACAGTCCGAGACCGATGGCCAGGGTGACGACGATGAGCATGCCGAGGATGATGCTCGCGATGCCGACCAGGGTGGGTACCCAGCCCGCGAACAAACAGACGACGACCAGGATCAAGACCTGCGGGAGGAAATGCACGAAGGCGACGATCACGGCGGAGATCGGGAACAGTTCCCGGGGCAGATAGATCTTCTGCACCAGGGCGGTGTTGTCGACGATCGACCTGGTCGCGTTGCCGAAGGCCTCGCCGAACAGGTTGATCGCGATCATGCCGGAGAAGAGATAGATCGGGAAGTTGTCGATCCCCTTGTTGAGCCCGAGGAAGAACCCGAAGACCAGGTAGAACACCAGGAACTGGGCGGCGGGCTTGACGTACGACCACACCCAACCGAGAACCGACCCGTGATAGCGGGTGAGGGTGCCCTTCCGGATCAGCAGCCGCAGAAGGTACCGGTACGACAGGGCGTCGATGATTCCGCGGCTGTGGCCGGGGACCGTGAACTCGCTCAGGTCAGCAGGAAATTTTTGACTCACTCGAACTGGTTCCGATCACTTGACTGCGTCAGGGACTGTGTGCTCTCTCCCGCGCGGGGCGGCCGGAGAGCTCGCAAGATTGTAGCTGCACTTGTTCAGCGGATGGTGCGGGCGGCGGGCCTGGCGAGCCGTAGCGCATCCGCGGATTCGTGAAATGCCAGCTTAGACTTCTCAGTCCCCGCTCCTGAAATCCCGTTATAGGGGGAAGCGCGGATCTCGATCGCCCGCTAAGTTCACCGACACAGCATCACACGTGGCACCGGAAGGGCGAGCCAGTGGACTCTGAACGGTCGGCGGGGACATCCGTACGCGGGTGGCTGGCGTGCGGCGCGAGTGTTCTGGTGGCGGTGGCCGTGTTCGCGGCCACGCAGGCCGGCATGTACCTGGCGAATCCCGGCTGGTCGATTAACCGGTTTCGTGCCTTCTTCGAGCACGATCAACTGGGCTACCTGGCAATTGTCACGAACTTTTCTGAGGGGCAGTTCCAGGACGTCGAGCCGGACACCGAGACCGGGTCGAACACGTACCCGCGGGCGTACTACGAGTTCGCGGGACTGGTAGCGCGGGCGTTCGGGCTGACGCCGATCACCGCGTGGAACATCACCGGCCTGGTGGCGCAGCTGGTGCTGGTCGCCGTGCTCGCCACGGTGCTCATTACGGCCGGAAACCGGTGGTGGATGGGCCTATTGGCCCCGATTCCGTTCCTGCTGGGAACCTTCGCAGCGTTCCAGGGCGACGGCTGGTACACCGAATTGGCGTCCCACGCCGTGCTCTGGGGTCCGTTCGCGGTGCTGCATCCGCTCAACGGTGAAGCCGTCTCCCTGTCGATTGCGGGGATGGTGCTGCTCAGTCTCGGCTGGCTCTGGTGGCGGCCGCACGGACAGCGCGTGCGCCTGTTCGGCACCATCGGGCTCAGCCTGGTGATCGGTCTGCTCGCAAACGTGCAGACCTACTCCTTCATCGCCGCGGTGTATTTCCTTGCCGGGGTACTCGCCGTGCTGACTATCGTCAGCGGGCGCTGGCTGATTCTCGCTGTTGTCAGCATCGGCCTGATCCCGGTGCTCTTCGTCTGGGGTCCGCGGGTCGCCGCCGAGTTCGGCCAGCTGCCCGCCCTCGTGTTCGGACTGCTGCCGATGGCGCCCGGATTGGGGGTACTGATTGTGCGAACGAGGGGGGTCGTCGTGCTGTTTTTCGGTGCCGCGGCGCTCGGGGCCTCGCCGCAGATCGCTGCGACGGTCGGCGGGCTGGCCGCTGGTGACCCGTTCCTGTTGTACAGGGTTGCGTCGAATTCCCAGCTCGGGGTGCCGGCAGCCGCGGGCCTGCTGGGAGGCACCGTTCTGATCGTGCCGCTGGTCGGGATCGCGATCGCGGGCCTGATCCGGCGGCGACCCGAATGGGCCGCCTACGCGCTGGGCGGCGCGACGGCCTGGCTGTTGCTGGCGTCGAACGACCTGTGGGGCGCCAACGCGGAACCGTACCGGCTGTGGATCGATATGTTCTTCCTTATTGCCGCCACCATCCTTCCGGTGCTGGTGCTGGTGGCGAGGGACCTTCGGGCCCTATCGGTGGGTCGGTGGGTGGGCCTGGCCGGGTTCGCGGTGGTGGCCGTGCTGGCGTTCGTGTCGATGGGGGACTTCGTCCGCTTCGCCGGCGCGTTCCAGGCCAGGGCTCTCATGGACACGGACTCCGACCGGTACCGGGTTGCGGCCGGCCTCGCGAGGGAATCGGCTTCGGAGAGTCCGGGGACGCTGCTTATCGTGGGCCCGTGCCTGGATCCGCGGGTCGTGAAGGTCACCGCGGGGGTCCCCATCGCGTACTTCCACTACGGGATGGCGTGGCCGGAGGATTTCGGCGCGGTCAACGCCATCGTCGCCGCGGGAGGAGCCCTCGACCCGGTGGCGGCCCGGCAGGCGAGCGCGACCCTGGTGCTGACCGATGGGCGCTGCTCGAATGATTGGGCCGCACGGTACGCCGACATCCTGGTGCCGCAGTCGAGCGGGTCCTATGTCGCATCAGACGGTACGACCGCCACGCTGACCATCTCCACGATCCGCTGACCCGTGGGGGAGCCGGGCAGATCAGATCAGATCAGATCAGATCAGTTCGTTGCGCGGGCTGGGCGATAGCAGTCGGCGCCAGCTCTGGCCCTGCGCGGCCTTGACGGAGCAAATCAACAGCAGGAGCCAGCCGAACTCGACCAGCACGGTACTCTCGGCCGCCGAGGTGACCAGAAGCACCACCAGGACCAGCGGCGACCAGACGTACACCACGGGCTTCTTGTTCGAGGCGAGCAGCCATGACCTGATGAAGGCCAGTGCCACCAACACCACGAATGAGAGGAACCCGACCAGGCCGACCTGGAAGTACACGTCGAGGAATGCGTTGAGGGCGGAGGAGTGCCGGCTACCGGTGACGAAGTCGAGCCAGCCGTACGGACTGACGTCCTGTGGCCAGATCCCGGTCCAGCCCCAACCCTCGAGTGGATGGACCTCCACCAGCCGCCACATCTCGCGCCACAGCGATGACCGGGTCTCGAATTCACTGCCGGCGTTGAGCAGGTCGATGATGCCGGTGCGGCCGACGAAGGCGAACAGGGCAGCGAGCACCGTGGCGCCGAGCAGACTCAGCTGCAGCAGCCAGCGGTCCTCGGCTCGGGTGCGGCGCAGCCAGTACAGGGCCAGCGCGGCGATGCCGACGGCGCTCGCCACGACGACGAACACCGGGGAATGGGTCAGCAGCAGGCCGAGCAGGGCCAGCGCTATCGAGGCGGCGGCGCGGCCCGGTCGTACGGAGCGGGACCGCAACTCGATGATGAAGCTGATCGCGGCGATCAGGGATACCAGGCCGAGGGCGTTACGCGACCCGAAAACGCCCTGGATGGGGCCGAGCATGGTGATGTTGCCCTGCACGCCGAGGAATGCGATCGGAAGATCCAGGAGCAGTCCGGACAGCACTTCGAGGGCCAGGGACAGCCCGAGGAGCAGCCTGAGCACATCGCCGGTGGCTCGAACGATCTGAATGGTGTCGCGCACCAGGGCGACGTAGATCGCCAGGAACGCGAAGGCCAGCTGGTAGGCGACGCCGCTGACGGTCTGCAGCGCATACCCGCTCCACAGCACCGACAGTGCGCACCAGACCAGGAAGACCAGGATCGACAGGGGCAGCAGGCCGTGCCACTCAATGCTCTGCCGCCGGGCGATCATGGAGGCTGTCGCAAGCACGACCAGACACACCAGTGCGGCGAGCAGGCCCGGCCAGCCCATCAGGCTGCGCAGCAGGTGTGTTGAAAAGGCGAACCCGAGGATCAGGTGAGTGAGGGTTGCGCTGAACCGCGGCGATGCGAGCACCGCGGTGATGGCGTCAGGAACGTAGGGGGGCCGTGCGGGGCCGGTCATCGCCGGCCCAGGCCGAGCAGCTCCGCGTCTGCGCCGGGACGCTTGGACCGCACGGCCAGGATCACGAGAAGCACCCAGCCGGATTCGACGAGGATCCGGCTTTCGGCCAGGCTCTGCGCGAGCAGCGCCACCGTGAGCAGGAGGGGCAGGATCGAGGAGACGGCGTAGGTTTCAGTGTCGGCGATGCCCAGGCGGGGCCTGTCGACGGCCAGGAACCAGGACCGCCACAGGGTCGAGAGGGTGAGCGCGGCGAAGATGATCAGGCCGAGGATGCCCAGTTGGAGCCAGACATCCAGCCAGGCGTTGTGGGCCTGCAGGTATTGCACGCCTTTGCGCACCGCGAGGCCGTCGAATGGTTCGACCCACGGTACCCAGTAACTCACCCAGCCCCAGCCCACGAGGGGGCGTTCGCCGGCGAGATCGATGACCCGGCCCCAGATGTCGAAACGTCCGGTCAGGTCTTCGCTCTTGCCGAGCATCGAAAGCAGTGTGGGCGAGAACGCGACGAGCCCGACCACCACGGCGGCCAGGACCGCGGCGGCGCTCAGGTAGAGCGGGCGCCGGCCCATCGGCGGCAGCCGGCGGGCCCACAGCGTGAAGAGCAGGGCGATGGTGACGGCGAGGAGGGCGACGGACACTGTGGCCGACCGGGTCAGCCACAGCATGATGAGGGCCACGGTCACCCAGGCGATGCCGCGGCCGCGGGCCACGGTGCCGGCGAAGAGCTGCACGGCGAAGACGATCAGTGCCAGCAGGGCGATGAAGCCGAGCAGGTTGCGGCTGGCGACGATGCCCTCGATCGGGCCGCCCTCCAGCAGCAGTCCGCGCGACCAGTAGAACGCGGCCGGGATCTTGCCGGTGTATTCAACCCAGAACGGGAGCACCGCGTGGCCGATGAACACGGCGACGACGATCTCGAAGAGTATCGAGAGGCCGAGGATCCACCGCAGAGCGACCGCGAGTGTGCGCAGGAGCTCGGCCCAGGTGAGGCACAGCGCCAGGAACAGGGCGGTGATCGTGGTGATCCACTGCAGGGTGATACCGATCGCGCTCGCCCCTGGATATGCCGACCAGGCGAGGGACACCGTGGCGACGAGCATGAACGCGGCCAGGGACTTCGGGAAGCCGCGCCAGGTCCACTCGGGCTTCAGGGAGACGAGGAGACCGATGCTGCCGACCAGAATGAACACGGCGATGGCGCCGAAGCCCCACCAGCCGAGCAGGTTTCGCCAGAACTGGCCGGCCAACACGCTGAAGAACACCAGGGTCGCGAACAGGCGAACTGTGAGGCGGCTCTGAACGGCGGGCATGTGTCTAGGGTACTGGGGCGACCTCCTCTCAACCTGCCCCCATCTTCTGATACCCTCAGGGGTATACCGTCGTGCCCCGCTCTCCGTTCCGAAGGGACCCCACATGACCGACATCTCGGTTACCGAACTCGCAGCCCTTTCCGATCCCGTCGTGGTCGATGTGCGCGAACCCTACGAATTCGAGGCCGGTCACGCGGCCGGTGCCATCCCCATTCCCCTGGGTGAACTGAGCGAACGGCTGGACGAGGTACCGCGGGACAGCCCCGTCTACGTCATCTGCGCAGCCGGAGGCCGAAGCCTGCAGGGCGCCGCATTCCTTGAACGCAACGGAGTCGAGGCCGTCAACGTGACCGGCGGCATGAACGCCTGGCAGCAGGCCGGCCTGCCCACGGCGCTGGACGGGATCCGGTCATGACCGAGTCGACTCCAGTGACGACGGTCGTGACCGACGACCAGCGTGCCGTGAACCAGAAGAAAGTGCTCAACCGGCTGCGTCGCGCGCAGGGGCAGCTGAGTGCGGTCATCACTGCCGTCGAGGCCGGCGGTAGCTGCAAGGATGTCGTCACACAGCTGGCCGCGGTGTCGAGCGCTCTCGACCGGGCCGGGTTCACGATCGTCTCCTCGGCGATGCGGGATTGCATCGCGGACCCCGACAACGCCGAATCACTCACCGTGGACGAGCTGGAGAAGCTCTTCCTCGCCCTGGCCTGACCTGACCTGACCCGGCGCCCACGAGTCGAGGTGCCGTGGCTACTCGTCTTGTCGGCGGGTTTTGGGGTCGTGGGCCCGGTGTTGGGGTGGTTTTCGCCAGGTGCCGGTGGGGTCGATCCAGTGTGGGGCTTTGACTTCGGGCATGCCCAGGACCATGCGGATGTGCCACCCCGAGGTGTCGATGTTGTGGTGGTGGCGCCAACACAGCAAAACCCCGTTGCTCACGTTGGTTGGGCCGCCGTTTTGCCACGGCTTCACGTGGTGGACTTCGGTCCATTGCGGTGGGCAGGTGCAGCCGGGGATGATGCAGCCGCCGTCTCGGGCGGTGATCGCCCTGCGTTGCAGCGGGGTGAAGCAGCGGACCTTGTCGCCGAGGGCGAGGACGGCGCCGGTGCCGCCGAAGAAGATCGGCCGGAAGCCGCCGTTGTCGACCATCTGGTTGATCGTCTTCATCGAGACGGGGCCCTCGACGCCGTCGATCCAACCGACCCCGACCCCGTTGATCAGGTCGGTTGCGTTCACGTGCACCATCACCGTCGGCGGCATCCCGCCCATGGTCGGGGTGCGGGGGTCTTGGGCGACCTGGACCAGGATGCCGCGGAGGATGTCGGCGCGTTTCTGACCGCCGTCGCGTTCGTCGAGGATCTCGCCGGGCACGAGTTCGCCGGCCTCGATACGCTGCTGCTCCTCCGCGGACGGGAACGCGGGAGCGCTGCGCGCGGACTGGAACGTGTTGAACAGGGTCTGCATGATGCCCTTGAGCTCCGGCGTCACCCCACCGCGAAGCGGGTGCAGGCCTTGGCTGAGTTTGCCGAACGAGAACGTGGATTTGGCCTCGAGGATCTCCGCGGTGGGCGCGGCCCCGTCCGGGTTCAACACCGCCTGCCACGTCGCCGCCATCTCCCGGATCCGGTCCGCCGGGAACGTGAACCCCGCCGACGCACCCAGACGAGCGATCGGTCCCGTGCAGGCAGGCCCGGCACCGTCGGTGTCGGTGTGAGTGGCGGTGTTGGTGGCGGTGTTGGTGTCGCCGGGGCCGGGGGTGCGGCCGAATACCGACCCGGTCGCGGATTCCACCAGCTCGGCCTCACCGCCGTCCACCAGCGACTGGTCCGCGTCGAAGCGGCCGTGCACCTTGTAGTCGGCCAGGCCCTTCACGATGTTCTCGGCCGCGTCGATGCCGATCTCCCCGGCGCTCAGTGCCGCGGCAACGAACGGGAACTCGGGCTCGAGGACCGTGCCGCCCAGCATCCGCGGGGCGACCTTCTCACCTAGGCTCACCCGCCGTTTCATTTCCGGCACCGACGTGCCGGTCAGCCCGATCAGCAGATCATTCTGGTGCGACGCCCCCAACCGCCAGGCCAACGACTCCGCGCCCAGCCCACTGCGGGACCGGTAACCCA